>CAZIXN010000131.1:0-8121 GCA_964543215.1 uncultured Phycisphaera sp.
CTGGCGATCGCGACGCTGGGGATCCGCGGGCTGGGCACGGTGTTCTACATCGCCTACGCGCAGGGTCACGGGGAGTTTGAGGGCATCGAGGCGGTGTGGCGGATCGCGGTGCTTGCGATCCTGATGTCCATCGCGGTGCACGGCGTGGCGGCGCAGGCGCTGATGGACCGGCTCGAAGCGCGCGGCGCGGAGCGCGAGGCCGCGGACGCGACTTAGACTCCCGCGATGCGACGATTGCTGCTGGATTACGTGTCGATTGTGGCGGCGGGTTGTCTGTACGCGGTGGCGCTGAAGTATTTCGTGCTGCCCAGCGAGGTGATCCTGACCGGGACCGAAGGGTTTGCGACGGCGTTGTCGTATTACTACGAGAGCTACACGCTGTTCATCGTGCTGTACGTGGTGTTTCAGGCGATCGTGCTGGCGTTCGGATTGTGGAAGGTTTCAAGAGTGTTTGCGGTGCGGTCGGCGGTGGTGGTGGCGACGGTGGTGTCGCTGCTGCTGACGTTGCCGGAGCTGCGGTTCGCCTCGCCGGAGTCGCAGAACGAGCGGATCATGCTGGTGCTGTTCGGCGGGATTCTGGCTGGGCTGGCGAAGGCGTTGGCGTTTTCGCGGCGGGGTTCGACGGGGGATGAGGACATCGTGGCGGCGTATGTCGCGTCGAAGTACTTGAAGCCGGTGGGCTCGGTGGCGATGGTGGCGGGGGGCGTGTCGACGGCGTTCGGGCTGGCGCTGGCGTACGCGAAACACGGGGATTTCGAGGCGGTGGTGAACACGCTGATGTACACCGCCGTGTACATCTTCGTGTCGGCCGAGACGCTGAACAACCTGTACCGAAAGTTCAAGGTGACGATGCTGGTGGTGATCACGCGGCGGCAGGCGGAGGTGGGCCGGGCGATTGTCGCGGCGGTGGCGCATCGGACGTTCACGGTGCAGGCCGGCCGGGGCGGGAGGAGCGGCGCGGAGGTGGGCCTGGTGCGGACGGTGCTGACGCACGAGGAGTTGCCGGCGATGCTCGAAGCGGTGCAGGCGGCGGACCCGGAGTGCTTCTACTACCACCACGGCCTGGAGGGGATTTCGCGGCGGTATTACATCGCGCCCATCGGTTGAGACGCGGAAGCGGGGGGCCGCGGGAGAAAACGAAGCGGGCGATAAACTGTCGGGCTCGATGAACGCAGAAGCGCAACGGCAATTCGATGTGGTGGTGGTCGGCGGCGGACACGCGGGCGCCGAGGCGGCGTGGGCGGCGTGCAATTTGCTGTTGCCGCGCTGGCGGGAGAGCGGCGGGGAGTCGGGTCGTGTGGCGCTCGTGACGATGGACCCGGGCAAGACGGGGGTGATGTCGTGCAACCCGGCGATCGGCGGGCTGGCCAAGGGGCAGATGGTGCGCGAGATCGATGCGCTGGGCGGGCTGATGGGTTTGGCGGCGGACGCGACGGGGATTCAATTCAAGGTCTTGAACCAGAGCAAGGGGCCGGCGGTGCGCGGGCCGCGTTGCCAGAGCGACAAGGATGCGTACGCGGCGGAGGTGCGTCGGCTGCTGGGCACGCGGGCGAATCTGATGCAGGTGCGTGGGACGGTGGAGCGGTTGCTGGTGGAGGACGGCCCCGGAAGTCAGCGGCGCTGCGTCGGGGTGTTTTGTCGGGGCTTCGAGGGCGAGCACGGGCCGGCGTGTGAGACGGACGGGTGCTGCGGCGAGTTCGGTGCGATCGGTGCGGTCGAGAAGTCGTTCGTCTTGCGAAGCGACGCGGTGGTGCTGACGACGGGGACGTTCATGCGGTCGCTGATGCACACCGGGCCGCGGAAGGTGGAGGGCGGGCGGATCGGCGAAGGGTCGGCGGTGGGGATCAGCGCGGAGCTGAAGCGATTGGGCTTTGAGCTGGGCCGTTTGAAGACCGGGACGCCGCCGCGCTTGGCGGCGGGAAGCATTGACTTTTCGGGGTTGGAGGAGCAGCCCGGCGATGCGCGGCCGGTGCCGTTCAGCGAGATGACCGACCTGCGGGATGGCGCGTTTCCGCGTTTGCCGCAGCGGGTGTGTTGGATGACGCACACGAGCGAAGCGTCGCATGAACTGATCCGTGCGAACCTCGAGCACGCGCCGATGTACAACGGCGACATCGAGGCGGACGCCGGGCCGAGGTATTGCCCGAGCATCGAGGACAAGGTCGTGCGTTTCGCGGATCGCACCTCGCACCACGTGTTTCTCGAACCCGAGACGCTGGTGGGCGACACGATCTACTGCAACGGCATCAGCACGTCGCTGCCCCCGGAAGTGCAGGATGGAATCGTGCATGCGCTGCCGGGGTGTGAAAAGGCGAAGATTCTGAAGTACGGCTACGCGGTGGAATACGACATGGTCTGGCCGCACCAGATCGATGCGACGTGCATGACGAAGAAGTTGCCGGGCTTGTTGCTGGCCGGCCAGATCAACGGGACCAGCGGCTACGAAGAAGCGGCGGGTCAGGGGCTGATCGCGGGGGTCAACGCGGTGCGTTGGAGCGCGGCGGTGCGGGCTGCCGAAGGGGCGCATGTCGATGCGGGCATCGCGCTGTCGCGCATCGCGGATCACTTCGAACCGTTTCGATTGGACCGCAGCCGGGCGTATCTGGGCGTGATGCTCGATGATTTGGTGACCAAGACGCCGCGCGAGCCGTACCGCATGTTCACGAGCCGGGCGGAGCATCGGTTGCATCTGCGCAGCGACAACGCGGCGTGGCGGCTGACCCCGGAAGGCCGGGCGATGGGGCTGATGGACGATGCGCGCTGGGGGGTGTTCGAGCGACGACGGGCCGAGGCGGAGGCGGGCATCGGCGACGATCCGCGCGTGGCCGCGTATCTGGAAGCCGAGGCGTTGTACGGCGGATACATCGTCCGGCAGCAGCGCGAGATCGCCCGCATGGCCGAGCAGGAACACGAACCGCTGCCCCCGGAAGTGGATTACGCCGCGATCACCGGCTTGCGCGGCGAAGCGCAGCAGACCCTCGCGAAGTTTCGGCCCACGACGCTCGGACAGGCGTCCCGCTTGGCGGGCGTGAACCCGGCGGATTTGATGTTGGTGTCGATGCACCTGCGCAAGCGGGCCGTTGCGCGGGGCGCGACGCCGTGAAACGTCGCGTATCGCCAAGATGGCGTGGCAGAACTTGCGGTATCGTCTTCGCATGCCCAGCCCCACCCAAGGCCACATCGCCGATGCTCTGAACTGCCCCGAGGATTGCCTGATCGTGATCTTCGGTGCCTCGGGCGACCTCACGAAGCGCAAGCTCATCCCGGCCTTGTACTACCTCTGGAAGAACGGCCAGTCGCCCCGGAAGTTTGCGATCCTGGGCGTGTCGCGCAGCAAGTTCACCGATGAGGCGTACCGCACGGAGGTCTTCGAGTTCTCGACGGACGACTTCGAGAGCGAAGCCGACTACGCGACCTTTGCCGAGCGGCTGCACTACGAAGCGGCCGACGCGACGAAGTCCGACGGTTGGCCGGCGATCAAGCAGCGCATCGCCGAACTGCAACGCAAGCACGACCTGGGCAGCAACGTGCTGTTCTACCTGTCGATGGCCCCGCAGTTCTTCGAGCCGATCATCGTGCAGATCGGGGCCCAGGGGATGGTCACCGAAGGCCGGAAGTACTGCACGATCGACACGCACCGCCCGCCGTGGCAACGCATCGTGATCGAGAAGCCGTTCGGCTCGGACCCGAAATCCGCGCGTCAGCTCAACAACGTGCTCGCGCAGGTGTTCGATGAAGACGCGATCTATCGCATCGATCACTACCTTGGCAAAGAGCTCGTGCAGAACCTGATGGTGCTGCGGTTCGCGAACTCGATGTTCGAGCCGATCTGGAACCACCGCTACGTCGATCACGTGCAGATCACCGCCAGCGAAACCGTGGGCGTCGAAGGGCGCGGCGCTTACTACGACTCGCCTTCCGGGGGCGCGTTGCGTGACATGGTGCAGAGTCACCTGCTTCAGGTGGCGTCGATCGTCGCGATGGAGCCGCCGGTGACCATGGAGGCCGCGGATGTGCGGACCGAGAAGATCAAGGTGTTCAAGGCGCTGCGGGTGCCCAAGGCCGAGGATGTGCCCAGCATCGCGGTGCGCGGGCAGTACGGCGAGGGCAGCGTGAAGCACGAAAACGTCCCGGCGTACCGCGACGAGGAAGGTGTCAATCCCAAGAGTCAGACGGACACGTTTGCCGCGGTGAAATTCAACATCGACACGTGGCGGTGGGGCAGCACGCCGTTCTACCTGCGCAGCGGCAAGGCGATGTCGCAGAAGAAGACCGAGATCGTCGTCTATCTCAAGCCCACGCCCCACAAGCTGTTCCGCGAACAGGCCAAGCAGTTCCGCCCGAACCAGATCCTGATTTCGGTTCAGCCCAACCCGGGCATCCGCCTGCGTTTCGAAGGCAAGGTGCCGGGCACGGGCATGGGCATCAAGGATGTCGTGATGGACTTCGACTACGAAGAGCAGTGGAAGGTGCAGCCGCCCGACGGCTACGCGGTGCTGCTGTACGACTGCCTGCGTGGCGACCAGACCAACTACAAGCACCGCGACGAGATCGAGAGTTCGTGGAACGCGTGCCAGCCGATCCTGGACTACTGGGCGAGCAACCCCGACGACAACCTGCCCAACTACAACGCCGGCACGTGGGGCCCCAGTGCCGCCGACGTGATGATGGCCAGGGACGGGCGGTATTGGCGGAACGACTGAGGCAAGGTTGATGTCTGATGTCTGATGTCTGATGTCTGATGTTGGATGTCAGACACATAGACACGGCCACTCCCGTCGCCTGGAAATCAATCGCACGCTGACATCACACATCACCCATCCAACATCAACCATGCTTACGCTTCCCGGCCGAACCGTCGCCTGCCCTGACACCGAAACGCTCTTCGAGAAGCTCGGCGAAGCGCTGCTTTCCGCGGCGATGGACGCGGTCGAGCAGCGTGGCGTGTTTCACCTGGCGCTCTCGGGTGGCGGGACGCCCGAGCCGTTCTATGTCCGGCTCGTCACCGACCCGAAGTTCCGTGCGCTGCCCTGGCCCAAGACGCACCTCTGGGTGGTGGACGAACGCAAAGTCGCCGAGGACCACAACAAGTCCAACTGGAAAATGCTCCGCGAGTCGCTGACCGATCACGTCACCACCCCCGCCGAGCAGGTGCACCCGATGCCCGTGCTCGCCGACGATCCCGCCGGCGCTTACGAAGCGCAGCTCGAAGCCGCGTTCAACCTCAAAGCCGGCGGCGACGACATCCCGCAACTGGACTTCGTGCTCCTGGGCATGGGCGGCGACTGCCACACCGCCTCGCTGTTCCCCCACTCCCCAGCGCTCAAAAGCAACCGCTGGATCGCCGAGAACGACGGGCAGCAGGTCGTCCCCCCGCCACGCCTGACCATGACCTATCCGTTGCTCAACGCCGCGCGACAGCTCGCCGTGCTCGCCGTGGGCAAGGGCAAGCACGAAGCGCTCGGCCGGGTCCACGACCTCCACGAGGCCGAGCACGTCGACGCCGCCAACGTCCCCATCTCCGGCATCGAACCCACCCACGGCACGCTCACCTGGTACGTCGATCACGCCGCCATCGGTCAAGACTGAGCGTCAAGCCTTCGCGCCGCGAGATCGCTACGACGGTTCATCCACAAACGCCAGCCCCGGCAGCCCATCCAGGCTCTGCCGGTTCTTGCTGCGCTGATACGCCCGCACGCCCTCGGCCCCCTTCTTCGTCGCCCACTGCGTCAACGTGTCACGCTGTCCGACGAACTCGTAGAACGGAACCGCAAACCCGCACGAATCCGCCACCCGCTGCGTCCGCACCCGGATGATCGAGCGCACGCCGCCCATCGGCGCAAAGCATCCGCGCAACGCCGCGAACCCCGCGTCGCTCGGCTCCACCACGTCGCCCGTCCCGTGAATCCGCAGAATGTTCGGCGGCCCCTCGAAGGCGCAGAACATCACGCACACCCGCCCGTTCTCCCGCAGGTGCGCGATCGTCTCCACGCCCGACCCCGTCAGGTCCAGATACGCCACGGTCTGCTCATCGATCACCGCGAACGTGCCGTCCAGCCCCTTGGGCGACAGATTGATCAGGCCGTCGCTCGACAGCGGAGCCGTCGCCACAAAAAACATCTTCTGCCGCGCAATGAAGTCGCGGTCACGATCGGTCAGTCGGGCACGGTCGGTCATCGCAGCCTCGCTTTCGATTGGTCCATCACGAAAGGTCCATCACGAAGCACGAGCTTACGCCCGGCCACGCCCGTTGCCCGCCGCCGCGCCCCACCAATCCTCCACCCCCCGGCCGATCGAGCCTTTGACGCTCCGCCGGCCCACCATTACGCTACGCGGCTCGAAATTCCGTCAACCGGCGGCAAACCCCTCCCTTCCCAACCTTCGCGAAGCGACGACATTCATGGCCATCCAAACCCTCTACGACAAAGACGGCTCCCTCGCCCCCCTCACTTCCGGGGGAGGCAAAACCATCGCCGTCCTGGGCTACGGCTCCCAGGGCCACGCCCACGCCCAGAACCTCCGCGACTCCGGCCTCAACGTCATCGTCGCCAACCGCGCCGACTCGCCCAACGGCAAGCTCGCCGCCAAACACGGCTTCTCCCCCATGCCCGTCGCCGACGCCGTCAAACAAGCCGACGTCATCGTCGTCACCCTCCCCGACGAAGTCCAGCCCGACGTCTACGAAGCGAGCATCGCGCCCAACCTGACCAAAGGTAAAACGCTGCTCTTCACCCACGGCTTCAACATCCACTTCAAAACCATCACCCCCCCGGAAGATGTCAACGTCATCATGGTCGCCCCCAAAGGCCCCGGCCACACCGTCCGCTGGGAATACGAACGCGGCGGCGGCGTGCCCTGCCTCATGGCCATCCATCAGGACGCCTCGGCCCCCGGAAGTGAGCACAAAGCCAAAGACCTCGCCCTCGCCTACGCCATCGGCGTCGGCGGCGGCAAGGGCGGCACCCTCGTCACCACCTTCGAACAGGAATGCGTCACCGACCTCTTCGGCGAACAGGTCGTCCTCTGCGGCGGACTCTCCGAATCCATCAAACGCGGCTTCGAAGTCCTCACCGAGGCCGGCTACCCGCCCGAACTCGCCTACTTCGAAGTCTGCCACGAGCTCGAACTCATCATCAACCTCATCAAACGCGGCGGCCTGGACTACATGCGCTACAGCATCTCCAACACCGCCGAGTTCGGCGACTACTACACCGGCCCGAAAATCTGCAACGACGACACCAAGCAGCGCATGGCCGATGCCCTCAAACACATCCAGGACGGCAGCTTCGCCAAAGCCTTCCGCGACGACTACAAGAACGGCTTCAAGTGGTTCAAGGCCCAGCGCGCCGAAAACGCCGGCCACGCCGTCGAATCCGTCGGCAAAGAACTCCGCCAAATGATGCCCTGGCTCAAACCCGTCGAAATGCACAACGGCGAAGCCAAAGAAGTCTGATCCCCCCCCCGGAAGCCCCCGGAAGTTCCGGAACACCAAGCAACCCAAACCCAGAGCCCCGCAACTCATTGCGGGGCTTTTTCTATAAAGCGGCGGCCGGTGGCCGCTGCGGGGTGCGCGGCAGACGTTCGCGTCGGGCGTTCGTGCGTTCGGTGCGAGGAGGCTTGATCGGGAGTGGATGCCCGCGCGGCAGCGGCCACCCCCCCGGAAGGGCCGCCGCTTTATAAAGAACTTTCCCCGCCCCCGGAAGTGGGAGCGGGCGTTCAACCGACCCCACCCTTCTACTCGCGGGCGTCGCCGGTCAACTGCAGCCGGTGGTTAGGTCGCACCCCACATATCGCGATCGACCTCAACAACCACCCAGACCGACATCACTAGAAACGTCGTGCCGTAAAAGAGCACGGGCCACCAACCAAACTGCCATTCGACGGTGGCGTAGCTGGCTTCAACGATCCACAAAGCGATCGGGGCAAGTAGGCAAAGATTCGAGACGCTGAACACGCCACGCGTGAACATGCCGTACAGAAACACGCCGATCAGCAGAACGCACCCGATCTCGGCGTTGTGTCCGTAGAACGGGGAACTGAATCGGAACCCCATCATCTCTTGCGACCTAACGATCAGGTTCAGCGGCGAGCCGCGCAGCGGATCGTCCGCTGCAACCGGTT
>CAZIXN010000132.1:0-8088 GCA_964543215.1 uncultured Phycisphaera sp.
GCGGCGGCTTCGCATTGTTGTCGGCGCTCTGCGTATTCCCCGCCGGTGAGTTCGTGTTTGACTTTGGAGTTGATGATGAGGATGGCCAGTTCGGGGTCGTCGAGTGGCACGTCGCGTGCTTCGTGGCTGCGGCAGTCGATGAGCAGGGCGTAGCCGGGCTTGCCCATGGCGGAGATGAACTGGTCCATGATGCCGCAGGGCATGCCGGCGAACTCGTGCTCGGCCTGCTGGGCGAGGAGGGCCTTGCGGACGGGGTCGAGGGTGGTGCCCGAGAGCGCTTCGAGGAGCGTGAGCATGGCGACTTCGAGGGAAGCGCTGGAGGACAGGCCGCCGCCGGCGGGGACGGTGGAGTCGATGATGCAGTCGAACCCCCCCCGGAAGTCGAGTCCTTCTTGTCTCGCAAGTTCGATGGGACCGCGGAGATAATTGGACCAGCTCAGCGGGTCGCCCGCCGGAAGGGGAAGAATCGGTTCGTTTAGGTCGAGGGTGGCTTGCCCGTCGATGCCGGTCGAGCGGAGGCGGACTGTCTGATCCTTCCGGGGGTGGGCGACGGCGAGGGTTTGGCGGTCGATGGCCATGGGCAGGACGAAGCCGTCGTTGTAGTCGGTGTGTTCGCCGATGAGGTTGACGCGTCCGGGTGCGGCGGCGGCGGCGGTGGGGCGTTGGCCGAAGTGTCGGGTGAAGGCGGCGGTGGCGCGGTCGAGCTGTTCGGCGGACGGATCGGTGGGCATGGGCAGAGCATAGTTTCGGGTCGCCGGTTTGCCGGGTTTCGGGGGCGTCTCTACACTCGCGCGATGCGGTTTGAGTTGCTGGATGAGATTGTGGAACGTTCGGTCGACCGGCTGGTGGCGTGCAAGCGCGTGGATGAGCGGGACGACTATCTGCCGGACCATTTTCCGAGCTTCCGGATCCTGCCGGGGGTGATGATGCTCGAGACGCTGGTGCAGGCGGCGCGTCGGCTGGTGGCGGATCGTCGGGGGGTGGCGGCGGGGGCGGCGCTGCCGGCGATGGTGGTGTCGGAGGTTCGGAAGGTGACGTATGCGGCGATGGTTCGTCCGGGGCAGACGCTGGTGGCGGAGGTGACGCTGCGGAAGGCGGATGAGGCGGCGGGGCAGTTTGATTTCGACGGAATCGGTACGGTGGACGGGAAGGAAGCGGTCAAGGGCCGGTTCCGGCTGCGGGATGTCGAGCCGGCGGAACGGCTGGGCGTGGGTGCGGCGACGGCGACGGTCTGAACGAATTTTTGGAGAACACGGATGCCCATGGAATACGACGAAGCATTGGCCAAGGTCACGGAAGTCCTCGAAGATGCGCTGGGCGTGGACGCCGACGAGGTGACGCCCGAGGCGACGCTCGGGCCGGACTTAGGTGCGGAGTCGATCGACTATCTCGACATTGTGTTCCGCCTGGAGAAGGCGTTCGGCATCAAGATCGATCAGGCGGAGATGATGCCCAACGATGTGCTGACCGATCCGACGTACGTGCAGGGCGGGAAGATCACCGATGCGGGCATCGCGGAGCTCAAAGCCAAGATGCCGCACGCGGACCTGTCGGCGATCCAGGACAGCCGGGACGTGGATGATTTCGAGAAGGTCTTCACGGTGGACACGCTGGTGAAGTTTGTGCAGGCCCGCGTCTCGTAAGGCTTTTCGCCGGGGAATGTCATGCGCTGGGTCTGGCTGGATCGCATCGTCGAACTTGAGAAGGGCCGCCGGCTGGTGGCGGTGCGGACGGTGTCGTGGGGTGAGGATGTGCTGCACGACCATTTTGCGATGGAGCAGGTAAGCGACGGTCGGGCGGTGCCGTGCATGCCGCACACGCTGGTGATCGAGGGGATGGCGCAGGCGGCGGGGGTGCTTTCGGGTCACGCGAACGACTTCCGGGAGAAGGTGATTCTGGCGAAGATCGGCAAGGCGGTGTTCGAGCCGGGCGTGCTGGCGACGCCGGGCACGACGCTGCGTCACACCGCGACGCTCGAGCGGATCGACGCGTCGGGCGCGGCGACGTCGGGGGTGGTCGAGCTGATCCCTGCCGGCGGTGGCGCAGCGCGGCCGTTTGCGACGATCGACCTGATGTTCAGCCACGTCGATCAGAACCGGCAGGGCCTGGCGTTTCCCGAGCACAACTTCGTGTTCACCGAGCAGTTCATGGCGCTGCTGGACGTGAGCGGGATCGCGCGGCCGGCGGGCTTTTAGGGGCGTTGCTCGGCGTGGCCCAGATTCCGCGCAGGGTGTGCGGCTGGGTAGACTTTTGCGGGGCGGTCCGAAGCACGCGTTGAGCGGCGGGTTGCGTCGCTTGCGAGAGCGGTTCTGCTCCCATGCCGCTCTCTCGGGTTCATCGTCTGGTGCGTCTCTTGACGCTGTTGCAAGGCACGCCGGCCCCGGATGCGCATGTGTTGCAGGAAGAGCGGGGCGTGAGTCGGCGGACGCTTTTTCGGGATCTCAAGCTGCTCAAAGAGTCGGGCATCCCCGTGTATCACCACGCGGAGAAGGGCGGCTACCGCGTGTAGCAGCGGTTCTTCCTGCCGCCGATCAATCTGGAACATCGTGAGGTGATGGGGCTGTTGCTGCTGGCGCGGGTGGCGGCGGCGGAGCGGGGCAGGCCGATGACCGCCGATGCGCTGTCTGCGGTGCGGAAGCTGATGGCGTCGTTACCGGCGCAGATCCGTGAGGTGTGCGGCGACCCGATCGACACGGTCGAGATCGCCCCCGAGCGGATGCCGACCAAGGCGGACGCCGAGGCACGCTGGTATACGCAACTGCAGTTGGCCATCGATGCGTCGCGGGTGTGCCGGATCGTCTACGCCCCGGCGGCCGACGGCGAGACGCTGGTGACGGAGTTTCATCCGTATGTGCTGCACGTTGTGAATCGGGCGTGGTACGTGCTGGGCTTTTCGGAGCACCACGGCGAGGTGCGGATGTTCAAGCTGGTGCGTTTCGCGGAGATCGAGCCCAATGGCGAGACGTTTGATCGGCCGAGCTGCCGCGCGATCGACAAGCTCGGCAACGCGTGGTCGCTGATCCCCGGTGGCAAGGAGCACGACATCGAGGTGGTGTTCACGCCGCGGGTGGCGATGAATGTGGAGGAAGTGCGCTGGCACAAGAGCCAGCGTCAGGAGCGGCAGGACGACGGGAGCCTGCGGGTGTGGTTCCGCGTGGATGGCCTGGATGAGATCGCGTGGTGGCTGTGCGGGTACGCGGATCAGGTGCGGATCAGGCGGCCGCTGGAACTGGCTGAGGCGGTCCGGGCAATGCACGAACGGGCCGCAAAACCGGACTGACGTTGTTCTAGTCGATTTTTCGTAAATCCAGTGGGGCTAAGCATTAGGGAATTACCTTGGGTGCACGGGGTCGCGTTGCAAAGTTGCGAACGGTTCGTATACTTCGTGCCGTCGGTGGGTGATCCGACACCACGAGTCGTCCGAGTCCGCTTGGCTCGGGCGACGCGCACGGGCTGGCCTGTCGAAAATCGATGGGCGGGCCGATGGTGTGTGCTTGTTTCGGATCACCCCCCCGCCGACAAGCCCCCAAAGGCCCGCCCACCTTTTCGATCCCCGCCTCCGGTCCGTCGCCCAACGACCGTTGATTCCGAGACGATCGAAGCGCTGTTGCTGGCGGCTTCGCTTTTTCGCGTGGGACGGTCGGCCACCTTTTCCGGAATGGTCGTTTCCACCCGCAACACGTCTCGAGACGCACGATCCGCTATGACTTGCGCATGACGCTTCACCGCCTTGGCCCCGCGATCCTTGCCGACACCGCCCGCGTCACCGGTCGCGTCACGCTGGGCCGCGACGCCAGCGTCTGGTACGGCGCCGCCATCCGCGGCGACGTCGCGGCCATCACCCTCGGCGAAGGCACCAACATTCAGGACAACGCCACCGTGCACTGTGACTCGGGCGTGCCCAACGACATCGGCCGTGACGTGACCATCGGGCACAACGCCGTGGTCCACGGCATGTCCATCGGCGAGGGGTCGCTGATCGGGATGCACGCCACCGTGCTGGGCCGGACGCGCATCGGGCGGGGTTGCCTCGTCGCCGCCGGCGCGGTCGTGCCGCCGGGGCTGGACGTGCCCGACGGCATGGTTGTCATGGGTGTGCCCGGCCGAATCGTGCGCGAGGTCAGCGAGCAGGAGCGGCAGTACATGGCCTGGTTGCCGGCGCATTACCGACAGCTGGCCGCGAAGTACGCCGACACGCCCGATGCGCCGGAAGTCCGGCCTTACACGGGTTGATCTTTACTGCAGCCGCAACCCGATGGGTTGCGCGTGCTCGGGGAGTCCCGGGGTGCTTGCGTCTCGCAGCGTGCTTCGCGCAGGCCGTCGGCCTGCGGCTGCGGCGGGACGCGAGCAAACGTTCTATGGTGTCCCGCCCATGGCCGATCCCCCCAACAAAATGATCCCCCGCGTCTTCCCCGCCATTGACCTGCGCGGCGGGCAGGTCGTACGGCTGCTGCAGGGGGATTACGACCGGCAGACCACCTACGGCGACGATCCGGTTTCGCAAGCTCGGCAATTCGCCGACGCCGGTGTGCAGTGGTTGCACGTGGTGGACCTTGACGGTGCGCGCACCGGCGAGGCGACGCACCGCGAGGTGATCGCCGCGATCGCGCAGGCGGTGCCGATGAAACTTGAAGTTGGCGGCGGCGTCCGGAGCGCAGCGACGATCGACGCGCTGCTCGAGGCCGGCGTGCATCGCGTGGTCGTCGGGACTGCGGCGCTGCGTGATTGGCCGTGGTTCGAGACGCTGGTGCAGCGTGACGACTACGCCCGCCGCATCGTGCTCGGCCTGGACGCGCGGGACGGCCACGTCGCCACCGACGGATGGGAACAGACTTCCGGTCTGCGGGCCGTTGAGCTGGCGCAGCGCGTGAACGGGTGGCCGCTGGCGGCGATTGTGTACACCGACATCGCCACCGACGGCACGCTGCAAGGCCCGAACGTGCCCGCCACCGCCGAGATGTGCGACGCCACGGATGTGCCGGTCGTGGCGTCCGGGGGCGTGGGGACGCTCGCGCACCTCGAAGCGCTGCGGCCGCTGCCGATCCAGGGCGCAATCGTGGGGCGGGCGCTGTACGACGGGAAGTTCACGCTGCGGCAAGCGATCGACACGTTCGAGCGTTGAAAAGGGGCGGGCCGCCCACGGTCGCTGACCGTGGGCTTCTGCTCACCACTCACCACTCACCACTCACCACTGACCACTTACCACGCACTGCTGTATGACCGATCATTCTCACGAGGCCGACAACCCGTTGCAGGGGTATTTCGATTGGCAGGTCAACACGCTGATGCTGGCCTACGACCTGGCCGCGCCGATTGCCGGGCGGGACGAGGACATGCATCGCAAGCGTCGCGCGGATGTGGAGGAGGAGGTGCGACGTTTCAGCCTGGCGGTGGTGCCGGAGGTGTATCGCAACGATCCGTCGCTGGATTGGCCGCCGGACGTGATGATGGACATCACCCGAGCGACGTTGCTTCGTGCGGCGCAGGTGGCGGGGCTGACGTCGGCGTGACCGGTCCGGGCGGATCGCTGCGGAAACCACGGGTTTGCGATGGAGTAGGCCGTTTTTCGCGTGCGCTGTGACGCTAAGCCGCTAGGCTGATGGAATGGGCGTTTGTGGTAAATCTTTCCTCGTTCTGGAGTCCGTCATGTCGCCGGTGCTTTCCCCCGCTGGTCGTATTGAAGAAGCCCCTGGGCGTCGTGGCTGGCGTTGCGCGGTCGCGGCCGCTGCGGTGTCGATCGTGGCGTTGGCGTCGTTGGCCGAACCGGTCGAGATCAAGCCGAAGTTCGAGCTTGGCGATTCCTATCGGCAGCGGCTGGTGATGGATCAGAACATCGAGCAGACGGTGATGGGTAATCCCATGAACATCTCGATGGCGATGGAGTTCGACTTGACCACCACCGTCGAGGCCAAGCCCGCCGACGGCGTCCACACGCTGCGGATGAAGTACGACCGCGTGGAGGCGGAGGTCAACGGGCCGATGGGTCCGGGGGCGTGGAAGTCCGGCGACGCCGTGCCGCAGAACCCGATGCTTGTGGGCTTTGCCGCGATGGACGGGATGGAGCTGTCGTACGACCTGAGCGAACAAGGCGACGTCACAAATCTGGAAGGCACCGACGCGCTGATGGAAAAGGCGCTCTCGGGCGTGCCGGAAGGGATGCGTCCGCAGATGCGGGCGATGTTCGAAGGCCAGTTCGGCGAAGAGCAGATGGCGTCGATGATCAAGGCCGGCCACGCGATGTACCCCGGCAAGCCCGTTGAAGTCGGCGACTCGTGGGATCAGTCGATGGAACTGGGCGGGATGATGCCGCTGGTCGTGGAAGCGACGTACACCCTGGCTGAGAGCGACGGCGACTCCGCGACGACCAACATGTCCGGGACGCTCAAGACCGGCGACGACGCGATGATGGAGGTCGCGCCCGGTATGGAAGCCGAGATGGTCATGGACGGCCAGCAGGACGGCACGGTCGTCTTCGACCTCGAGACCGGCTGGGTGCGGTCCATGAACGTCGAGCAGACCATCAAGGGCGAGCTCACCATGATGAACCCCGGCAACCCCGGCGGCCCGCCGATGGTGATCCCGATGAACATCACCTCGACGATCGAACTCGAAACGCTGGAGTGATCCGGCCGAAGCGACCCCTGCGGAGCCTTCCTTGAAGATCGGCGTGCTGAGCGACACCCACGACCGGCTGCCCGCTTTTGCGGCGGCGCTCGAAGCGTTCGCCGCGGCGAAGGTCGGGGCCATCGTCCACGCCGGTGATTACGTCGCCCCGTTTGCCGCCAGGCTCCTGACGCCCGAAGCACTCGCGGCGCGCGGACTCATCCTTCCGGGGCCGGGGGGCGTGCACGGCATCTACGGCAACAACGACGGCGAGCGGGCGGGCCTCCAGAAGGTGCTGCCGCAGATCGTGGATGGCCCGCTGCGGATCGAGATCGACGGTTGCCGGCTCGCGGTGGCGCACTTCGTGGAGTGGTTCGATCCCGCCGACGCGATCGAGTCTGACGTGCTGATCTCCGGCCACAACCACGAGGCGGGGATCACGGTGCGGCCCGTCGCCGGGCGTGACCGGCTGTACCTCAACCCCGGCGAGTGCTGCGGCTGGCTGACCGGGCGATGCACCGCGGCGCTGCTGGACACGCAGACGCACACGGCCGAGGTGATCGAGGTTGGCTGAACCCGACGGATAAACTCCGCAGTCCGGAGGCTTTGTACCCGGTTGCTCACCCGATTTTGCCCACGAGGAAACCCGCCATGTTGCGTCGCTCCACCTCTGACTTTCCCGTGACCGTGCTGGTCGCCATGGCCGCCGCCTTCGTGTTGGCCGGCTGCGGCTCCACGTCGTACACCACGCCCGGCGGGCCGGCGGCGCTGGGGGCGATCGCCGGCTTCGGCGGAAACGCGGCCGCCTCGGGCAACAAGGGCACGGTGCTGGGCGGCGGTTCGGCGGAGAAGCCCGATCTGCCCAAGGACTTCGTGGCGCTCGCCGACGCCGAGCCGGTGGCGAACTTCCCCGCCAACGTCGTCGCCGCGCGGATCCAGGCGGGCAACTACCGCGGCGAGGCGGTGTTCCGGCCCAGCGGCGCGAACTACTCGGTGGTGACCGCCCGCGACGTGGAGTCCGACGAGGCGATGGACAAGCTTTTCAAGCTGCCGGGTGTGTCGCAGGTTCAGCCGATGAATCGCCTGCTGCTGCCACAGCAGTTGCGCGACGCCAAGGACCTGCGGGAAGCCGCGGCGGTGGTCCGGGCCGACATGCTGCTGCTGTACACCTTCGACACGACGTTCCGGCAGAACGACAAGGATGTGGGTCCGCTCAACGTGCTGGCGCTGGGTCTGCTGCCCAACCAGAAGATCACGGTGAACTCCACCGCGTCGGCGGTGCTGCTGGATACGCAGAGCGGGTACGTCTACGGCGTGGCCGAGTCCAGCGCCCAGACCGGCGAGAACACCAACGTCTGGCGGGGCAAAGACGGGGTCGATGCGTTGCAGGACCAGGCGGAAACACTCGCGTTCGATCGTCTGGTGGACGAGATCGGCCGGATGTGGACCCGCGTGTACAACGAGCACGGCCGCAAGTGACGAGGG
>CAZIXN010000133.1:0-7914 GCA_964543215.1 uncultured Phycisphaera sp.
AACTTGTATTCGGTGGGGCTGCCGCATTTGGGGCAGGTGTGGGGCGCGGGTTCGGATTTGGCTTTGGCGTGTTGGACGTGGTCCATGGCGTGCTGGAGCTTGAGCACGAAGGGGTCGTAGAACTCGTGCAGGGTTTTGCGCCAGTCGCGGTGGTCGGACTCGATTTCGTCGAGATGAGCTTCGAGTTCGCGGGTGTAGCCGACGTCGAGGATGCTGGGGAAAGCCTCGACGAGCATGTCGGTGACGACCTTGCCCAGGTCGGTGGCCATGAGGCGTTTGTCGCGGGGCGTGACGGTGTCGACGTACTTGCGGTCCTGGATGGTGCCGATGATGGCGGCGTAGGTGGACGGTCGGCCGATGCCTTCTTCTTCGAGTTTTTTCTGGAGGGACGCTTCGGTGAAGCGGGGCGGCGGGGCGGTGAAGTGCTGCATGGGGTCCAGGTCGATGGGCGCGACGGGCTGATCTTGCTCAAGCGGAGGCAAGATGGCGTCGTCGCCTTTAGGCAGACCCATGATTCTGAGAAAACCGTCGAATACAAGAGTGCGGCCGGAGGTGCGAAACTTAGCGGAGGAGTTAGGTCCGGATTGTCCGGCGATCACAACGGTGGTGGCATCCCATTCGGCGGGGGTCATTTGGCAAGACACGAAGCGTCGCCAGATCAAGTCGTAAAGCTTGAACTGCTCTTCGGAAAGCTGTTGTTGAATCGAGGACGGCGTAATCGAAGCGTCGGTCGGGCGGATGGCCTCGTGCGCTTCCTGGGCATCTTTGTTGGAGGATTTGTAGAAGTTGGGTTTATCGGGGAGATATTTGTCCCCGAGTTTGTTGTCGATGTACGCGCGGGCCATATCGAGCGCTTGCCCGGATAGGTGGACCGAATCGGTCCGCATGTAGGTGATCAGACCGGTTTGTCCGCGGCTGCCTTTGAGGTCGATACCTTCGTAGAGCTGCTGGGCGACGCGCATGGTGCGCTGGAGGTTAAAACCAAGACGGGTGCTGGCTTGCTGTTGCAATGTAGAGGTGATGAATGGCGGGGACGGTCGAGACTTGGTGCGTTTGGTATCAATGGAATCGATAATCCAGTCGGCATCGGGGTCGAGGTTTCCGGTAATGATTCGCGTCCAGCGAGCGGGGCCACGGGCTTGGGAATCTTCGGTGGTCTGGACTTGGGGGTCTCGGAGTCCGCACGCTTTGGCGATCTGTGCGACGTCATGCGAAAGGTCGTGCCGATTCGGCGTGTCGAAAGCCTTGGCGGAATCGGCGAGATAAGTTTCGATTCTGGCAGGGGTCGGATTCTCGCATGGACCGATGATCTCGGCGGTCTTCGTACGAGGATCAAACTTCTTACCGTTGATTTCGATTAGATCGGCCTGAAGGCTTCGGTGATCGGTCAGCCAGGCATTGCGATCACGGCCGGTAGGCGGGGCAAAGTCAGGATCGTTAAGTTTGCCGGGCTTGGTGAAATCACGCCAGATAGAAATCAGGTTGCTCGCTTTATCGAGATCGGGCGTGAAGACACCCGTGATCTTCCAGTATTCGTCGGGGACGAAGGCTTCGATTTCGCGTTCGCGTTCGACGACCAGTCGGGTGGCGACGGACTGGACCCGGCCGGCGCTTAAGCCGCCGGCGACTTTTTTCCAGAGCAGCGGCGAGACCTGGTAGCCGACGATGCGGTCGAGGATGCGGCGGGCCTGCTGGGCATCGACACGGTTGGTTTCGATCTTGCGCGGGGTTTCGAAGGCGCGGTCGACCTCGGCCTTGGTGATGGCGTTGAACACGACGCGCTTGGCGTCGGCGATGGGCACGCCCAGCGCCTCGGCCAGGTGCCAGGCGATCGCTTCGCCCTCGCGGTCCAGGTCGGTGGCGAACCAGATGTCGGTGGCGACTTTGGCGGCTTTTTTGAGGTCGGAGACGGTTTGTTTTTTGTCGGCCATGACTTCGTAGCTGGGCTCGAAGTCGCGTTTGAGGTCGACGCCGGGGACGGGGTGGTCTTCGCGTTTCGCGCCTTTGGGCGCGGACTTGGGCAGGTCGCGGACGTGGCCGACCGAGGCCATGACGAAGTAGTCCTTGCCGAGGTACTTGTTGATGGTCTTGGCTTTGGTGGGCGATTCGACGATGACCAGGTGCTTGCCGTCGGCGTCCTTGGGATCGAAGGCGTAGCGTTTGCGCCCACCCGATCTGGCGGATTTTCCGGAGGTGGTCCGGGGGTTGGATTTGGCGGACTTCTTGGCCATGGGTGGGGCTGGGGTGGGAATGAGGCAGGCGGCAGGGGGCGAACAAAAGAGGGCGATGCGGACGGCGGTACGACACGCGCTCGGGATCGGTTCGGGGCGGCTTGTCGAAGGTCCAGGCCCCGGAAGCATCGGTCCGAACCGGACCCCACACTTGAGCGGCGTGGCGGGGCAAAGTCAAGGCGACGGCGTAAGATGTGTTTTGGAAGTGGTTTGTGGACTGACGCCGATGGCCCGAAGCATCGCGGACTCAGCGTCGCCGTGGCGTGGGGGTCAGTGGGCCCACCAGGCGATGAGCGCGGTGGCGGCGACCAGGGCGTAGGTCAGCGGGTCGGTCATGGCGAAGTTCAGCGGGTCGCCGCGAAGGGTTCGGCGGTGGGCCCGGAACCACAGGCGGGCGATCCAGTACAGCAGCAGCGGCGTGACCAGCCAGAGGCGTTCGGGGTGTTCGTAGAGCGTGCCCCCGGAAGCGGCGGCCGGCTCGTTGACCGCTGCGGGGGCGAAGTCCCGGTTGACGTAGAACGCCAGCACGAGCACGGCCAGGAAGCCGGCGGCCACGCCCATGACCTGAACGATCGGCAGGTCGTCGACGCGGTAGCCCCGGCCGGCGGCCTGGGTGTCGGGGGCGTCGCCGCGGTCGGCGAGCATGGCGAGTTCGGCGTAGCGCTTGGCGAAGGCCAGCGAGAGGAACAGGAACGACCCGAACGCCAGCAGCCAGGCGGTGGGGAACAGATGCACCGCGACGCCGCCGGCGATGATGCGCAGGACGTAAAGCAGCGCCAGGCAGATCACGTCGAGCATGGGGATGCTCTTGAGGCGCAGCGCGTAGCCCATGGCCGCGACGAGATACGCCAGCGTCACGCCCACAAACGCAAATGAGCCTTGCCACCACGACAGCAGCGACGCCAGGGTCAGCGATGCCAGCAGCAGCAGCGGCACCGCCACCATGGCCGAGGCGATGGGCAACATGCCCGACGCCAGCGGGCGGTTTCTCTTGCGCGGGTGCGCGCGGTCGGCGGGCAGGTCGATCAGGTCGTTGGTCAGGTACACCGCCGAGCCCGCCAGGCAGAACGCCACGATCGCCGGCAGCACGTGCGCCCATCGCCACGCGTCGCCGATGGCCATCGCGGTGAGCATCGGCAGCAGCAGCAGCGCGTTCTTGGCCCACTGGTGCGGGCGCATCGCGCGGAACAGTTGGCCGTAGCGCGTGCTCGGCCCTTCGACCAGGATGCGGACATCCTGGTGGTGGTTGCGGGCCCAGCGGGCGGTGGACGGCGACACGCCGATGAGGTACGCCGTCGCCGCGCCCGGCCAGACGCGGCGGTCGGCGGAACTGTCGCCGGCGTAATCGAAGGCGCGGCCTTGCAGGCGGTTCTGCAGCGCTTCGAGCTTGGTGTCGGCGGTGTTGTTGCGCTGGCCCGCGTGGTCGGGATCGTTCGTGGCCATCACGGCGTCGAGCTTGCCGACCTCGGGATGTTCGGCTTCGAGGTGCGCGGCCACGCGCCGCGCGGTGTCCAGGTCGGCCCCGGTGCACAGCCAGACCTCCCGGCCCTTGGCGCGCGCGTCGCGGATGAGCTCGAGAATCTCGGGGCGGTACGGCAGGTTCGCCGCGTCGATCTGCTGCACCTGCGCGAGCCGACCCTTGAAGGCGGCACGACCGCCGAACACCGCGCCCAGCGTCCACAGCGTCTTGATTGGCTGCTCGCGCAGCCCGGCAAAGAACGCTTCCCACATCGTGTCGGTCGATACCAGCGTGCCGTCCAGATCCAGCACCAGCGGATGCGTCGGGTCCGGCGTCGCTTCGGTCAGACGATCCGGCGGGTCGGACGCTTCGTCGTTGGCCTCGAGCTCGGCGGCGGGGGACTCGGCGGGCTCGGGCGCGGGCTCGGCTTCGTCGAAGTTCACGGCGGGTTGTTCGTCGGGAGAAGGGTTCACGTCTAAACCGTATCGGCGGGGCGGTTGCCGGGTGCCCGAGCAGTCGGCCTCAGATCGGAAGCCGGCGGAATATCGGACCGGGCACGCAGCGCAGACCGAGCATCACCCACTTCCATACCCCGGGACAATACACCTGCGGCCGGCCGCGCTCGATCGCGCGGACCGCCCGCGCGGCGACGGCGTGCGGGTCGGCCCCTTTGCCCGGCGGCAACACGCCCCAGGTCATCGGCGTGGCGACGGGGCCGGGCTTGATGAGCGTCAGACGCCACGCCCCGCTCGCGCTCGCTTCGCGCAACCGCAGCTTCCGGTTGACGGCCTGTTTGCTCAGCGCGTAGCTCATCAACGACGGCCGCGGGCGATCGCCCGCCACCGATGAGACCACGGCCACCGAAGCGTTCGGCGACAACCGTGGCTCCAACGCCGCGACCAGTTCGTCGACCGCGTCGGCGTTCACCCGCATCATGCGTTCGGCCAGCGTGGGTTGCTCACGCGCGTCGGGTTCCTGAGCAAAGGCACCGAACGCGACGGCCAGGGTGGAGATCGGCCGGCCGCTCAGCGCCGCGTCGAGCAACGCCAACCACGCGGATTCGCCCGCATTTCCGCGGGATTCTGCGTCGAAGGCGACCGTGGCCACGTTCACGCCGAAGCGCACACGCAGGTCGGCCGCGATCGGTTCGGCCTCGCGGGTGTCGCGCGCGGTCACGATCAGCGCGTGGCCACGTTGACCGTACTGTTCCGCGATGCACCGACCGATCGCCGAGGTCACACCCGCCACGAACACGACGGAGGATTCGTTCGCGTCACCCATCGACGCCCACCAGTCCAAGTCGCCGTGCGAGCGATGAATTGAGTTTGGCCTGCGGATCGATACGCGAACGCAACCCCCGAAAGCGGTCGGCCTCGGGGTACATGCGATCGAACGTCGCGCGGTCGAGGAAGCAGTCCTTGGCGAGATACACCCGGCCGCCGTGGTCGAGCGTGATCGCATCGAGTTCGGCGACGAGCTTTCGCAGCGTGTCGCCACGGTTGGGCAGGTCGAGCGCGAGCGTGTAGCCGGGCTTCGGAAAGCTCAGCCAACCGTCGTGGTGCCCGCCGAATTTCTTGAGCACGGCGAGAAAGCTGGCTTGCCCCGACCTGGCGATGGCTTCGAGTTGCTTGACGATACCGGCGCGCCCGCCGTCGGGCGGGAGCACGGACTGGTACTGCACGAAGCCCCGCCGGCCGTAGCCCCGCATCCAGTTGCGGACGGCGTCAAGCGGATAGAAAAACGTGTCGTAGCGCTCGAGGGTTCGTGCATCCTTGTGCTTCCCGTAGTACGCCGCGTTGAACGCCTTGACGCTGAAGCGATTGAGCGCGATGCCCGGCAGGTGCACCGGGAGATCGATCACGCGTCGCTTGCGCAAGCGGAGCGGATCGCCGGTGATGCGGGAGGGGTCGGCGGTGTGCTCGCCCTGGATGAGCACGCCGCGGCCCAGCGATGCGCCCGACGCGAGGCAATCGATCCACGCGACGGAGTAGGTCGGCTCGTCGGGCTGTTCGAAGGCGTCGAACAGCCCGTGGACATCGCGCGTTCGCCGGTAGGTCGTGTCGATGTATCCCGAGGCGATGCGCTTGAGTCGCAGCGTGCAGCGCAGGATCGTGCCGGTGAGCCCCATGCCGCCGAGTGTTGCCCAGAACAGCTCGGCGTTTTCGTCGCGCGAGCAGTGGCGGACCTGGCCGTCGGGCGTGAGCAGGTCGAAGGCGACGGCCATGTCGGCGTAGCTGCCGTCGGCGTGGTGGTTCTTGCCGTGGACATCGGCGGCGAGGCATCCGCCGACGGTGGCGAGCTGCGTGCCGGGCGTGACCAGCGGGAAGAAGCCGCGGGGCAGCACGGCGTCGATGAGCCTTTCGAGCGTGACGCCGGCCTCGCAGGTGACGGTGGCGTTGGCCTCGTCGAGCGCGAGCAAGCGGTCCAGCCAGACCTGCTCGGCGACGACGTGGCCCGCCTCGGGATGGTCATTGAGCGCGGCGTCGCCGTAGGAACGTCCCGCCCCGCGCGCGATCACGCTGGCCACGGCGGGGTCGGCCAGGAGCTGCGCATTGTGCCTCGGCTTGCTGGGGCGGACCACGGCGCAGCGCTGCCGAGGCAGGCCGTTGACCCCGGTGAGTGGCATCGTGGCGGTACGCATGATTCGTTTCATCGGAGCAACGCGGGTCGGAACGCGGCAAAACGGCGGCGTTCCGCGTGCCGGGCCGATGATAGAGTCGCCGGCGTCCGTTGCGCGGCGTCGTCGTCCACCACCGCTCTGCCCCTGCCATGCCTTCCGAATCGCCGCTGTACTCGAGTGATCGTCGTCTTGGCTATTCGCACGTCGCCGTCGTGGTGTGGGCGGGTTTGGCGGCCATCGCGGCGGCGGCGCTTGTCCGTGCGGTGTGGATGGGTCTGACGCAGGCGTACGACTTCGAGATCGTGTACACGTCGGCCCGGGCGTGGCGATTGGGCGTGGACGCGTACGACCCTTATGTCTTCCGTGTCGTGTGGGAGACCGTGCCCGGTGCGGGCCCGCGCGACTTCCGCCCCGACGAGGCGACGTCGCTGTACCCCGCCGCGACGTACGTGCTGCTGTCGCCGATCACCTGGCTGCCCTTGCCGATCGCCAAGGCGGTGTGGGTGCTGCTCAACGTGGCGGCGCTGGGCGCGGGGGTCGTGGCGACGACGCGCTGGATGCAGCGCACGTCGGCGACCGCCGTGAAGCGCACCGTTTTCTGTGTTGCCGTCGCCGTGATGCTGCTGTGGGCGATGCAGACGCACTTTCGTTTCGGGCAGACGGCGATCGTGTCGGTGGGGCTGACGCTGGCGGCGCTGGCGCTGTGGGAAGATGTGCCAAGCCCCAAGCGCTGGCGGTGGTGGCTGGCGGCCGTCGCGGCGGGTTGTGCGGTGGCGCTCAAGCCGCAGCTCGCCGTGCCGTTGCTGGGCTACGGCGTGCTGCGTCGCTGGTGGGCGGGGGTGTCGGTGGCGATCGCGTTTGCCGGGCTGCTCATGGTGGTGGGCGTGGGGTGGATGGCGGGCCACGGCCACGACGCGATGGCGGGCCTGATGCGCAACGTGTCCCGGGTCGCCGAGGCGGGGTTCCTCAGCCCGATGCGCGATTCGGCGTTCCGCTACCAACTCGTCAACTTTCACCTGCCCCTGCACGGACTCACGGACAACGCGGCGTTGGTCGCCTGGTTGGTCCGCGCGACCGTCGGCGCGTTGGCACTGGTCGTGGCCGCGTGCGTGTGGTTCCGGCCCCGCACGACCGATGCGCTCGCGGCGCTCTCGGCCATTGCGGCGCTGTCGCTGATGCTGACCTACCACCGCGGCTACGACGCGGTCGTGCTCCTGCCGGCCGTGGCGTGGTGCGTGCGGGCGTGGTTGCCCGACAGCGCCACGCCACGCCGCGATGCGTGGATCACGCTGCTGCTGTTGCTGCCGATGGCCACGCCCGGCGGCACGCTGATGCACATCGCGGAACAACGCGGCGCGGTGTCCGCAGCGCTGTCGTCAACTTGGATGTGGAACGCCGTCGCCGTGCCGTATCAGGCGTGGACGGTCGCGGCGCTGGCCGTGTGGTTCACGTGGCAGACGTGGGCGACTGCGTCGGGGAGCACGCGGAGAACTTCCGATGCGACCCAACGCGCCGCGTGAGCGTCACGCCGCCGCTTTGCTCGCCAGCGGTCGGCGAAGGCCCGGCGCGGTGGCCGGATACCGGTGCGTGACCACGCCGTCGGC
>CAZIXN010000134.1:0-7896 GCA_964543215.1 uncultured Phycisphaera sp.
CCCCCGAAGCCCCCGAAGCCCCCGAAGCCCCCGAAGCCCCCGAAGCCCCCGAAGCGTCCACCGGGTTGCCCGGGTTTCCGGGGCTTCCGGGGGGGTGCTCGGTGATGAGGACGACGACCTGGATTTCATCCACGATCTGGGGGATGTCGACGAGGCGTTCGGTTTCTTCGGGCAGCGCGCCGGTTTCGGCGAAGTCCTTGGCGCGGAGGACCATCACGGCGGCGTGGTGCTCGGTGAGCAGCTGCATGTTCGAGACGGCCCGGCAGAGCAGTCGGAGCTTTTCGGGACGTTCGGCCTGTTCGAGGCGCTGGTAGAGGGCGGCGGCGTCGGTGCCCATGCGGATGAGGCGGCCGGCGAGTTCGTGGGTGTCAGGCGAGGTGTTGGAGAAGCGGAACCAGCCGGTGTCGGACGCGATGCCCACGAAGAGGGCATCGCGGGTGACGGGCGGGAGGCGCTTGTAGCCGGCGGTGTCGGTTTCGCGTCTTCCGGGGGGGCCCTGGGGCTCGATCATCAGCTCGATGAGTTCGGCGACGATTTCGCAGGCGGCGGCGGCGGTGCCGTCGATGAGTCGCCTCGGCGCGGGGATGTCGCCGGAGAGGTGGTGGTCGATGATGAGGGTCTGCGGCAGGCGGTCTTCGACGAGGCGGCGCAGCGGGCCGAGCTGGGAGTAGGCCCCGGTGTCGACGATGATGATCTGCGTGGGTTCGGGGTTGAGCGCGGCGGCGATGGAGGCTTCGGCGTTTTCGGGGTCGAAGCGGTCGAGGGTGTCGGCGCCCCGGAGGTGCAGGAGGGATTCGGGGATGGGGGGGACCAGGAGGCCCTTGCAGGGTCGGCCCAGGTCGCGGAGGGTGGTGACCAGCGCGAGCACGGAGCCGAGCGCATCGCCGTCGGGCTTGGCGTGGGTGAGGACCAGCGCGGGGCCTTGCGCGTCAAGCAGGGCGTTGGCGGCGGCGGGGAGGGTGAGGTTGGCCGAGTAGTCGGTCAAGCGGGGTCCGGGGTCCGGGGATCAGGGATCAGGCAGGGGGGATCAGGCATTGGGGATCGGGAGGGCGTCGGCGTGTTGGAGGTCGCGGTGGAGTTGGGCGACGAGTGAATCCACGCCGGGGAAAGCGTACTGGTCGCGGACCCAGCGGACAAAGCGGAGGGTGAGCGTCTGGCCGTAGAGGTCGCCGTGGTAGCCGAGCAGGTGGGCTTCGACGGTGGTGTGTGAGGCGTGGTGGAAGGTGGGTTTGGTGCCGATGGACACGGCGGCGGGGAAGGTCTGGCCGTCGTGCGTGGTGGCGTGGGCGGCGTAGACGCCGTCGGCGGGGACGATGCGGTCGAGGAGCGCGTCGGGATCGAGGTTGGCGGTGGGGATGCCCAGGGTGCGGCCGCGCTGTTCGCCCTGGATGATGGTGGCGGTGAGGGTGAAGGGTCGGCCCAGGCACACGGCGGCGTCGGAGACGCGGCCGCGGCCGATGAGCCAGCGGATGAGCGAGCTGCTGACGGGGACGGATTGGCGGTCGCCGAGCGTGGCGTGTTCGCGGGGGAGGCGGAGTGCGTCGAAGCCGAGCGATCGGCCCAGGCGGGTGAGGAGGGCGTGGTCGCCGGCGCGGTTTTTTCCGAAGCGGAAGTCGGGGCCTTCGACGATGGCGACGGGCGCGAAGCGTTGGACGAGTTCTTCGATGAAGGCGTCGGCGGATTTTGCGAGCCAGTCGGCGTTGACGGGGATGGTTTCGACGTGATTGACGCCGGCGTGTTGGAGGTGGGTCGTTCGCTGGTCGAGCGTGTCGATCTGCGGCGGTTGGGAGCCGGGTCGGAGGATGGCGATGGGCGGTGGGTCGAAGGTGACGGCGACGGTGGGGGTTTGCGGGCCGTGCGCGGCGGCGAGGCGGCGTGCTTCACGGACGATCGCGCGGTGTCCGAGGTGGACGCCGTCGAAGTTGCCGATGGTCAGGACGCAGGGCGTCGGCATGGAGGGATGCTACGGCAACGGGGTACCCACGTTGAAACACCGCGGGTTTCAGGGGTTTTCGAGTTGTGCGGGGTCGTCGGCCTGCGCGATGCGTGCGAGCAGATCGGCGACGGCGGGCAGCGCGAAGGCGGCGGTGTAGTGGTTGCCGGGGAGGCGGAGGAAGCGGGCGTCGTCCAGGCCGATGGCGGTGGCGAGGGCTTGGGCGTTGGTCGGCGTGATGACTTGGTCGTTGCGGGCGGCGAGCAGCCAGGTGGTGCGGGGGTTGAGGCGCTCGGCGATGTGCAGCGGTTCGAGCGGGGCGAGCAGGGCGGCGCGCTGGTGGGCGTCGATGCCGTGCCCTTCGAGGGAGTCGCGGAAGTTGGCGGCGTCTTTCTGGCCGTGCTCGATGATGTCGGTGACGTTGGCGCCTCCGAGGTAAAGCAGCAGACCGTGGTGGCGGGCGCCCAGTCCGGCGGCGACGGCGGCGGGGAAGCTGCCCAGCGAGGTGCCCTGAAGCACGATGCGATGCGGGTCGATGCCCGGCAGGGCGGCCACGGCATCGCAGGCGCGGCGGACATCGGCGACGCCCTGGGCGGCCTGGCGGAGCGCGACGATGCCGGGCCAGTCGTCGGCGGCGGTGCGTCGTGCGCCGTAGCCGGGCAGGTCGACGATGAAGGCGTGGACGCCACGGAGGGCGAGGGTTCGTGCCAGGGCGGATGCGATGGGCGCGTCGGGGTGCAGCGAGTGGACGAGCACGACGGCGGGTCGGGTTGCGTCGACGGCGTCGGGCGGAAGCACGGCGACGTGCCAGCGCAGGGTGACTCTGTCGAGGGTGGGGTTGCCGGAAGGGCGGGGGGAAGGGAAAGCGACGCGGCGGACGGTGCGGTTGCCGATCGGCGGGTCGGCGACCGTCACGGCGAAGGTGTCGGCGGGCCAAGGCACGGACCGCCAGGGTTCGGCGGCGTCTGTTTCAGCGGCCGGCGGGTCGAACGGCGAATCCTGCGCGTCGTAGGTTCGCTGGGCGAGCAGGCTGGGTGCGATGAGCAGGCAAACGATTAGCACGCCAAGCCGAGGCGCGGATCGCAGCGGGCGCGGGCCGCGTTGCAGCCCGGCTGATGGAGGCTCGCCGGCGGCTTGGTGGGCGATGGACGGTTCTCGGTGCACGTGCAGATCGTATGACCCGCGCATCAGTCGATCAGCACTTCCTTGCCGCCTTGTTCGGCGGAGCGGTAGATGGCGTCGAGCATCTGCTGGACCATCAGGCCGTGCTCGGCGGGCGCGCCCATCGGCGAGCCGGTGCGGAGGTGATCGATGAAATTGCCGAGCTTTCGGGTGAAGTAGTCGGCCCACTCGCACTTGGGCAGCCAGGCGGGCGTGGCGTTCATCATGTAGCCGTTGGCGTCGTAGAAGACTTCGGAGGTGGACCATTTGCCGCCGCCTTTGGTTCCCATGATCTGGAAGTCCATGGTGGTCTGGGCGTGTTCGTGGTGGGCGGCGAAGCTGGATTCGATGTGGATGACCGCGCCGTTGTCGAAGCGGACCGAGCCGACGGCGAGGTCTTCAACGGTATAGGTTTTCCAGTCCCAGCCGGCCCACATGGACGCGGTTTTGGTGGCGTCTTCGGAGTTGCCCAGGTAGGTGTCGGTCATGCCGGTGGCGGCGACGGGTTTGGGCGAGCCCATGGTGTAGTGGCACATCTCGAGCGAGTGGACGCCGATGTCGATCATGGGGCCGCCGCCCTGGAGTTCTTTGCGGCCGAACACGCCCCAGTTGGGGATGCCGCGTCGTCGCAGCGCCCAGACGCGACCGAAGCGGATGTCGCCGAACAGGCCGGCCTCGCGTTGGCTGACGAGGTACTGCGTCTTGGGGTCGTAGCGGAACTGGAATCCGATGCAGAGTTTGCGGTCGGCGTGCTCGGCGGCGGCGATCATCGCGCGGGCCTCGGCGACGTTCATGGCCATCGGCTTTTCGACGATGACGTGGGCGCCGGCTTCGAGGGCGGCGATGGTGTTGGGCGCGTGCAGGCTGTTGGGCGTGCAGATCGTGACCAGGTCGGGCTTGAGCGTGTCGAGCATGAGCCGGTAGTCGGTGAAGACGCCGTCTTTGGGGACGTGGTACTCCTCGCACCGCTCGTGCATGAGTTTTTCGTTGAGGTCGGCCATGCCGACGATGCGGACGTCGGTGCGTTGGTTGAGGGCGGCGAAGTGCTGGGCGGCGATGCCGCCGGTGCCGATGAAGGCGACGCGGAGCGGGTTGTCGACGGAAGTGGGCGGGGGCGTGGAAGCGGCGGGCACGGCGTGGTCCTCGGGCAAGGGGCGGATGGGCCGCGATACACATGCGGCGGGTGGCAGAGCGTATAAGCAAAGAGCGGACGTGGGGGGTGGTCGATAAATGTTTTTCCGGCAAGAACGCGGCGTGTGCGTTGTGCGTCGCGATTGACCGGGCCGGTTGAACCCCAAGAAGCCGCCATGCGTCCGCAACGTCCCCCAATCAAAGCGTCCGAGAACTCCACGCTGCCGCACTTGCTGGATGTGATCGAGCACCGGCGGACACGCGTCGCCTGGATCGCCACGGCACACGGCTTTCTGATCGCGGCAGGCTTGGCGATCGTCTGGTGGGCGACGCAGTCCAGCGGCACGCCCCGGGCCGCCGCCAGCGGCTGGCCCACCGGCACGCCTCAGTGGCCCAAGCCCGAGCCGGCACCGCTGGCGCCGACGCCCGGTGCTGCGGCGGTGCCGCCGAACGTCGCTTCCCTCGCCCGGCCCGAGCCGCCGGTTCGCCCGTCGCGCAACAAGCCGAGCCTGGTGACGTCGGCGGCCAGCGTCCAGGCGCACGCCGACCCCGAAGCTGAATCCTTGCGTGATCGCATCGCTCCGGATGCTCCGCAGATTTCGCAAGCGATCACGGCGATCGCTTCGACGCCAGCAAACAAGCTGCAGGACGAAACGGATGCTGCGGGAGCGTCAGCGATCGGCCTGGATGTCATCGCGCGCGTGGTCGAACTCCCGGCCGTGGGCGGACGAGCGGAGCCGATCGATGACCTCTCGGAAAAGCGCCGCGACGCGGTGGCTGGGCTTTCGCCTCGACGAGCTTCGCCGGCATCTTCGGGGTTGCCCTCGGGCGGCGTGCGACCGATCTCCGAGATGACCCGCGACTTCGTGGAGTGGGTCATGCCCGGAAGCGCCAGCGGGAGCGTCGCCGGCGATACGACGCAGACCGACGAGGCGGTGGTGTTGACCACTGGACAAGTTCGGTTCGACGTGCCCGAGCCGGATGCCCAGGTCGCCGCGGCGATCGAGGCGGAAGTGTTTTCGGGGTACGTGCCCGATCGCCCGGTGGAGACCGAGCCCTCCGCATCGGCGGACGTTTCGGAGACCCCTGGTGCTATTGAGGCGGCCGCGCAGGAACCCCTCGTCGCCGAGCCGAGCGCAGCGGTCGCTCCCGACCTCGCCGCCGAGATCGAACCCACGCCGGAACCCGTCGCGCCATCCGCGACGCTGCCCCGCGACTTCGATAGCGGATCGTTCTACGGTCTGTCCGCCGGCGCTCGCACCGTGTACCTGCTCGACGCGTCCGGCTCGCTCATCGACACGCTTCCGTTTGCCATCGAAGAGCTCTACCGCTCGGTCCGCACCCTGGGCCCGCAGCAGGAGTACGCCGTCGTGTTCTTCAACGGCGATGGCATCCTCGACGCCGCGCCCGGCGGCATGCAGCCCGCCAGCCAGGCCAACCTCACGCAGACGCTCACCTGGCTCGAGCCGAGGCTCAACCACGTTCGCGCCAAAGGCCGGCCCGACGCCGCCGACGCGCTGGCACACGCGCTGGCGCTCCGACCGGACACCATCATCCTGCTCTCCGACGGGGTCACCGGCCTCCGCGACCCCGCGGGCGATCGGCGAAAGCTCGTCACCATGCTCGAGCGGATCGGCCCAGGCGTCCGCATCCACACCGTGCAGTTCATTGACCCCGATCCGCTCGCCGCCCGCGGCCGACTCGGCACCCTCGAATTGCTCGCCTCGCTGAGCAACGGCCGTCACCGCTTCGTCGGCCTCGCCGAAGTCACGCCCGCGCCGCGTCCCAAACCCGCCTCCTGATCCGCCCGCCACACCGCCCGCTTGCGTCGCGCTGCGCCCGCCCTCGGCCGCAGCCGGCGCGGTACGCTGCGTGGCTCACGGATAGACCGGTCCGCCGTCAAACACCTACGCCCGCCGCGCATGCCCGATCGCGACGACATCTCGATCCCGTCCGACCGCAGCGAGGCGGAACTCCTGGGCCCGCAACCGCCCGACGAGCCCGCCGCTTTCGATCTGCCCGAGCCTCCCGACGAAGTCAGCGTCGCCGACGAAGTCAACGCCACCCTGAACCTCCTGCTGCCCTGGGGCATCTCGCTGCTTCTGCACGCGGGCGTCGTGCTGCTGGCGGTCTTCGCCGTCTGGACCGTCGTCATCGCCACCACCGACGACGAGATCGTGATCCCCGAGCTCGAACTTTCCGCCACGCCCGACGCCCCGCTCGTTCAGCAGACGCCGTTGCGCGACATCGTCACGCCCCAGCCGCTGCAGGCCCCCACGCCCACACCCACCCCGACCCCAACGCCCACCGAAACCATCGACCTGTCGACCCAACTCGTGGGACTCGCCGGCCCAACGTCCACCGTGCCCTTCGGCGCGACCATCACCGGCCCGCAGCTCAACTCCTCGTTCATGGGATCGCGCGGCGGCAACGCAACCCGCATCGTCTTCCTCATCGAGTCCGGCGGATCCATCGTCGACACGCTGCCCTTCGTCCTCGAAGAACTGAAAAGCTCCGTCCGCAAGCTCTCGGAGCAGCAGCGATTCACCGTCATCTTCTACGCCCAGCACTACGGCCGGCGGGGATTTCTCGAAGTTCCGCCCGGTCATCTCCAGTCAGCCACCGCCCAGCAGAAGCAACGCGTCATCACCTGGATGGACCTCGACCAACGCAACGTCTACGCCGGCGGCAAGTCCAACGTCATCCCCGCGCTCGAGCAGGCCCTGGCCTACCGGCCCCAACTGATCTACTGGCTCACGGATAACCCCCTGGGCGAAGGTGCCTTCCTCATCGACCGCGACCGCCTGCTCGATTCCATTCAGAAAACCAATCGCAACAACACCAAAATCAACACGATCCAGTTCCTTTATCCTGACCCCTTCATGGAAGCCGGGCAGCGCGCGACACTCGACGTGATCGCCGAACAGTCCGGCGGCAAGTTCCGCTTTGTCGATGCCCGGGATCTCGGACTGCAATGACACGATGCCCTTACAAAGCGCGTTTCGCATGGGCCGTGTTCGCCTTGCTCGGCTCGGCCGGCCTGGTTGCCGACGACACACGGGCGGACCAGATTTCCCTCGACGGCATCGCCGTGCCCGGCATCGAGATCCTCGCCATCCGGGACGGCGAACTGATCTACCTCGTCGGCGGTGCGGAACGCAGCTCCCCGCTCACGCAGGTTTCCGACCTCCGCATCGACGCACACCCGACCTACACCCAGGCCGTCAACTTCCTTCAAGCCGGGCAGGCGCGCGACGCCGCCGGCATGCTCCGCAACGTGCTCCGCAACGCCAACCGCGACGAGGCCTGGCTCAAGCAATTCGCATCCTGGCGGCTCGTGCAAGCGCTCGATGCGCAGGGCGTCGGCGAAGAAACCGCCGCCGCGTTCGCGGCTCTGGTCGGCATCGAGCCCGATCCCTTCTTCCTGACCGATCCGCCGACGCGGAGCTTCGCAAGCCTCGAAGGCCAGCCCGCCGAACGAGCACGCGACCATCTCGAGCGCGCCAAGCGCCGCGCCGGCGACGAGGCCCTCGCCGCGATCGACCAGCTTCTGGCGGTGCTCGACGGACAAGCCCCCGTCGCCGCCGACCCGGCCGATGATCCGGGTGCCGGGACGATCGCCCGGCCGGCCGTCGAGTCCGCCGTCGCGCTGCCTGCGACGCTGGGCGCCT
>CAZIXN010000135.1:0-4338 GCA_964543215.1 uncultured Phycisphaera sp.
GCTTTTTCGTCGGCGAGTTCTTTGCGGTTGATGTCGATGTCGCGTGGGAAGTCGAAGGCGAGCTTGACCTTGTCGCCGTGGATATCCACGACGCGGATGAGGCCGAGCGGGTTTTTCGGGTCGCCGATGACGACTTCTTCGCCTTTTCGTCGGGTGAGAGCGAGCATCCGTGATCTCCCGTGGGCCGAGTCCGTGCCGTGGGCGTGCTCCCGGGGCCGTTGTGTGGGCCACGACCGGGGGCGAGGGTTCGTTGTAAGCATCGACCGAATCCGGGGTTGGCATTCAGGGTCGTGGTGGGTGGTGGTTTCAACCGCCCAAAGCCTGGATGCCGGTGATTCCGGGGACTTTTTCTCGGACGCTGCGTTCGATGCCGTCGCGGAGGGTCATGGAGGCCGAGGGGCATCCGACGCAGGCGCCCTTGAGGCGAACGCGGATGACGCCCTGCGGCGTGAGGTCGATGAGTTCGACGTCGCCGCCGTCGGCCTGGATGATCGGGCGGAGGGAGGCGATGATGTCGGCGACCGCGTCGCGATGGACGTCGGGATCGAAGGCGTCCGCGAGGGGCTGGGGCGGGCGGAGGGCGTCGGGTTGTCGCTTGGAGGAGGGCACGGCGGTTTGCATGATATGCCGACGGCGTCCGGGGCGGGGCGGAATTGGCGGGAGGGGATTCGGCGGGGCGGTGCGGTTGACTTGTGAGAGTCGGACCCGTATCTTCCGTGGTCCGGTGCGACTGCTCAGTGGTTGTCGCATAGGACGCGGTCAGGCCGTGTCGAGCCCGTGGCGTTTCAGGGGCGCGTGTTGGTGCATGTCGCCGACGCTCGCCCCTTATTCATCCTTGGTTGGGCGTCGGCGCGGGTGTCAGGATGGTGGCCGTGGACAATCGAAGAAGGCGGTGGGCTCCGGACGCCGCCACCCTAGCTCAGTTGGTAGAGCACACCCTTGGTAAGGGTGAGGTCGTGGGTTCGAGTCCCATGGGTGGCTTTCCCGAATTTTTTTGGATTATTTTTGATTTTGGATTGAGGATTTTGGATTGAGGAAACGATCGGGACCGGACCCACGGGGCCGGAAAGACTTGGACGCGGCGTAGCGGACCAAATCGAAACTCCTCAATCAAAAGTCAAAAATTCACTCCCCCACGAACCGGAGGTTCTCCACCATGGCTAAGGGCACATTCGCACGCACGAAACCGCACGTCAACGTCGGCACCATCGGTCACATCGACCACGGCAAGACGACCACCACCGCCGCCATCACCGCCGTCCAGGCGGCCAAGGGCCTGGCTAAACACATCAGCTACGACGACGTCGCCAAGGCCTCGGCCAGCGACGGCCGCCGCGACGCGACCAAGATCGTCACGATCGCCACCAGCCACGTCGAGTACGAAACCGAAAACCGGCACTACGCCCACGTCGACTGCCCGGGCCACGCCGACTTCGTCAAGAACATGATCACCGGTGCCGCCCAGATGGACGGCGCGATCCTGGTCGTCGCCGCCGACGACGGCCCGATGCCCCAGACCAAGGAACACGTGCTGCTGGCCCGCCAGGTGAACGTGCCCAAGATCGTCGTGTTCCTCAACAAAGTCGACCTTGTGGACGACCCCGAACTGCTCGAACTCGTCGAGCTCGAAGTTCAGGAACTGCTCACCAAGTACGACTTCGAGGAAGACACCCCGATTGTCCGCGGCGCCGCCTTCCCCGCGTTGCAGAACCCCAAGGACCCGGCCGCCTCGCAGTGCATCACCGACCTGATGAACGCGATCGACACGTGGATCCCCGAGCCGACCCGCGAAACCGACAAGCCGTTCCTCATGTCCGTCGAAGACGTCTTCTCGATCAAGGGCCGCGGCACCGTCGCCACCGGCCGTATCGAGCGGGGCCAGGTCAAGGTCGGCGACGCCGCCGAGATCGTCGGCCTCCGCGACACACAGGCCACCACCGTCACCGGCGTGGAAATGTTCAACAAGACCCTCGACATGGCCATCGCCGGCGACAACTGCGGCGTGCTGCTGCGTGGTATTGAAAAGAGCCAGGTGCAGCGTGGCCAGGTGATCGCGGCCCCCAAGACCATCAACCCCCACAGCCAGTTCGAGGCCGAGGTCTACGTGCTGACCAAGGAAGAAGGCGGCCGGCACACCCCGTTCTTCAACGGGTACAAGCCGCAGTTCTACTTCCGCACGACCGACGTGACCGGGGCCTGCACCCTCGACGGCGGGGCCGAGATGTGCATGCCCGGCGACAACATCAAGATGGTGGTCGACCTGGGTGAAAAGGCCGTCGCCATGGAAGAAGGCGTCCGCTTCGCCGTCCGCGAAGGCGGCCGCACGGTCGGTGCCGGCGTCGTGACCAAGATCGTGAAGTAATCTCAAGCTGAACCGTTGCGGCGGGCGAACACCCCGCCGCGACGATTTCCCCGAGTATCCGGCGGACTTGCCCGCCGATGTCCCCCACCGTTCCAGAAAGGCAGGCCCACCATGGCCAAGTCCAAAGAAGCCGTCGAATACGTCTGGCTGCAGTGCACCGAGTGCGACGATCTGAACTACCGAACGCCCGTGAACGTCAAGGGCGGCATGCCCGAGAAGCTCAAGGCCGGCATGAGGAAGTTCTGCCCCCGCCTGCGCAAGCACACGTTGCACAAGATCAAGCGCAAGTGACCCGGACTGGTTGCCTAAGCAGCCAGTCCGAACCTACGGGCGTAGCTCAGTTGGTAGAGCAGCGGATTCCAAATCCGCAGGTCGTGGGTTCGAGCCCCTCCGCCCGTGCTTCGTCGGATTGATGATTGATGAATGCTGATAGATGATTTCAGACATTCGCCGGATCAATCATCTGTCATCAATCATCCTTCAGGCAGTCAAACCCCCATGGCCCTCCTCCGCTACAAGCCGCAACAAGGCTTCTACACCCGGACCCTCTCGTTCTGGTGGTTCTTCATCCTTGCGATGTCGCTGGGTGCGTTCCTGTGGAGCCAACTCGCCGCGGTCCGTGACAACGCCATCTACTGGCAGGCCGGCTCGCTGATCGGCATCGCGCTGATCGCCCTGCCCCTGCTGTACTGGATTGTCAACAAGCCCAACATCGCCGACTTCATGATCGCCACCGAGCAGGAGATGCGCAAGGTCAACTGGCCCAGCCGCAGGGAGATTTTCGGTTCCACCGTCGTGGTCATCGGCGGCACGCTGCTGTTCGCCGCCGTCCTGTTCGGCTTTGACATCTTCTTCGTCACGATCTTCGAAGCCATCGGCATCCTCAAGACCGCTGCCGAGCCCGGCAGCCTCTAACCAACCCCCACCAACGCCCGCGGCTGCGAAGCTGCCGCGCGGGTCGCTTCTCCCCCAGCAAGCCCTCACCCGCGAGCCCCCGTCATGCCCGACGACCACAAACACGATCACGACCCGCACGCGAACCGCAACTCTCCGGTCGCGGTTGACCCCGACACCGGCCTGCCGCCCGAAGACGAGCCCATGGTCTACCCGGGCATGAACTGGTTCGTGCTCCGTGTCGCGTCCAACAAAGAAGATTCCGTCCGCAAAACCCTTCTGCGCAAGGTGAAAATCGAAGGCTTCGACGGTACCTACCCCGACAAGCCGCACCTGGTCCAGCGCATTCTCGTGCCCACCGAAAAGACCAAGACGATGAAGGCGGGCAAGCAGCGCATCGTCGAAACCAAGCTGTATCCCGGCTACGTCTTCGTCGAAATGAAGCTCGAGCCCGACGGACGCATCCCCCAGGACATCTTCTTCCTCATCAAGGAAACCTCCGGCGTCGGCGACTTCATCGGCACGGCCGGCCGACCGTCGCCCATGTCGATCCCCGAGATCGAAAAGATGCTCAACGCCGCCAAGCCCGCCGAAGAGCAGCCGCAGGTCAAGATGGAGTACCAGAAGGGCGACCACATCAAGATCATCGACGGCGCCTTCGAGTCGATGGAAGGCACGGTCGACGAGCTGCTCCCCGATCAGGGCAAAGTCCGTGTCATCGTCACGATCTTCGGCCGGGCCACGCCGCTGGAGATCGAGTACTGGCAGATCGAACGCTTCGAAGACGAGTGATCCTTCGCGTTCAACCCAAGCGTTTTCGCGAAGCCCCGCAGGTCAATGCGGGGCTTTTTCACGGATGTCGAAAAACGCACGAAAGGTGTTGACGTGGGCTTCGACGACTTGCGTGATGTCCTTCGTGTACCCGCCGGCGAGGTTCCACGCGACCGGAAGGCCGTGCGCGCGAGCAAACGCGAAGACCAGCGCGTCCCTGGCCCGGAGGTCGTCGTGCCCAAGATCCAGGGGGGAGTACGGGTCGTCGCGCAGCGGATCGACGCCTGCCTGGTAGAGCAGCAGGTCGGGCG
>CAZIXN010000135.1:4438-7861 GCA_964543215.1 uncultured Phycisphaera sp.
TCGGGCGAGCAACGCGTCGGCGGCGCAAACCAGGCCGTTGAAAGTACAGAAGCCTTCGCCGCGTCCGGCGTGTGCGTGATGAAATCCCGACACGAGCGCGGCGGCGGCGCGGTGTGGGTTGCGGAAATCAAGTGCGGCATGACAGGCTTCGAGCATGCCGCCGGCCGTGAGCTTGACGCTGTCGAAAAGCTTTGGCGTCCACGGAAACTTTTGCGATTCAGCCAGTGCCTGAGGCTGGCCGGTGCGGATGGCCTCGACATACTGCGGCGTGTGCACCGTCAGCAGCAGCGATTGGTGGATCGGCGTGGGTTCGCGGAACGCGATCCGGTCGGCCAGCGAGGCGTCGTGGCGCAGCGTCTCGGCGACGAGGCCGAACTTGCGGATCGGCATGGTGTGATCGTCGCCGATTGGCGCGGCGTAGTCGGGATGGAAGTAGACGGGCAGCATGACGGGGCGGTCACAGCGCGAGCGTCGGGGGCAGCAGCGCCAGTGCGCGGTCGGTGTCGGGCATGCGTTCGAGCCGCACGTGGACTCGGGTCATCGCGGCCGGGGGCAGGTCCCGGGCGTACATCGCGTAGAGCGCGGCGACGAGCTTGCGAGCCTGGCGGGCGGGGATGGTGCGCATCGCCTCGCGCTGGGCGCGTCGGATGATCAGCCGCAAGGGCACGGGCGGATGGTCGGGCAGGTCGGTGAAGCACGGCTGGGCGTAGGCGACGGTGTACGGATCGATCATGGCAAAGCCGGCACGTTCGTAAACCGCGAGTCGGTGTTGCCGGGCGTTGCGCTGGTCATCGGGGAGGTTGTCGGAAAGGTCGGGGTGTTCCATCTCGGCGACCAGGGTGGCCCGGTGCGGCACCGGCCGGACGAGTTGGGCGTCGAGCATGGGCGCGGTGCGGAGCAGCGCCCCCAGGCCGTGGCCGCGTGCCGCCGGCAGCACGAGGGCGTGGGAGAGGTGGACGATGGATTCGTGTTCGGGGTCGCGGGGGACGATGACGGTGTGGTCGCGGACCGCGGCGAGCTGCCCGGCGGCATCGGTGACCACGTGCAGTCGGTAGTGCAGCACGAGGCCGGCGGGCGTGATGCGCGGGCCTTGGAGGCGGGCCTGAAGAACCGGTCGTGGCTCGAGTTCTCCGGCGGCGGCGAACTCGGCGTGCAGTGCGGCGTAAGCCGCGGCGAACGCCGGGTCGCCGTCATGTTCGACGCTGCGGATCGTCCAGCCGGCAAGATCGGGCGTGCCGCGCTCGCGGTCGCCCGGTGCGGCGTAGGCGTTCCAATCTCGAAGGAGCTGCTCGTGCATGGGATCAAGGATTCTGGTGCAATGGTGGCATGAATATCGCCGCTCTCCAAGCCGACGACCTGCAGCGTCTCCAGCGTGCCGACGCGGCGCACCATCTTCACCCATTCACGCCGCATCGGCAGATGCACGCCACCGGGACTCACGTCATCACCGGCGGGCAGGGCGTGTACGTGTTCGACGCGGAGGGCCGCAAGCTACTCGATGGGATCGCGGGCTTGTGGTGCGTGAACGTGGGGTACGGCCGGCAGGAAATTGTCGACGCCGTGGAGAAGCAGATGCGCGACCTGGCGTACTACTGCTCGTTCTTCAATTCGACGACCAAGCCGGCCATTGAATTGGCGAGCAAGCTGGCGGCGCTTGCGCCGGCGGGGCTGGGCCGGGCGTTCTTCACGGGCAGCGGTTCGGAGAGCAACGAAACGGCGTTGAAACTGGTGCGCGGCTATTTTCACGCGAAGGGTCAGCCCCAGCGCACGAAGGTGATTGCGCGGAAGTACGCCTATCACGGCGTGGGGTTGGGTTCGACGTCGCTGACGGGGTTGGAGTCGTGCCTGTCGCCGTTTGGCCTGCCTTTGCCTGGCTTTCTGCACGCCCCCGCGCCTTATCGGTATGCCGAGACCGATGCGCAGCGCCGGGCGATGAGCGAGGTGGACTACGGGCGGTGGTGCGTGGAGCAGACGCGGCGGATGATCGACGCGGAAGGGCCGGACACGGTGGCGGCGGTGTTTGCCGAGCCGGTGCAGGGTGCGGGCGGCGTGATCGTGCCGCCGGCGGGTTATCTGACGGCGTTGCGCGACCTGTGTCGGGAGTACGGGATTCTGTTCGTGGCGGACGAGGTGATCACGGCGTTCGGCCGACTGGGCGTCTGGTTCGCGTCGGAGCGGTGGGGCTTGCAGCCGGACCTGATCTGCACGGCCAAAGGGCTGAGCTCGGGCTATCTGCCGATCGGCGCGGTTCTGGTGTCGGATGCGATCGCCGAGACGATGCACGACGCGGGCTATCTCGCGCACGGGTTCACGTATTCGGGTCACCCGGCGACGTGCGCGGCGGCGCTGGCGAACCTGAAGATCCTGGAGGACGAACAGATCGTGCCGTATGTCGCGGACACGATCGGGCCTTGTTTTCAAGCGAAACTGCGGAGCTTTGCGGATCACCCGGCGGTGGGCGAGGTACGCGGGTTGGATTTGATCGGCGCCATCGAGCTGCGTGATCCTCACGGCAGGGCGAGCGGGCCGCTGGGGCCGTGGTTTGCGGGGAAGGTGCGTGAGCGGGGCGTGATTGTGCGGGGCATCCGCGATCTGATAGCGCTGAGTCCGCCGTTGGTGATCACCCCGAGCGAGGTGGACGAGATGTTCGACGCGGTGGGCGCGGTGCTGAACGACTTGGCGTGATGGTCCACTAGGCCCGGGCGGGAACTAGTTGGCGAAGAGCGCACGGCCGTCGTTGGAGACGCCCCAGAAGTTGACCGGCGTAATGGTTTCCTGCGGGGTATAGGTGCGTGCGCCGCCGTCGGCGAAGGCGTACGTCGCGCTGCCGCCGATGCCGTTCTGGCCGCCGTGCCGGGATTGCTCGAGCCGGCGGAACTGGTCGCTGGCGTAGATGTCCAGCCAGAAACTCGCGTCGTTGTTGGCGCTGACCAGCTCGCCGAAGATCGCGGTGGTGGAGGCGTCGCGGATGGCGTCGCGCTTCATGGCGGTGTTGTCGGCCTCGGTCCAGGTGCCGCGCTGCGCGACGGGGACCTGGAAGTCGTTGAAGCCGTTGAACAGGTAGCTTCGCGGGAGGCGGTCGAACCACAGCACGTTGCCGGGGTTGGGTTCGGACGGTGCATCGTCGTCGGGGCAGATCAGCGTGGGGTTGTAAGGGATGTCGTCGCCGCCGTCGGCGGCGGTCGCGAGTGAGATGGTGCGGAGCTTGCTGGAGAGGATCGCGGGCCAGCGGACGCGTCGCGCGTCACCCGGGGGCGGGAGGGTGATGCCGGCGGGCTTGTTGAAGCCTTCGAGATTTTCGCCGGGCATCTCGTCGCCGCGGCGGCGGGGGTACTGGTCATTCTGTCCGTTGTAGCCGTCGAGGACGAAGAGTTCGGCGGCGGTGGCGTTCTGCTTCTGGTTGTTGCTGCAGAGGATGGTTCG
>CAZIXN010000136.1:0-7829 GCA_964543215.1 uncultured Phycisphaera sp.
CTCTTCGTCGGCGCGGTCATCGGCATCGAGTCCTACGAACCCCTCGCCCAGATCGGCCAGGAAGCACGCCTCGGCGGCGCGATCGGCTTGTCCGTGGTCAAGCAGATCGGCCCGGTCCTCGCCGGTGTCATGATCGCCGGCCGCGTCGGCGGCGCGGTCTCCGCCGAGCTGGGCACCATGCGCGTCACCGAACAACTCGACGCCCTCCGCGCCATGGGCACCGACCCCATCCGCTTCCTGGTCGTCCCCCGCGTCCTGGCCTGCGTCCTCATGCTCCCGGTCCTCACCGTCTTCTCCAACCTCCTGGGCATCTACGGCGGATACCTCACCGTCGTCGTCGGCTTCGGCGTCGACGGCGGCGAATACTGGGACTACTCCGCCTACCTCATCGACTCCTGGGACGTCATGACCGGCCTGATCAAAGCCGTCGTGTTCGGCCTGCTCATCGGACTCATCGCCTGCTTCAAAGGCTTCCACTGCGAGGCCGGCGCGTCCGGCGTCGGGCAGGCCACCACCGAAGCCTTCGTCACCGCCTTCATCGCGATCATCGTCGCCAACTTCTTCCTCGCCAAGTTCCTCAACGAACTCGACGCCGTCGTCAACGGCGGCGCCGGCGGATTGTTCTGAATCGATGCGTGTGAATAATTCTCCCGTAGCCGCTACCCAACGGGTTGCGCGTGACTGGTCTTACCGACGGCAACCCGCGGTCAAACGACAACCGCTACTCCACGGGTTGCCAACCCACCAAATCAAATTCCGAATCCAACGTGACGTAGTGCCCACCGGTTCGCCGGGCAAGGTCTTCCAACGCGAAGCTGTCCACATCAATGAGCAGCGCATCGAACCGCACTCCTTCTTCGGGAATCAACGCCGCAATCACATCGGTTTCCTCGTCGTTCAACTCTCGGCCGACCACCACAATCACGATCCCTGGTTGGTCCGCCATCGCGAGTTCCACCGCCGCCCCTAGCGGCGACACGCCTGAATCCGCCGTGTCCGCCCAAGCTGCGCCGACCGCCCCGGCGTTCACCGCGTCGAGCGGCTCACGGTGAACCAGGGTTTGCACCGACCCGCCGTTTTCCGCCACGAATACGCTCACCCGCACCGCGTCCGCTTGCCGCGAAAGCCCATCGACCAGTACGCCGCCCAACGCCGCCCGCGGCCCCGCATGAATCCCCGCCGAGTCCAGCACCACCGCCACCCGATTACTCAACGGCAACCCCAAAAGGTTCGGCGCTTCGATCGCGTACGGATTCGCCGACGCGTCGTATGTGAACGTCTCGACGTAACGCGCCGCCGCGATTTCCTCGGCCGTCGGCTGGGTCACCAGCAGGTACGCCGCCAGACCGCACAACCCGAGCACCCCGCCGATCACCGCGACAAACACCACCACCGTCGCGGCGCGGATCGCCTTACGCTTCGCCTCAGCCATCGGCACCCGACGCTCGTCCACCCGCACCTCCCGCCCCGACGCGGTGCGGTAAAGCCGGTCATCACTCCCCGCACGCACCGCCGCCGTCGTGCGCTCCGGCCGGTCACGCGGCGCGGGTACCGCGCTGCGCGTGAACGACGTCGACGCGGAGGCTCCGGGACGTTCCGGGCGCTCGGGCCGCTCGCTCCGCGGACTCTCGGCCGGCTCACCGGGACGCTCGGCCCGCACCAGCCTCTCCGCCTTCTCGCTGGCGAGCTTCGGCACGGTCATCAGCGTCGCGCACGTGCTGCACCGACACACCCCGCCCGCAAACCCGCGGTCGAGTTCAAGCAGCGCATCGCAGCCGGGACAATTCAGGTCGATCGTCTTGCTGGAAGTGGGCTTCGCCATCCCCACGTTGTATCGCATCCCCCGGCCGCGACGCTACGCGTCGCCGGTGTTTCGTCACATGCACCCGCTGCTGCACCAGCAGCGCATCGCGTCCCGGCCTACGGCAACTCGCCCGTCCACAGGTAATACGCCCCGGGCGTGCTCTGCAACAACGCCCCGTCGATCCGCAGCAGGCTCACGTCGAAGTTGCCCGAACCCCCGCTGCCGCTTCCGGTGGGCGACGCCGCGTAGATCGACCCCGGATGATCCAGCGGCAGGTGATACCGCACCAGGTCCGCCCGCTCGACGTTCGCCAGCCGCTTGGCCTCGGCAAAACCGTCGCGCAGATCGCCCAGCCGATCCACCATCTGCCACGCCAGCGCCTGCGTGCCCGTCACCACCCGGCCATCGGTCGCCTCGGCGAAATGCTCCGCGGGCAACTCCGGCCGACGCGCTTTCACCACGCCGACAAACCGCCCGTAAAAATCATCGACCAGCGCCTGCAGCGTCGCCGCCTGTTCCTCGGTCATCGCCGAAAACGGCGAACCCGCGTCCTTGTTGTCGCCGGACGTGAACGCCCGCGCCTCGACGCCGATGCGCGACAACGCCGGCTTCACCGACACCGTCTGCAGGATCACGCCCACCGAGCCCGTCACCGTCGTCGGGTGCGCCACGATCACGTCCGCGCCGCAGGCCAGGTAGTACCCGCCGCTGGTCGCCAGGTCCATCATCACCGCCACCGCCGGCTTGCCCGTGGTCTCGCGGAACCGCACCAGCTCGCGGTACATCACGTCCGACGCCGTCACCGTGCCCCCCGGCGAATTGATCCGCACGATCACCGCCTTCACGTCCTTGTCGCCCGCCGCCTTGTTGAGCGCCTCGGTAAACGACGACACCGGGTTGGGCTCACTGCTGATGAGGCCCCGCCGCTCCGCGTTGCTGAGCATGCCCGACACATCGATCAACGCGACCGCGTTCCCCCGCGACCCGCTCTCGCGGAGCACCGTCGTCTCGGTCAGCCGCTGATCGGCCGGCCCAAGCCCCACCACCAGCGTCGCCCGCCCGCAACCCAGCGTCGCCACAAGAATCATCATCACGCACACACCACAGATGCTTCGCATACTCGGATTCTAAGTCGGGCAGGAACCACGGATGCACACGGATGCACACAGATCCGCAGACAGAGCCGCAGACAGAGCCGCAAATGAACGCGATTGAGCACGGGTGCTCATCCCTTTGCGTTGATTCGCGTGTATTTGCGGCTTGTGATTCTTTGCTTGTCCGTGTCGATCCGCGTCCATCCGTGGCTCACGCCTCGTCTCAAGCGTTGACGAGCTTGGTCACCACCGGGTTCAACCGGGTCACCGGCTGGCCGTCCCACTTCACGAACGCTTCGATCGCCTCGTACTCCGCCAGGCCCAGCGCGTCGTACACCTTGGCGGTGGCGCGGTTGCGGTCCTCGGCCCGCTGCCAGAACTCGCGCGGGTCGCTGCCGGGGGACAGGGCCTTGTCCTTCTGCGACTCGTGCTTGAAGATCGCGTGACGCTTGCGACTCAATTCTTCTGGACTGATCGGGATCGCCAGCTCGATGCGCTCGGGCTCCCACTCCTGCCATGCGCCGCGGTACAGCCACACCTCGCACTGGGCGTACCACTTGTCGCTCTTGATCTGCTCGATGGCCGCGAAAATCGCCTGCAGACACACGCGGTGCGTGCCGTGCGGGTCCGACAGGTCGCCGGCACAGTAGATCTGGTGCGGCTCGATCTTCCGCAGCAGATCGGCGATGATCTTCACGTCGTCCTCGCCGATGGGCTTCTTGCGGACCGTGCCCGTTTCGTAGAACGGCATGTCCAGGAAGTGCAGCCGTTCGTAAGGCACGCCGCACGCCCGGCCCGCCGCCCGCGCTTCACCGCGACGGATCAGCGCCTTGATCTTCTGGATCTCCGGCGAATCGACCTGGCCGGGCTGCTTGTTCTTGAGGAACTCTTCGAGGTGGCTTTCGATGTCCTCGGTCTGCGTCTTGTCGATGCCGAAGTTCTCGTTGAAGTCGGCGGCGAAGTCGGCGAACCGGATCGCGTCTTCGTCGAACACGGCGATGCTGCCGGACACCTGATACGCGACGTGCACCTCATGCCCCTGGTCGGCGAGGCGGATGAGCGTGCCGCCCATGGAGATCACGTCGTCATCGGGATGCGGCGAGAAGATCAGGCATTTCTTGGGGAAGATGCCGTCGCCTTTGGCGATGTGCGTCGTGGGCCGCGCGGCATCTTTCGGTTTGCCGGCGGGCCAGCCGGTGATGGTGCGCTGCATCGTGCCGAAGACGCGGATGTTGATCTCGTATGCCGGGCCGTGCTCGGCGATCAGGCCTTGCAGGTGGTGTTCGTTGTAGTCCCCGTCCGTGAGCTTGAGGATGGGCTTGTCGAGCTTGAGCGCCAGCCAGGTGACGGCCTTGCGGATGAGCTGTTCGTCCCACGCGCAGTCGCCGACCAGCCAGGGCGTCGCGAAACGGGTGAGCGACGCGGCGCCGGCGCCATCGAGAAAGAATGTGCAGTTGTCGTGGTTCTGGAGGAACGACGCGGCGACGACCGGCGTGATGTCGCCTTCGATGGCCCGGGCGGCGATGGGGGCCTTGCCTTCGCCGAAGGCGACGATGATGACGCGTCGCGCGGCCATGATCGTGCCGACGCCCATGGTGATCGCGCGCTTGGGGACGTGTTCGAGGCCGAAGAAGTCCGACGCGGCGTCGAGCCGCGTGATGCGGTCGAGCCAGATCATGCGGGTGCGCGAGTCTTCGCTGGAGCCGGGCTCGTTGAAGCCGATGTGTCCGGTGCGGCCGATGCCCAGGAGCTGGATGTCCAGGCCGCCGGCGTCGGCGATCTGCTGCTCGTAATCCGCACAGAACGCGGGGACCTGCTCGGCCGGGAGCGTGCCGTCGGGGATGTGGATGTTCTTCCGGGGGATGTCGAGGTGGTCGAAGAGGTGCTCGTTCATGAAGCGGACGTAGCTCTGCAGCTCGCCGGGCTGCATCGGCCAATACTCGTCGAGGTTGAACGTGACCACGTTCTTGAACGACAGGCCTTCCTCACGGTGCAGGCGGATGAGTTCGTCGTAGATGCCCGTGGGCGTCGAACCGGTCGCCAGACCGAGCACCGCCTGGCCCCCCTCGGCCTGCCGCTGCCGGATCAAGGCAGCGATCTCGCCGGCGACGGCCCGGTTGACCTCGGCGGGCATCCCGAAGACGCGGGTGTCGATCCGCTCCCGAGCGGTGGCAGGGCTGGGGGCGGTCCGGGCAGTCACGGGCGATGTGAACGTGGTCATGGCAACCATCTTCCAGAAACGTGGGTTTACGCGCGAACGATTCTGATATAATATCAATCTTGATATTTATTGGCAAGGGCTTCTTTTGCTGTGCTGGAGGTCTGGTTTCTGCAGATATTTAAGGCCATCTTGACGTCCATCCAGCGCGACGTGTTGCGGGAGGTCCGACGAGCGCCCGGGGTCAGCCGCGGAACGGCGGCGCAGCGGCTGGGCGTTCGTCCAAACTCGGTCGGCGATGCGGTGGCGCGACTGCTCGAACTCCGGCTCGTGCGCGAAGGCTCGTCCGAAACCAGTGGGGCGGGTCGGCCGCAAGTACCGCTGTTCGTGGACACGACCGAGGCCGGGCGGACCGTGCTGGGTGTCGCGGCGCGCGGCGGCCGGGCGGAGGAGTCGCCGAGCGTGCAAGTCCGATCGGTCAACCTGCTCGGACGCGCGACCGGGCAGGCCTGGAACGGACCGGGCGGGCCAGACGCCACCGCCGCCGTGGCCCAACGGTTGGGCCCGCAAACCCTGGGCGTGTCCATCGCGCTCCCGGGCCTGCTGGATGAGCAAGCCGAACCCGCCTCACTGCCGGGCCTGCTTGAAACGCTCGCCTCCATGCCCGGCGTCCTGGACAACGACAATCACGCCCTGGCCGCGCGGTGGACGCTGACCCAATCTCCCGAAGGCGCCGCCGAAGACACGCTGATCGTCCAACTCGCCGACGGCCGACTCGGCGCCTCGCTGCTCATCGACGGCCGACCCAACCGCGGCGTCGTGCGCGGCGGCAACGAACTCGGACACACCCGCCTGCCCGTCGCCACCGACCGATGCTTCTGCGGATACGTCGGCTGCCTCGAACGCATCGCCTCCACCGCCTTCCTCCACCGCCACGGCGCCAGCCGCGTCCGCACCCTCGCCGAAATCGCCAGCGCCTACCCCAGCCAGGAGCCCGGCGACGACCACGCGATGCACACGCTGCTCGACGCCCTGGCGCTCGGCGTCGCCAACGCGCTGCAACTGCTGCGTCCGCATCGCCTGGTGGTCGTCTCTGAACTCACGCGCTTTCCCGGCTTCCGCGACGCATGGTTCACGCGCGTCCGATCCCAACTGTTCCCCGAACTGCAGACACGCATCGCCTTTGACGTCTGGGACCAACCGCTCGCCACGCCCGCCGAATCCGCCGCGCACCTGGGACTGGCCGCGCTGTTCGACGGGCACTGGTGACGCCCCGCCTCACTCGTCGATCACCGAATACGCCGCAAACAACACTGCGTTGATCGCCGCCGCGGTCAACTCATCCGGCCAGGTCCCGCGGGGTCGCGACCGCGCACGCTCCAACCAACGCACGAACGAACCACCCGCCGCGCGATCCAGCGTCATCTCCGGCCGAGCGAAACGCGGCATCGCACTTCCACCCGACGCCACATCCAACACGTTGCCCAACTCACGCACCTCCGCGTCGCCGTCACGCACCACGATCGCATCCTTCTCGTGCTGGACCGGCCAACCGACGATCGTGTTGCCCCGCACCGTCACCGTCGGGCTGGGCACCTCGGCCTTCCACGAGCCGAAATCCGTCACCTCAATCGCGCCCGCCCAGCCCGCCGATCCGCGCTTGTGCATCACCAGGTTGCCCGCGATCAGCGCATCCTCGCAAGGCCAAACCTCGATGCCGTAGCCCCGCCGATCGTCCGGCCCGTCGCCCTGATCGTCGCTCTCGGCAACCACGTTGCCCATCACACGCGACGGGTGCCACGCGAGATACATCCCCAGCGCGTTGCGCGCGAACAGGTTGCCCGTCGCTTCCCCGCCCGGCCGAAGCTGCAAGCCGTACGACGCGCCGCGCGCGATCACGTTGTTCCGCACCACCAAACGTCGGCTGCTCTGTTCGATGTACAGATTGTGGTTGAACTTCGTGCGCTTCGCCCCGCGGATGTTCCACTCGGCCGGGGCCCAGCCGTTGTGATCAAACACGCTGTCTTCCACGACCAGACCGTCCACGCCCATCACGAACAGCCCCGAGCTGTGCCCGCCGATCTTGCCGTCCCAATGGCTGTAGCTGTTCGTGAGGATGCAGCGACGCACCGTGACGTTCTCAATACCGCCGACCGTGTTGGTCTGGAACACCGCATTGAACTGAAAGCCTTCGATCCTGCAGTCTTCGAGATGCACGTTCCGGCCTCGGGCCATCCACCACAGGCCGCCTTCGCGGTACGGGATTGCGTCGGCGTCAAACGAATCCTCCGACGGCAATCGCCGTGCGGGCAACGCATGCAACCCCTGAAACGCAACATGACTGATGCTCTTGTGCATCGGCGCGATCAGCAGACCCTCGCCGTGCGTCACGATCCGCGGACGATCGCCCTGACCGAACACACCCACCACCACCGGATGTTCTGCATCACGGCCGGACCACTTCCATTGGCCAATCCCGCCCGCAAACGTGTCCCCCGCACGGAGCAACAGGTGATCGCCCCAGCCGCTGCGCAGCAGCGACAGCCCGCGTGGCAGTGTCTTCACCGGCGTGTCCGGCGAGCGCCCGTCGTTCGCGTCGTCTCCGGCGGTGGCAACGTAGATCCGCCGCGCCCCGGGGTGAAGCGGCCAGGCCGTGAAGCCGGCGTCCGCGGCGGCCGCGCGCTTGGCGGGGACATCGAGCTTGTGCGTGGTCTTTTCCAACGTCTGGCCGTTGATCCGCCACAGCGCCTGCAGCTCCACGCGACCGGGCGGC
>CAZIXN010000137.1:0-5689 GCA_964543215.1 uncultured Phycisphaera sp.
GGTTCGAGCCAGCCGGCGGCGGGGGGGTGGACGTCGTCGGTTTCGAGTTGGAGGGAGACGCGGGGCGCGGTGTGATCGCGCGGGCCCGTGGACGGGTTGGTTGGGCGTCGACTGAGGGGGTCGTCGGTGGCGGTTGGGTTGGCGGAAGCGGAGGGAGGGTCCGCGTCGGCGGCGGGCATGGCGGGTCTGGCAAAGTCGCGGCGGGCGTGGGAACGGGTCGGACGTGGCCGACCCATCCGCCGGGGCTGGCCATGCCGCAGCATAGTGGCGGCAGGTCGGGGGGCCAAGGGGAAATCTGTGGGGGCCAGCGGGGCAACCCACGGACGGTGTCCGTGGGCTTCGCGGGCGGGGGGACTTCCGGGGCTTCCTGGGTGCGGGGCTCGCGGGGCTTCCGGGGTTTCCGGGGGGGGTCAGTCGTCGAGCTTAGGTTTGGGGCAGTCGGCGTCTTTGATGAGGACGACGCGTCGTCCGCCGTTTTCGTAGCGGACTTCGGTGAGGTAGGCGTTCATGAGCATGACGCCGCGGCCGGAGGGTCGGAGGAGGTTTTCCTCGAGCGTGGGGTCGGGGACGTCGTGGGGGTTGAAGCCCTGGCCCTGATCTTCGACGCTGATTTCGAATCGGCAGGGCGAGGCGTCCCAGATCGCGGTGACGTGTTTGTCGGGGTCGAGCTGGTTGCCGTGCCGGACGGCGTTGGCGAGCACCTCGGCCAACGCGAGTCGGATCGCAAATATCTGTTTCTCGCCGAAGCCCGCGGCGGCGACGTCGTCGACGATGGCGCGTTCGACGTCGGCGATGTTCTCCAGCCGGCTGGCGAAAACCCGCTTGGGCATGGACGTTCCGGGGTTCGGGGTTTGGGGATCAGGGAGCAGGGTTCGAAACGCGCAACATCATCGTCGGCTCCGAGGGCCGGCCGGTCCCGCGTCTACTTGAAAGAACCCAGGGCCTTGGCTTCTTCGTCGTGGATCTGAAAGAGCTTGTCGAGTTTGGTGATGCGGAAAACTTCGTAGATCTGCTTGTCGATGTTGCTCAGGCGGAGCTGTCCGCCTTTCTGGCGGACCTTGTTGTTGACGGTGATCAGCGTGCCCAACGCGGCGGAGGACAGGTGCTCGACGTTGAGGAAGTTGAGCAGCAGTTTGGGATTGCTGGAGGCGTCGATGATCGCGGCGAGTTCGTCGCCGATCTGCTGGATCGCGGATTCTTCGAGGATGTTGCGATCCTTGAAGACGACCTTGGTGATGTCGTTGGTTTCGCCGACGACGGCGGTGATCAGGCGGCTTTCGGACATCGGGCCGGCTCCGGGAATACGGGGTGAACAGGGTCAAACCAAACGAGAGTGTGCGACGGTATCCGTGGCGGTGGCGCGGGTCAAACCGGTTGAAATCAGGAAAAGGAAGAAAATCCAGAAAAGCGAGAAAATCGAAATCGGCGCGTGTCAGCTCGCTGCGTTTTCCTGTGCTTCCGGATTTTCTCGATTTTGTTCTTTCCACAGCGCCGCGTATTTGAGTTGCGTCGAGACGGCGGCTTTCTGGGCGATGAGCAGGCCGAACGTGCCGTCGAGGAACCCGCGTTTAATCACGAAGAACTTGAAGAACGCCAGCTTGGGCCGCAGCCACAGGCCCAGGAAGCCGACGCGTTTTCCCTGCGCGTGCATCTGCCGGGCGACGGGCAGGAGTCGTTCGTCGAGGCGTCGGCCGCAGAAGTAGTCGGCGAAGTCGGGCGGGCCGGCCTTCTTGTGTTCGAGGTGCCCGGAGAGGCGCAACACCCGCGACGGATCGCTGGGCTGCCGCGATTCATGGAGGGCTTCTTGGGGCCAGGTGACGCGGCGGCGGTGGATGCCCCGGTTCTGCCAGTCCGGCCACCACGCCCGCACCGGGCGACCCATCACCCAGTTGCGGCGGCGCACATAAATCACGTCGATCTTGTCGAGTTCCGTCACGCTCAGCGAACGCAGCTGCGCGGCGAGGACCGGGGCGATCTCTTCGTCGCCGTCGAGCACGAAGACCCAGTCGTTGCGCGCCAGGTCGGAGGCGAACTTTTTCTGGCCGGTGTAGCCCCGCCAGGGCTCGAGGCGGTACGTCGCGCCGGCGGCCTGGGCGATCGCGGCGGTGGCGTCTTGCGAACCGGAATCGACGACGAGGATTTCGTCCGCCCACGCCGCCGACTTCAGCGCCGCGGGCAGCGTGGCCTGGGCGTTGGCGCAGCAGATGACAACGGACCATGCGGGCGCGGCGGCGGGCATCGGGCGATCGTACCGGCTGGCACCTGCGTCGGGAGGGGCGGCGCACCGTCGCGGTGCGGCCCGCGTTGCCCGCGCGATCCGGGCGGCATAAGGTGTCGGCATGCCCGGCGTGGTTGACCGGGCGCGGAAGGACCCGTGGCCGTCACTCTCCCCTACAAGATCGCGCTGGGCGCTTCGTCGGCGATGCTGCTGTTGGCGGTGGTCATGCGCTTGCAGACCGGCGGCGACACGATCGATCCGTCGGCATCCCAAGCCCAGAGCGACGCGGCGACGCTCCCGGGAGCGGCCCCGCCGACCACGCCCGATGGTTCCGACGCGCAGAACGGCGCGGCACCTTCGATCGCGACTTCCGATCAGGCTCCGTCGAAAGCGCCGCCGTCGGTGACGGATGACCCGTCTTCAGCCGGCGACGCCTCGGCCGACGCGTCGCTGCGATCTGTCTTGTTTGGTGACTCGGACGCCACCCCGTACGCCGACTCGGCGATGGGTTCCGACGCCGTGTTGGAGGTGCCGCCGACGCTCACCGTCGGCCGAACGCCCGGCCAGCGTGCCGCCGATCTTGTGGGTCAGCCTTCGTCCGACGGCGTGGACCCGCTGGCCGCGCTCGACCCCGGCGACGAGGATGCGCCGACGGCCGCGGAGCTGATTTCCGGCTCGACGGTGAGCGATACGACCGGGCCGACCTACACCGTCCGCACCGGCGACACCTTCGAGGCCATCGCACGCCGCGAGCTCGGCTCGTCGAGCCAATGGGTGGCGCTCGCGAAAGCCAATCCCACCGTGGACCCGCTCAAGCTGCGCGTCGGCGACGTGCTGCGACTCCCCGCCGAAGCTTCGGAAGACCTGACACCCCTCGCGTTGCCCGCCGACGGCACCGCGATGGACCCTCAGACCGCCACGCTCCCGCCGCCGCCGCAGCCGGTGACTTATGTGGTTCGCAGCGGCGATTCGCTGAGCACCATCGCGGCGCGGTTTTACGCCGACAGCTCGCGCTGGCAGGCGATCTTCAACGCCAATCGCGACCAGCTCAAAGACCCGCACGCCGTGAAGATCGGCATGGAACTCCGCATCCCGCCCGCCGTCGCCGCCGCGCCCGGCAGCGTTCAATAACCCGGCGGCGGCCCGTTTTTTTACAGGCCGGCCGGCACGATTTCGTTCTTCGTCAAATCTTCGAAGCTCTGCCGCCTGCGAATCTCGTGGGCCTCGCCGTTGACGATCAACACCTCGGCCGCGAGGCGGCGCGAGTTGTAGTTGCTGCTCATCGCCATGCCGTACGCCCCGGCGTCGTGGATCACCAGCACATCGCCGACCTGCGCGGCCGGCAGCTTCCGCGCTTCGACGAAGCCGCCATCCTCTTGCGTGAACACGTCGCACGACTCGCACAACGGACCCGCCACCGCGACATCCTCGGTCGCGTCGAGCTTCCGCCCGTCGCCCGCCACAATGCTGAGGTGGTGATACGCCCCGTACATCGCCGGTCGAATCAGGTCGTTGAAACCCGCATCGATCAGCACGTAATTCATCGCCTCGTCGCCGTCGCCCTGCTGCTTGAGCGCCCGCACCTTGGTCACGAGATATCCCGACTCCGCCACGAGATACCGGCCGGGCTCGACTTCGAGTTCCACGTGACGGCCGGCAATCGCCTCGATCTTTTCCTTGGTCGCAAGCCACATCGCAAAGAAGCGATCCAGGTCGATCCGAGCGGGGTTGTCCTTGCGATACGGGATCGGCAGGCCGCCGCCGGTGCTGATCACTTCCAGGCCCTCCCCGGAAGCAGACCCGCCGTGTTCGACATATGTCTTCGCCGCATCGACCATCGCGTCGCACACCTGTGCGAGGTGGTCGAAGTCGGCCCCGCTGCCGATGTGGAAGTGCAGCCCGCGGATGTTCACACCGTGCTGCCTGCCGAGCGCCAGACACTGCGGCAGGTGCGTGTGCCAGATGCCGTGCTTGCTGGACGTGCCGCCGGTGTTGACCTTCTGCGAATGGCCGTGCCCGAACCCGGGGTTGAGCCGCAGCGTCACCGGGATGTGCTGCAGCCCCGCCGCCGCGAGCTGCCCGATCATGTCGCTGCTTCCGCAGTTCACCGGACAGCCGGTTTCGCGGATGATGTCGATGGCGTCGTCATCGAACAGGTCGGCCGTGAACACGATCTGCTGCGGCGCATAGCCCACCGCCAACCCGCGTCGCACCTCGCCGGCCGTGACCGCGTCGACGACCACGCCGTGCTTGCGCATGATCGTCAGCAGCGCAAGGTTCGAGTTGGCCTTCTGGGCGTAGCGCACGGTCACGCCGTCGCGGTTGACCTCGCCGATGCGCTGCTCCAGCGTCGCCGCGTCGTACACCCACGTGGGCGTCCCGAAACGCTGGGCGATCTGCACCGCATCGAAAGGCAAAGGCACCGACACCGGCTGATTCGTCGTCGTCATCGTCGTCATGGCCGAGAGTGTACGCGCCCAACCACCACCCCCGAAGCCCACGGACTCGGTCCGCGGATTGCCCGTCAGGAACCAGGCTCCCCGTATCATCCGCCCATGCGGGTTCTCCTCACCAACGACGACGGCATCGACGCGCCGGGCCTGGCTGCCCTCCACGCCGCGCTGCTCCAACTCGACCGCTTCAGCCGACTCGACGTCGTCGCCCCCAGCAAGGTCCAGTCCGCCACCAGCCACGCCGTCACCTTCCACCGGCCCCTCCGCGTCAACCCCGCGAGTCTGCACCCGATGAGCGGCGGCGTGACCGGCCTGGCCATCGACGGCCGACCCGCCGACTGCGTCAAGCTCGCGCTCTGCGGCGCGCTCGACGCCGACGCCCGCTACGACCTGGTTATCTCCGGAATGAACGCCGGCGCCAACGTCGGCATCAACGTCCTCTACTCCGGCACCGTCGGCGCCGCACGCGAAGCCACCTTCGACGGGCTGCCCGCCATCGCCGTGTCGCTTCACCTCCAGAATTGGAAGCACGACCACTGGCCCCGCGCCGCCCAGCACGCCGCCGCCGCCGTCGCCCGCATCCTCGACCACGGCCTCACGCCCGGCACGCTCGTCAACGTCAACGTCCCGGTCCTCGACGACGGCCGTGAACCCCAAGGCCTCCGCCTCTGCCCCATCGCCCGCACCCCCATGGTCGGCGAATACGACGCCCAGCAACACGACGACGGTTCACGCTCTTTCACCGCCAAGCACGGCATGAACTTCGGCACCTTCACCCCCGGCAGCGACGTCGATCTGCTCTTCCGAAACTTCATCACGCTGTCGCCCATGCACTTCGATCTCACCTGCGATCCCACGCTCCGCGACTGGGCCGACTTCGCCGAATCCCTCGAAGCCGAATCCCTTGGAAACCAGGCGGTTCCGCATGCCTGACCTGCAAGCCCCCGAGCCGGCGTCGGTCGACGATCCTTCCGGGGCTCTCGATCCTTCCGGGGCTCTCGATCCTTCCGGGGTCGAG
>CAZIXN010000137.1:5789-7823 GCA_964543215.1 uncultured Phycisphaera sp.
CGATCCTTCCGGGGCTCTCGATCCTTCCGGGGCTCTCGATCCTTCCGGGGTCGAGGCCCACGAGGAGCTCACGCATCTCGTCGAGCGCAACGATCCCGACGCCATCGCCGCGTTCGTGCGCCTGCTCCCGCCGGAAGACACGCCGTACACCATCAGCCACCTCGACGAGGGCGACCGCACGCGCTTCTTCGAGCTGCTGACCCGGGCCGATGCCGACCTCGCGGCCGACCTGCTCGAACACTTCGACGACGCCCACGCCGCCGAGATGATGGCCGAGCTCGAGCCCGCCACCGCCGCGCTGCTGGTGGACGCGATGGACTCCGACGAGCAGGCCGACGTGCTCGCCGAGCTCGACGAGGAGGATGCCCACGCCATCCTCGAAGCCATGGCCCCGGAAGAGGCCTTCGATCTGCGTCAACGCCTGACGTACGACGAGGACACCGCCGGCGGCCTCATGATCGTCGAGTACCTCGCGTACCACGATTCCGACAACGTCGAAGACGTCGTCGCCGACCTCCGCGCAAACCACACGCTCTACAACGAATACGAAGTCCGCTACGTCTACACCCTCGACGACGCCGGCCAGCTCACCGGCGCGGTTCCCATGCGCTCTCTGGTCATGTCCGGCCGCGGCACGCCCCTGCGCTCCATCGCGATCCAGACCCCCGTCACCGTCAACGTCGACACCCCCGTCGAAGACCTCGAAGACCTCTTCGACCGCGTCGACTTCTCCGCCATCCCCGTCCTCGACGCCGACCGCAAGCTCGTCGGCGTCGTCCAACGCGCCGCCGTCCAGGAACACCGCAGCGAGGCCGCCGAGGAAGACCTCGCCCGCTCCCGCGGCATCATCGGCGGCGAAGAACTCCGCACCATGCCCGCGCCCAACCGCGCGTTCCGCCGACTGGTCTTTCTCCTGCCCATCCTTGGCCTGACGATGGTCTCCGCCAGCGTCATCGCCTTCTACGAACAAACCATCGCCGACGCCCCCAACCTCGCCAAGTTCCTCCCCGTCGTCGCCGGCCTCTGCGGCTCGTCCGGCGGACAGGCCGTCGCCGTCTCCATGCGCGAAATCAGCCTGGGCCTCATCCGCGTCGGCGACGTCAAATGGGTCATCGGCAAAGAACTCGCCTCGGCCATCATCGTCGGCAGCGTCCTGGGCCTGATCCTCTTTGTCGCCGGCTGGGTCTGGGATGGCCACTGGGAAATGGGCGCGGTCGTCGGCCTCTCCGCACCCATGGTCATGCTCTTCGCCACCGCCGTGGGCGGCTCGGTGCCCGTCCTGCTCAAAGGCATCGGCCTGGACCCCGCCATGATCTCCGGTCCCGCCGTCCAGACCCTCATCGACCTGGTCGCCTTCTTCACCGTCCTCACCCTCGCCACCGTGCTGCTGGCCAACCTCGCGCCCCTCCTCCCGCCGGCGCCGTAAAGCATGAATCTCAGATAAAGCAGCGGTGAGCGTTCCATGGGTTGAGTTTCTCGTTCCGGACAAGTGCGCTTCGTAACGTTGTGGTTGATCTTGTTGATCAAACGAGCCGCCCGCTCGATGTCCCCGGGCCCGTCACGTCTAAACGTGCCGGTTTCTCACGCACCTTGAAGAAAGAAGATCATCATGCTTACCTGGGCCATCACCTTTTTCGTCATCGCCATCATCGCCGCCGTCCTGGGCTTCGGCGGCATCGCCGGCGGTGCCGCGTGGATCGCGCAGATCCTCTTCGGCCTCTTCCTCATCCTCTTCATCGTCTCCCTGATCATGAGCTTCGCCAAAGGCGGATCCCCCACCGCCCGCGTCTGAGCCACGCGGCTCCCCACCCTTCAAGGAAAGGCAGGTCACCTCGAAACAACTTTCATCTTTACGCGAAAGTCCCACCGATCTTTTCAAATTTTTCGTAGTCGAGTTGCTATAGTCGGGGTTCGCCCCATGGACCTGTCCATATCGCGAAGATGCGAAAGATTCGGCCGCACGTCGGGCCGATGATCGACGGATGTGGACCACCGGGTCAGAACCGCCTGATTCAGGACCGCCTGATTCAGGAC
>CAZIXN010000138.1:0-7788 GCA_964543215.1 uncultured Phycisphaera sp.
CATGCTGAGGCTTGAAACGATTCTGAACTACCGACTGGATTCGCTCTGCTTCGGCGTGTTGCTGATGACGGTGGCAATCGCCGTGCACGGTCGGTTGCGTCGACGACATGGCAGTGGCCTTACGCTGCCGGTGTGGTGCACGATGGCCGCGCTGATGGTTGTCGGAGCGATTGTCCCGGAGATCGCCGGTGAACGGGAGCGCGGTCGCCTCCGAGCGATGCTTTCGGGCATCGCCCCGACGTATGCACAAGAACTCGAACTCCTCGGCCACGACCGGCTTTCCTTCGATACGTCGCCAGACGATCCGCGCTACCTGGCGATGATCGAGGCTCAGATCCGCTGGGAGAAAATCAACCTCAACGTCAGCGACATCTACACCTTTCGCAAGACCGCCGAGGGAAACGTCGGCTTCATCGTCGACGCCGAGACCGACTACGACCGTGACGGCGTCTTCGGCGAGGATCGCGAGCAGCGGACGCCGATCGGCGAGGAATATCCGGAACCTACGGATGCGATGTTGCTCGCACTGGACGGTGTGCCGTCCTTTGATGATGTCCCCTATACCGACCGATGGGGCACCTGGATCAGCGCGTTCTCGCCGCTCTACGACGCTCAGGGGCGGATCAGTGGTGCCTTGGGCGTGGACTACGCCGCTCGCCAATGGGTGACCGCGATTGTCTGGAGCCGGCTGGCCGCGCTTGTTTTTGTCGCGGTTTTGGCGGTCATGATCCTTGCCTCGACCGTCATTGTCGTCATCACTCGGGCGGAACTGGTCAAGCGCGAAGCGCTCGAACGTCAGCGTGCCGAGCTCCAGGATCAACTGATCATCACTTCTCGGCAGGCGGGTATGGCCGAAGTGGCCACCGGGGTGTTGCACAACGTGGGCAACGTGCTGACCAGCATCAACGTGTCGGCCCGGATGGTCACCGAGTGTCTGCGGGCCTCGCGACTGACCGGGCTGGGCAAGGTGGTTGGCCTGATCGAGCAGGAGCGACCGCGTCTGGCCGAGTTCGTCACGGCCGACCCTCGGGGGAAACAGGTGCCCGACCTGCTTGCGCAGCTCTACAGCAAGCTCTGCGAAGATCACGACACCGTGCAGCGCGAAGTGGATCAACTCGTGACCGGCATCGAGCACATCAAGGAAGTGGTGCGCATGCAACAAGTCACCGCCGACACGTCTTCAAACGTGCTGACGCCCACCGACGCTGTCGGGATTTTTGAAGACGCGATCAAGGTGAACCTCATGTCGATAGAGCGTCACGACGTGAACGTGCATCGGGACTTTGAGGGCGGAATGCCGCGTTTTCCGCTGGACAAACACAAGGTTCTTCAGATCCTCATCAACCTCATCAGCAACGCAAAGAAGGCCACCTGTCACCCCAGCATTCTGGAGCGGCATATCACGCTGCGGGTCCGCCGGGTGGAGCAAGGCCAGTCGGTGCAGTTCGAGGTACAGGACAACGGGATCGGGATCGCGGCCGACGATCTGACCAAGCTGTTCCGCCACGGGTACACCCGGTTTGAGCGGGGCCATGGCTTCGGGCTGCACAGCGCAGCCAACGCGGCCGGCGAGATGAAGGGCAAGCTCACGGTCAGCAGTCCGGGTGTCGGCCAAGGCGCGACCTTCACGCTGACCGTTCCCGTGACGCTGGGCCAACACGCCGTCCAGGAGGCCGCGTGATGCAGCCGATCGCGAGCAACCGGATTCTGATTATCGATGACAATCCGCAGATCCACGCGGATTTCCGCAAGATCCTGATGCCCGCCGGAGCGTCAACGACCGCGCTGGATGAGCTGGAGCGGCAGGTGTTGGGAACGGTCACGGCTGCGCCCGCGAGCTTGAACTTGGACCTTGCGTATGCGAGTCAGGGTGAGGAGGGCTACCAACTCTTCGCCCGCGCCAAGGAGGAAGGCCGGCCTTTCTTCGTCGCCTTCGTGGACATGCGCATGCCTCCGGGATGGGATGGTCTGCGCACGATCCAGGAAATCCGCAAGATCGATTCCGACGCCACCATCGTGATCTGCACGGCCTATGCGGACCACTCGTGGGACCACATCACGGCGCAGATCAAGTCGCTGGACAAGATCCTTATCCTAAAAAAACCGTTCGACCCTGTGGAAGCGCAGGCCATGGCCGTCTCGCTGCAGGAGCGATGGGATCTTCTTCAGCAGTCTCGTATTCAAACCGCAGAGCTGGAGAAACTGGTCGCGCTGCGCACCAGCGAATTGGAGATCGAGCGATCCAAGGACAAGCTCCGCATGGAGGAGCTCGAAGGCATCGTCGCGGCTCGTACCGTCGAGCTGCGGAAGCAGGCGCTCAACGATCGGCTCACCGGCCTGCCCAACCGCTTGCAGTTCTACGACCACTTGTTGGCCGCCATCGCCGCCAGCCAGCAGAACCCCAGGCATCAATACGCGGTGATGTTCATCGACTTCGACCGCTTCAAGGTCTTCAACGACAGCCTGGGACACGTCTTCGGTGACGCGTTGCTTTGCGCCATCAGCGAACGCCTGCAAAAGATTGTGGGCGCTCCAAACTACCTCGCCCGCAGCTCAAGCCCCATGGCTCTGGCGGCCCGTCTGGGCGGGGACGAGTTCTGCATCCTGATGCAGGGCTTCGAGGATGAGTCCGTCGTCCTGGAGACCGCCCAGAAGGTGCTCAGTGGTTTGAGCAGGCCTTATGAACTCAGCGGCCATCATGTCACCAGCACGGCCAGCGTGGGCGTCACCTTCTCACGCTTCGGTTACCGCAACGCCGAAGACATCCTCCGCGACGCCGACACCGCGATGTACGCCGCCAAGGCTCAGGGACGAGGCGTTTTCACGGTCTTCGATCAATCCATGCACGAGCGGGCGATGCGCCAACTGGTCTTGGAGAACGACCTCCGCCACGCCATCGACCGCGGCGAGTTGAGCGTCTGGTACCAACCCATCGTGGAACTTGAAACGCGAACGCCGATCGCGGCCGAGGCGCTGCTGCGATGGCGACATCCGGGTCTGGGCATGATTTCGCCCGTGGATTTCATCCCCTTGGCGGAAGAGACCGGCCTTATCAACCCCATCGGCAACTGGGTCTTCGAACAAGTCTGCCGACAGTTGCACGACGCGCCGGGCCTGCAGTACATCAGCTTCAACGTCTCACCCCGACAGATCGCGCGCACAGACTTTTTCGACGCCTTCGCCGCAACCATCGCCCGCACCGGCGTGCAGCCCAGCCGGCTCGTGGCCGAGATCACCGAGACGCTGCTGACCTGCGACCCAATCAAAGCTGAGGCATCCATCCAGACCTTGCGCCAAGCGGGCCTGCGGGTCTTCCTCGACGACTTCGGTGCGGGGCACTCGGCGCTGGGCTCGCTGCGCCAATTCACACTCGACGGCATCAAACTCGATCGCTCTTTCCTGGACGAGCACGTCTTCACCCGACGCACCGCCTCGGTGATCCACTCTGTCATCACGTTGGCACGCGATCTGGATATCGCCATGGTCGCCGAAGGCCTGGAGTCACTGGAGCAGGTCGCGATGATGCAAGCGCTCAGTTGCGATACGGCGCAGGGTTACTTGTTTTCCAAGCCGGTGCCCGCCGGAGAACTGACCGAGTTGCTGGAAATGATGAATCCCGGACACGCCTCGGCGGCCTGACACTCGGTTCTTGATGTGGACTTTCCCCGTCCTGAATTCTCGTCTTCCCTCCGTCGCCGGGCCAGGTCAAGTGCAACCAGACCGGGGACTTGAACACGGTGGCTGGGGTTGAGCCCGCGGTGAAAACCAAGCCTGAACCGCCGGCCCAATCTCAGCGGCGACCTGCGCCTCGGTCAGAGTCTGCAGGCTGCGCCGCGGACGCACGGCGCAGTGCTCGGCACCTTGCGTTTGACCAAAGGGGCAAGCGATCCGCTGGTTTCGATCCTCGCGGGCGTAGGCTTCATCGTGATCTTTGGCGGCGCGTGGTGGTTTCTCCTGAAGCACAATCCTGAGGCAGACTCGTGAAACACACTTACATCGTTCACGGCATGCACTGCGGCGCCTGCGCCGCGAAGGTCACCGAGGCCCTGGAATCGGTAACGCAGGTGCAAGATGCCCAGGTCAGCCGGGACCCGCCGCGGGCGACGGTGACGATGCGTTCCCACGCCTCGACCGACACGCTCAATGCGGCGCTTGCACGCAAGGGCCAATACACGCTCACCGACGTCGCACCGCAACCCCAGCCGGACGCGCCCCCAAGCAAACAGCGTTCCGAGGCCGCGGAGTCCGTGTCGCCGACCTCCGCCGGCCTGCCCGACGAGAACGACGAAAGCCTCTACCCGCTGATCTTGATCGTCGGCTTCATCCTCGGGACGGTGGTGTTGATCGAAGTGTTCAGCGAAGCGCCTTCGTGGATGCGCGGCATGCGGCATTTCATGGCCGGATTCTTCATCGTCTTCGGCTTCTTCAAACTGCTCGACCCGCCGGGTTTTGTCTCGGCGTTCCGCGGGTACGACCTGCTGGCCCGGCGGAGTATGGCGTGGGCGTGGGCGTACCCGTACGTCGAACTCACGCTGGGGGTCGCGTACCTGGGCAACCTCTGGCCGATCGCGACCAACGCGACGACGCTGGTGCTGATGCTCATCGGCGCGGCGGGGGTGCTGCGGGCCCTGCTCGACAAACGCGCGATCCGCTGCGCCTGCCTGGGTACGGCTCTGAACCTGCCGATGACGAAAGTCACGCTCGTCGAGGACCTCACGATGGCGGTGATGGCCGGCGTGATGCTGCTGCTGCACCTCTGGTGACGCTGTCGCTCGAACGATGGATTCGCCACTGGGCGTAGCCGTGTCTGACCCGCCGAGTCTGATGAAATCGGTGCGGGTCGAGAGGCGACGCGCAAAGGCGGGCAATCTCCGGTCATGGCCGCCGGTGTGCATGTGGCCGCCGTCGCGTCAGGCCGCAACCTCACCGAGTCAACCCGCCCGCATCGCGCCGTTGACGGTGATGCTCAGTTCACGCATTGCGTGGATCGGTTCGCTATTCGGTCTGCAGGACCCGGCAGTTGACGACGCATCCATCGGCGTGGCCCTGAAGCGTTGGACCAGGAAGCGGGCAAGGCATTCGGCGATGACAGCGGAGGCTTTGCGGTGTCAGGCCGCACAACGTCCGCGATTCGCGGACATCGCGGTTGACCTCTCCCAGCGGCGACGGGAATCGCGGAATCCACGCTTTCGGCTTGACTTGTGAGAAATGGGCCTGGCAGGATTCGAACAAGCCCGCAAAAGCCGCAGAAAACCGGACGTTTCTCGGCAAGGTGACGCAGAATCCGGCGCACCGCCCGCATGTCGGTGCGTCCTTGACCCCGAGCTCCTCCCGTTGATCCAAGCGTGGGCCGAGCTTTCCGAGCCGGTGCGGCGGGGGATTGTTGCGATGGCTCAAGCGGCTCGGGGTAAATGACCGCGGCGGGCAAACCACGGAGCCGTGTCGAACTCCTGACCGCCCTCTACACCACCAAGCAGGCCGCCGACGCCGACACCTCGGGCCCGTCGGCGGTGGCCACCCGGGAGATGGACCAGCTGTCCCGCGGCGAAGACACCCCGGTCAGCATGGCCTGCACCGTGGACCCCTTGACCCCGGTCCGCGTCCGCGGCAAGGGCTACATCCCCATCATCGACGTCCAGGTCGGCGACTACGTCTGGACGCACCTGGGCCGCTGGCGCCCGGTCACCGAACTCAAGCGGCGGCCCTACCGCGGACCCCTGGTCCGGCTTTGGATCGAAGGCGGCGGCCGCACCGTCACCACCACCGCCGACCACCCCTGGTACGTCCGGCCCGCCCAGCCCGCCGTGGTGGACCCTCTGCTGCCGCCCCGGGCGTCCGAGTCGCTGCTGTGGACGCCGGCCCACCAGATCGGCCTGGAAGACAAGCTGCTGGCCAGCTCCTGCCACCTCCGGGTGCCCGGCGGCGAGCTCGAAGACTTCGAGAAGCACTCCACCCGGATCGGCCGGGCCTGCGTCGTGCCCCACGGCGTGGACTTCAACTACACCCCGCCCCAGATCCCCGACGCCGCCTTCGCCGCCGCCGAGCCCGCCCAGCTGGAGTTCCTGGGGGCCTGGTACGACCACCAGAACCTGCCGAAGGCGTGGGACCTGCCCGACCGGCCGGTGTTCTACGCCGCGTCGCTGGCCGTGGCCCTGGGCCTGCGGGACCTGATCCACCAGCTGGGCCTGATCACCGACCTCAGCCCCGAAGGCAACAACCGCGGCGGCTACCGCGTGGTGCCCCGCCGCACGTTGTCGGGCTTCGATGCCTTCAGCATCCTGGGCCGCCACTTCGACAGCAGCACGTTGGACGGCTCGCAGGCGGTGGTGAGCCCCAACGTGCTGCTGGAGATGCCGCTGCAGCACGTCGAGCCCCGCGACGGGTCCGGCCGCGAACGCACCGTCTACAACTTCGAGGTCGAGGAAGACCACAGCTACCTGATGGCCGGGCTGGTGTCGCACAACTGCGCCATCGACTACGACGTGTGCAACGGCTGCGGCAACCGGGCCAAGACCGCGAAGGACTACTGCGGCCCGGACGACTGCGTGAAATACGGCGGCTGCCGGGACAACCTGGCCCGCACCTTCGACGACGGCCACACGCTGGCGGTGGACAACTACGGCTGCCGGTGGTTCGACATCTCGCACGTGATCCGGCCGGCCGACCGCATCGCCTACGGCGCCCGGGTCAAGACCGCGTCGGACCTGAGGGATTCAGGGGTCGCCCTGCCGACCCGTCGACGAACCGTCGGATTCTTCGAAGCTCGGATTTTTCCTGAATCCGTGCGTGCGGGCGATCGCCTGGGGGCGGGGCGGGGCGGGGCCGGGCGGTCAAACGTGGATGAATGAAACTGCCGTTGTGTCAATCTGTCAATGTGTCATGCATGACAGATGGACCAAAAAGAAGTTGGAAGAAAAATCGCAATGAAGTGAATAACGTGGAAACGAGAAGAAAGAAGATTTGAATGAGCGCGGTTCGATAAAACCGGCTTTCCAAACGTTGGATTAAACCTTATTTCAGGCTCATCTTCAACGTTCTATCTGGACCCACTTGCATTTAGCGTAATGACGCTTTGACACATTGACGCATCGACACTTAATACGTCGCCGGGGCTGTTTTCATTCACTTTCCTGTATTTTCCGCCCATTGCGAGTGACTCGATATATTCGTCGGGCCACCTGTTCGCAGGTCCTTGAATTTGCGCATATTCGTAACGTCCATGCATGCCTCTCCGCCCAATTTGTCGACGGCGGGCCGAAACCGGGCCGAACATCCCGAAGGATGGTCTCACGTCGTCCTACGCCTGTCTGCCACTAATACGCCGGCTGGCGTATCGACGCCGGCGTCGTAGCCGAGAGCGTTCTCTGCACCTTTACCGGGGCGACCCGCCCCGCTCCCGGACCAATGCCGGCGAGGGCCGGATCGGCGGTTTCTCGGTGTCCGCCAAGGATCGTCGGTTGCGGATTCAGTGCTGGCGGCTCCGCAGCAACGCCGAGGTCGCGGCTCCACTCCAACAGGCGCTGCCGTTCCGCTCCGGGGTGTCCTGTCCGTGGTTCGACGTCCCGGCGTATTCGCTGACGGCTCAGGGGGCGGAGAATCGGGCTCAACTCTTGCTTTCGTTCCTGCCGCCGCCCGCCTGTCTGCTCGACGACGCGTGGCCGCTGCAGACGATGCTCGCCGCCGCCCGTCACCTCAAACCGCCGATCCCGTACGGCTCCTTTCACTCCAAGTCCTCAGCCCGGAAGTACCTCGTCGCCCCGGGGCCGGGACAGCCGGCCGAGCACATGG
>CAZIXN010000139.1:0-7738 GCA_964543215.1 uncultured Phycisphaera sp.
GACGTGGCGGCGCTGATCCGTTTGGGGCGACAGGCCGCGGTGAGCGACGGAACCGGGCCCGAGGTGTTCGATCAGTTCATCAACGGCCTTGGGCTCGACGGGCTGGGCGTGATGGCGATGTCCTACTACCTGCAGGGCGGAGCGTTACAAGGTCGCGCGTGGTTCGAGGTGCGTCAGCCGCGTCGCGGGCTGCTCGCGACCGTGAGCCGTCAGACCCTCCCCGCCGCGCCGCCGGACTGGGTGTCGGCCGATCTTCGGTACGCCCACCTGGCCTACGACTTGAGCACCTTGTACGACGTCATCGTCGAGGTCGCGATGGCAATGGGCGGCGACGAGGTCGGCGTGCAGCTGGAGATGGCCAACAACATGACCCGCGCACAGACCCAATCCGACATCCCGGGCATCCTCCGCGGCCTGGGTATCGGGCACCACATCGTCCTGCTGCCCAGCCGCAACGTCACCATGGAGGTTGATCAGTGGGACTTCGACAACGAGCAGATGGAGACCGTGGAAACCGAGCTGCTCGTTCAGCCGGTCGCGCTGGTTTGGAGTCTGCCGGATGCGGGTCTGTGGCAACGGGTGATGACCGTGGCCACCGGCTTTTCCGCGATGGCCGCCGGCGAGATCAGCACCGTTGAGGAACAAGGCTTCCGCGGCCTGCGCACCGATGCGACGGGCCTGCCGACGGCCCTGATGCTCGGGCCGAACCACCTTGTGCTGGGCGTCGGCCCGGACGTGACCGCGCGGACGCTGTCGCTGCTGAACAATCCGCCCGCGCCCGCCGACCGGCTCGCCAATTCGGCGCTGATTGACGAGGCACGCGCCATCCTCGGCGACGCCTTACGCCCCGGGTTTTTCTTCCAGATCGAAGACGGCAGCGCGTCCATGATCGACGCCAAGCGTGAGCTGTTGCTGGCCTTGACCCAAACGAGCGACGACGCCGCCGCCGCCATGGTCGAGCGCCTCAAGGCCCTGTTGCCCACCGACGAAGAACTCCGCGAAAGCTTCGGCGTCACCGCCAGTGTCGGGTCGATCGGCGACACCGGCTTCCGACTCGACACCGTGTTCTCGCTTCCCGCGCCCTGAAACATCTCGCGCCAGTATGGGTCGAGTTTCGACGCCCTTCGGCGACCTCAGAAGCGCCCATCGGGCGGCAGGTCGCCGAGCGTCGGTGGTCGCTGGACCTCGAGACGGGGGCGTTCCACGTCCGCCACGACCCCGCATGGGAGCAGAAGCATCGCGTGCCATCCGCTTCGCCCGAGCGGGTCATGGAAAGCTGCGACGTGGTGTCAATCCTCACGCCCTTGTCGGCCGAGAAGGGCGAAATGATCATCGCGTGCTGCGCGAGCGGCTGAAGTCGCACGCCACGATCATCAACACGTCGCGCGGTCCCTGATCGATGAGCCCGCTGTGGTGCAGCCGCTCCGCGGGCGATCGGGGCTCATCGTCACCAAAGGCGTGATCACGCCGGACCCGTCACGAGCTGCTGAATGAGTCGGTGCCAGGGATTCCGTTGCACCGGCGCTTGGTTGGACGTCGCTCGCCCGGGGCGATAGAACGATCGTCGAATGCGACGGTGTCGGTTCGACCACGCGACGCCCGCGCCTGAAATCCACCGTTACCGCCGAAACCGCCGACCATGAAGACCCGCCCCGACGCCCTGATCGTGATGGATGCGGGGCAGCTCGACAATGTGTTCCCGTCGTCGGTGAGGAGCCGGGTGGCGGCGTGTGCGGAACTGCTGGCGCCGCCGATGTCGGCGGCGCAGCTCACGGCTTCGCCGGGGCTGCTGCGCGAGGCCGAGGTGTTGCTGACGGGTTGGGGCGTTCCGCGGATGGACGCGTCGTTTCTTGCGTCGGCGCCGAAGCTCCGTGCGGTGTTTCACGCCGCGGGCAGCGTCCGTAGTTTCGTCACCGATGCCGTGTGGGACCGCGACCTGACGGTGACGAGCGCTGCGTCCGCCAACGCGGTGCCCGTCGCGCAGTTCTGCCTGGCGCAGATCATCCTGCTGCTCAAGCAGGCCGACGCGAAGCGGCGCACCTATCGCCCCGGCGGGGGACGAATCGACGCGCTGCGAGCGGAGGTCCGCGGGGTGATGGATGCGCGGGTCGGCCTGGTGTCTTACGGCCTGATCGCCCGCTTGGTGCGCGAGCACGTTCGCGGGCTCGGGCTGCCGGTGGCGGTCTACGACCCGTTTCTGACTACTACGCAGGCCGAGGAACACGGCGTCGCGGTAGTGGATCTGGACACGCTGTTCGCCACGTGCGAAGTCGTTTCGGTGCACACGCCGTTGTTGCCCGAGACGCGGGGGCTGATTCGCGGCGCGCACCTGCGGTCGATGTCCCCGGGCGCGGGCTTTGTGAACACGGCGCGCGGCGCGGTGGTGAACGAGCCGGAGTTGTGCGACGCGTTGGCGGATCGGCCGGACATCACGGCGGTGCTGGACGTCACGTCGCCCGAGCCGCCGCTTGCCGACTCCCCGCTGTGGTCGCTGCCCAACGTGGTGCTCACGCCACACCTGGCTGGGGCGCAGGGCCGGGAGTGCCGCCGGCTCGGTGAGCACGCGCTGGCCCAGATGCTCGCGTATGTGGACGGCGGTCTGATCGAAGGGCGGGTGACGCGTGAGTCGCTCGTGCGGATGGCCTGAACCGCCGCGGCAAAGCCCCTAGTGTGTCGGTATGTATGCGTCCCACGGCTTCCTGCGTTCGGACATCGGCGATGTCGATGTGCTCTTTCACGACGGCAAATTCCACCTGTTCCATCTGGTCCTGCCGAACCACGACTTCATCGCGCACGCGATCAGCGATGACGGCTTGAACTGGCGACGGGTCAAGAACGCGCTGTTCGTCGACGACCCCGGGACCTGGGACGACGACATGCTTTGGACGATGCACGTGAGCCCGTCGCCCGACGGGCAAGGCGTGTGGCGGATGTTCTACACGGGCTTGTCGCGGCACGAATACGGAAGGGTGCAGCGGATCGGCCTGGCGACGTCGCGGGATCTGATCCACTGGGAGCGGAGCCACGCGGGCGATTACCCGCTGTCGGTGCCCGGGCCGTACTACGAGTGCGACGTGAAGGAAGGGCGGAGCTGGGTGAGCTTCCGGGATCCGTACTTTTTTCAGGACGGCGCTCGGCGGTGGCTGCTGTTTGCCGGTCGGGTGAAGGACGGGCCGGTGATCCGCCGGGGGTGTGTCGGGCTGGCGAAGGAGGTGCAGCCGAACCGCTTTGAGTTCTCGCCGCCGCTGTATCGGCCGGGGCTTTACGACGACGTGGAAGTGCCGGTGCTGTTCGACCTGGACGGCAAGTATTTTCTCATGGGCTCGATCCGGGAAGACACGAAGGTGCACTACTGGTATGCCGAAGCGCCCGAAGGTCCGTACCACAACTATTTCGACAACGTGCTGCTGCCCAAAGGCAACTACGCCGCGCGGATCTGTCGCAACGGCGACGACTGGCTGCTGTTCAACTTTTTCGCGAAGACCGAGAGTCACGCGGGTCAGCCGGTGGTGCGGAAGCTGCTGCCGCCGCCGAAGCGGTTGGTGACGGACGGCACGGGTCGTTTGCGGATGAAGAGCTACGGCGGGTTTGATCGGCAGGTGCAGAAGCGAGAGCCGGTTCCGCCGGTGGAACACTGGGATCGGCTACTGGCGAACCCGCACGCGCAGGTGAGCAGCGGCACGCCGGCGGGGGAAGGGTCGCTGAGTTGTAAGAGCGGGTACGAGGCCTTTCTGCTCCCCGGGATCCACGAGGATTTCCGCCTGCGGGCGACGATTTCGCTCGAGGGGCAAGGCAAATGCGGGATGGTGCTCCGCTGCGACACGCAGGCGGACGGGTATTTTCTGTCGCTGGACCTGATCAAAGGCGTCGCGCAGATACGGGCCTGGGGCGAGAACCGCACGCATCACGCGTTCGATCACGCGTTCAAGTACACGCAGTTGCAGGCGGGCTATTTCATCAGCGACATGAAGGGGCCTTGGGAGATCGAGGTAGTGGCGTACGGCGTGTACCTGGAGGTGTCGATCGGCGGGTATGTGCTGCTGACGCTGGCGGACGACACGTTCGAGAAGGGTCGGATCGGTTTTTATGCCGAGAGCGCGACGCTGCATCTGCAGCAAGTGCAACTGGAGACGTTGGCGGCGCCGCGGCCGGAATCGACGGGGGGGACGCTGTGCAGCTCGGCGGCGGAGGATGCGGAAACCCGCGATGTGATGTTCGAGCGCGAGGCGGACGCGGCAACCGGGCAGATGAGTGGTGCCGGGCCGATCCCCGAGCAGACGCTGTCCATGAAGCCGGAGGTGTTCCCGTGACCTCGGTGACGCACGAAACGGCGCGGCAGGGCGAGGCGTGGCTGCTGGTCAGTGATGTGGACGACACGCTCACGGGCGACGAGGCGGCGCTGCGCGCGTTGGCGGATGTGTTGGCGGCACACGGCGAGACGGTGATGGTGGCGCTGAACTCGAGCCGGCCGTGGGCGAGCGTGGCGGGCACGGTGCGGGACGTGTTCCCTGCGCATTTTCCGATTCATGCGAGCATCACGGCGATGGGCACGCAGGTGCGCATCGACGGGCAGGACAGCGCCGCGTGGGCGGACGAACTGGGCGACTGGCCGCGCGGGCGCTTCGTGGAGATCGTGGAGGGGCTGGGCTTCGCTGCGCACGCCGATGAGTTTCAGACGCCGCGCAAGGCGAGTTTTGCGGTGCCGCCGGAAGGTCAGGCTGCGGTGCGTGCGGCGCTGGAGGCGGCGGATCTGCCGGTGCGGATCATCGCCTCGGGCACGGACGACTTCGACATCCTGCCGACGGGCGCGGGCAAGGATCACGCGACGCGGTTCCTGCATCGTCGCCTGGAGGCAAAGGCGGGGTGGGCGCTGCGGCTGGTGGTGGCGGGGGATTCGGCCAATGATCTGGCGATGTTCGAAGCCTCGCCACGCGCCATCGCGGTGGGCAACGCCCGGGCGGAATTGTTGGACGCGATGCCGCGCGAGACGTCGTACCACGCGAAGGCGGATCACGCGGCGGGCGTGCTGGAAGGGCTGCGGCACTTCGGCGTCGTGCGGTGATCGGCTTGCATGAAGAAGCTTTCATTCCGGCGCAACTGGCACGACCGCCCAAAATGCCTATGGTCGAAAGCGTTAAACGTTTTCACGAAATGAGGAATCCCCATGTCACCGGCCCCGCGCGGCTCCATCCTGATGATCTCTCTGCACGGCTACGTCGCCGCCGTCCCCGAACTCGGCAAGCCCGATACCGGCGGGCAGGTGGTGTTCGTGCTTGAACTGGCCAAGCGCTTCGCGCGACTGGGCTACCACGTCGACGTGCTGACGCGGCAGTTCGAGGACCAGCCGGTGCAGGACGTCATCAACGCGAACCTCAGCGTGTGGCGTATCCCGTTCGGCGGCAAGGCGTTCATCCGCAAGGAGGACATGCACGACCACGTCGGCGACTTCGTCACCAACACGCTCGCCGCGATCCGCAAGCGTGGCCTGAAGTACGACGTGATCAACAGCCACTACTGGGATGCGGGTTTCGCCGGGCAGAAGATCGCCGAGGAGTTGCAGGTCCCGCACATCCACACGCCGCACTCGCTGGGTTGGTGGAAGCAGCATCGGATGAAGGGCGCGAAGGACGCCGGCGAGGGCGGCTCGCTGCGCTTCGAGGAGCGCATCCGCAAGGAGTTCATCGTGTACCGCAGCTGCGACCACGTCATCGCCACCAGCGACGAACAGGTGGATCTGATCGAAGAGCAGTATCAGCTGCCGCGCGAGCACATCACGATGATTCCGCCGGGTATCGACGAGGGCCGGTTCACGCCGGCGCCGCCGTCGCAGTTGAAGGAGACCCGCGAACGCCTGGGGATGCGGCCGCAGGACATCTACGTCGTGGGGCGCGCGGCGCACAACAAGGGCTACGACCTGATCATCAAGGCGTTTCCGCACGTGCGGAAGCTGGTGCCCAAGGCCCGGCTGGTGCTCGCGGCGGGCGCGAACTCCAAGCAGGACAAGAACCTGCTCAAGAAGTGGAAGCAGCAGGCCAGCGAGGCGGGCATCGCGCGTCACGTGAAGTGGCTGGGTTACATCGCGGATGAAGATTTGGCCAGCTATTACCGCGCGCCGGGCGTGTTTGCGTTGCCGTCGCGGTACGAGCCGTTCGGGATGACGGCGGTGGAGGCGATGGCGTGCGGCACGCCGACGGTGCTGACGACGCACGGCGGGCTGCACAGCCAGATCGAGTTCGGCCGGCACGCGCTGGTGGCGGACCCCAAGTCGCCCGAGGAATTCGGGACGATGCTGGCGCTGCCGCTGCGATACCCGTGGCTGCGGGACACGCTGATGGTGGAAGGCGCTCGATTTGCGCGGCGGACGTTCGGCTGGACGGGGATCGCGCGGCGGACGCTGGCGGTGTTCGAGCCGTATCGCGGGAAGTACGACGCCCTGCGGCCGGACTCGGCGGACGTGGATGAGGTTGAATCTCTCGAAGGATCCGCGTTGGCGGATTAGTGTCGGCCCAACGGCGGCTGGCGTGGAGTCGGTCAACGCCCGAGATGCCGGGCACGCGCGACCCGTCGGGTTGCGGCTACCGGAGCGATGATGACGCAGCACGATCCATCTCTGGCACAACCTCTCATCGTCGGGATCGGCGAGGCGCTGTTCGATGTGTTCGACGGCGAGGCGCGGTTGGGCGGGGCACCGCTGAACGTCGCGGTCCACGCGCACCGGTTGCTGGGGCGTTTGCGCGACGGCACATCCGGGGGCGGACAGGGCGTGGTCGTCAGCCGGGTGGGTCGGGAGGATCGGGGCGATCGCATCGTGGCCACCTTGAACGAGGAAGGCATGACGGCCGACTTCCTGCAGCGCGACGACACGCGGGCCACCGGCCAGGTGACGGTGGAGAAGACCGACGGCGGCGGCCACACCTTCCACATCGAGCGCGGCGCGGCGTGGGATGCGATTGTTTGGAACGAGACGCTGGCGGGCCTGGCACGGCGGGCGTCGGCGGTGGCGTTCGGCTCGCTCGCGCAGCGCGACGAGAAATCGCGGGCGACGATCCAGCGTTTTGTCGGCGAGGCGAAGGATGCCATCAAGCTGTTCGACGTGAACCTGCGATCCTCCGACGGGACGGATTTCTTCGACGCGAACGTGCTGCGGCGGGGCTGCGAACTGGCGGACTACGTCAAGCTCAACGATGAAGAACTCGAAACGGTCGGGCGGCTCACGGGCACCGACTCGGCCGAGTCGCTGAGGGAGGCGTTCGGCTTGGAGGCCGTGATCTTCACCCGCGGCACGAAGGGCACGGCGGCTTACACGGCCGCGGGGTTCATCGAAGGCGAGCCGGCGGACGCGGTCGAGAAAGCTCCGGACGCGGACACGGTGGGGGCGGGGGATTCGTGTTCGGCGGCGTTGTTGGCGGCGCTCGTGTCGGGTCGTTCTTTGAACGAGGCGCTCGATCTGGCGAACGAAGTGGCGGCGTACGTGGCGCACCAACCGGGGGCGACGCCGGTGTTGCCGGTTCTGCGGCGGTGGTGAGGCACGGGCGGCGTCGATCCGGCTTGCGTGGGTCGTCAAATCTTCCGGGACGCCGCAGAACCTGCCGGTGGGGCGATCACCCCGCGATGCAGCGTCGTTCTTGACGTCAGGATGGCGTGCAAACCATCATGCAGCGGAGGTCTGCACGAAAGCAGGAGGTTCTAATCGTGGTGCAGAACGGCTCTGCACCTTAGAGAGTGGTCCGGATAAAAG
>CAZIXN010000140.1:0-7565 GCA_964543215.1 uncultured Phycisphaera sp.
TCCTCGCCGCCCCCGCCACCCTGCAGCTCGGACTGCATGCGCCGGATCAGCGGTTGCAGGTCCAGCTTGGCCTGGGCGCTGGCGTCCTTGAAGTAGCTTTCCATCCCCGCGTCGATGATGCGCTCGGCCGCGACGGGCAGTTCCGCGTCGCCGCCGAACTGCTGGGCCCGATCGTCCAGATCACGCAGCGCATCGCCCACGAGCGCCCGCCGCTCGTCCTGGCTCATCGCGTTGACCACCGCCATCAACTCGGCGAATCCCGCCGGCAGCGTCGCGTCCAGATACGCCGACTGCTCGGCTTCGCTGAGGCTCTCGAACCAGGGCCGCAGCCGCTGGCCCATCTCCGGGTCCAGCTTGGCTTGTCCCTCCAGACGATTCACCGCCGCCGCGACCTGCTGGGCGTCCGCGCCCGCCTCCACCAGCGCAATCACATCCCCGGGCTCCGTCGCGGCCCGGCCCATCGACCACCAGCCAACCCCCACCAACGCCCAGGCCCCGAGGATCCACCCGGCGGCCCGCCCACGACTGCGCCAGCCACGTTGCCGCTGATTCATCGCCGACTATAGCGCTGTGTCCGGCCCCTTTCGCTGCCCTTCGGGGCGTGGCGGTGTTTTGGCCAGCGGTGGGTGACCTGCGGATGATGGGTTGCGCCCGGTGGTCGCGGGGCGCGTTGTCCGGTGACGGCGGATGCCCAGGCACCCCAACGCCGCGAGCGCGATGACGGCCACGGGTTCGGGGACGACGATGCCGCGGAAGTCGGGGGCGTTGGCGGATCCCCAGTTGTTGAGCACGAGGTCCAGGTCGCCCTGCTCGACGCTGCCGTTGCCGTTGAGGTCGCCGGTGACCCAGCTCACGGCCCCGCCGGTGAAGTTGCTCTGGCCCCAGTTGTTGAGGATGGCGTCCAGGTCGCCCTGTTCGACGGCCTGATTGAGGTTGGCGTCGCCGAGCAGCGCGGCGCGGACCTGCACGTCCTGCGCGGTGTAGAGCACCGCCAGACCGAAGCCGCTCTGCACGGCGCCGATCACCTGATCGAACAGGCCCGTGAGCGCGGCCCCGAAGATCCCGTTGAGGACGGTGTGCGTGGTGGTGTAAAGCGTGGGCAGGTAGCCGCCGGTGAGCGAGAGGGCGATCGTGCCGTCGAGGCTGATCGCGTCGTCGGAGACCAGCACGTCGTAGAGCGTGGAGCTTGCGCCGGCGAGGTCGACGTTCCATTGGCCGTTGCTGGTCTGGGTGAAGTCGTCGACGAAGGCCGAGCCGGTGCCCAGCAGCGACAGGTTGCCCGAGTTCACCAGCGAGGCGTTGAACAGGTTGACGCCGTCATGGAGCAGGAGTTCGCTGCCGCTGAGGGCCGTGACGGTCCCCGGGCCGGAGAACGAAGCGCCGGCGGTGATCTGCGTGAAGCCTTTGAAGCCCAGGTTCGAGGTGGTGCCGGCGAAGTTGATTTCGGCGTTATCGAGCACGTCGACATCCGCATCGATGGACACGCGGCTGTTGGAGACGTTGACCGTCCCGTCGAGGTTGAAGCCCGTGCCGGCCATTCGGTCCAGGAAAAAGAACGCGTTGCCCGAGAGGTTCGCCGTGCCGGCCATGGTCCAGCGTTCGACGGGGTTGTTGAGGTTGACCGTCAGTCGGCCGGAGAAGCCGGCGTTGGAGAGGTCCAGCGTCGCGTTGAACTCGTTGCCGGCGACGGTGTCGATGGCGTCGACGTTGAGCGTGAGCGAGCCGTTGTTGATGCCGTCGCCGAAGGTGAGCGTGTTGTTGCCGAAGTTGCCATCCATGTCGTAGACGTCGGCGTTGATGGTGTTGGTGCCGACGTAGCGGGCGTTGCCGGTCTGCTGGACGATGAGGTCGGGGGTGCCGGTTTTGGTCAGCGTGTAGCTGCTGTAGTTGGTCTGGGCGTCGAACTGGATGCGCGGGGTCAGCGTGCTGCTGATGTTGAGAATGGTGTTGACGGCGGTGGAGCCGGTGAGGTCGGTGGTGGCGTCGAACTCGACGGTGCCGCCGGTGCGCAGGGTGAAGTCGGTGCCGTTGAGGTTGGCGGCGGCGTTGAATTCCAGGTTGGTTGTGCCGGCTCCAGTTTCGATGCGGACCGATGGGCCCAGGTCCACGGCGTTGTCGAACTCGGCCTGGCCGGCGGCTTCGAGGACGGCGGTGCCGGTGGCGGTGAGCGTGCCGCCGATGATGCGGGCGCGTTCGGCGGTGCCGACGCCGCCGTTGAGGTCGATGACCCCGCCGGACTCGAGCGACCACGGGGCGTCGAAGCGGAAGAACTGCCCGGCCCCGACGATCACCTCGCCGCCGAAGGCGTCGGTCATCGCGCCGGTGTCGAACCAGATGCGTCCGTTACTGGCGTTGAGGATGCCATCCCCGCTGGTGCCGTCGAGGTCCCAGGGCGTGGGCGTGGTGGTGTTGAAGTACAGGAGCGAATCACCGGTAGCGCGGAGCGTGCCGTTGTTGATCAGGCGTTCGCTGATCTGCACCGTGGCGCTGCCGGCGAGGGTGGACTCGATCTGCGTCCCGGCGTCGACGGTCACGCGGCGCGCGTCCAGCGTGCCGCCGGACATTTCGATCTCGGCCTGATTGCGGATGAAGACTTCGTCGGCCTCGAGTTCGCCGCCGGTGTCGATGAAGATGTCCGAGTTCAGATCGCTGACGGTCACGTCGCCGGTGGCGTCGAGCTTGAAGGCGTTGGTGTCGATGTTCGCGCCTTCGGAGACCGAGATGTCGCGCGCGAAACCGTTGGCGGTGAGGAACGCGGTGATGACCGTGCCGGGCCCCTGGGCGTCGCGGAGGAACACATCGTCGGCCGTGCCGGGCGTCCGATTTCCCGACCAGTGGGCGTTGGTGTTCCACGAGCCGTTGCCGTCGCCGATGGAATCGCCGTAGAACTCGCGTCGCGGCACGTCCAGCTGCGTGTAGAAGCTGCCCGACGCCATGGCGAACAGGTCGGTGTGGCTGGGGTGCGTGCGGCCGCCGGCGATAGTGGGGAACATCAGGCATTGGGTGCACCCCAGGTGGGCGATGTTCTGGTTGTCATTGCCGATGATGTTGGCGGTTTCGGCGGCGAGGGTGGCCCCGAGCACGAACAGCGGGTTGAAGTCGTAATCGCCATCATTGGTCTCGGCGACGGTGGTGTTGTTTCCCGAACTCATGCCCAGCGCGTGGCCCACCTCGTGCAGCACGACCGACAGCAGGTCGGTCCGACCCGCGGCGGCAGACCCGCCGATCGCGGGCCCGCCGAAGCCCACCTCGAACGTGTCGGGCACGAAGGCACCGAAGTTGAACCAGTCGGCCCGATTGGTGGCGCTCAGGTCGCGCCACAGGGTCTGGCCCATCGTGAATTCGTTGTTGTCGGCGGGCGTGGGGTCGAAGAAATAATTCCGCAGCGTCCCGCCGGCGGTCTGCGTGTCGATGCGGATGTTGGATTCGGTGACCCGGCCGCCGGACTGCGAGACCGGCGAGTGTCGCCCCAGCAGGTTGTCGGGCAGATCGTTGTACCAGTAGTTGATCGTGAGGGTGTGGTTGTCTTCGAAGACATCCTGGTAGAACGTCTCGGCGTATTGGAACAGGGGCGTCAGGAGGTTGCCGAAAGGATCGAACGAAGGGTTGACCGCGTCGGCGGCGCCGGGGTTGTAGTTGAGGATGATGTTCAGCGCGTGCGTGGGCTGGCCGCACGCCAAGGGCAGGACGCACGCGAACACACCGGCCAACCCATGTCTGCGGTTGAGACTGCTCATTGCCGTGCTCCCTGATGTTTGCGTGAGTCCGTCGCCCGACCTGGCGCACGGCGTGAAAGAAGATGTGACGAAAACCAGAGCGTTGGTATACCCGCATTTCGCCGGGTTGGCCATTGGGGAAAGCGTACGGATCGACGGCGGACCCGATGTTCGCGAACCCTGAGCCCCAACCGGCTCGCATCCCCCGGGCCGAGGGACCTCCGACCGCAAAACGCCCGCGGTAGACGAACGCTGAGACAGCGGCGACCGCGCGGCCGGGCGCCAAGAGCCCGAAGCGCTTGCCGAGGGTCAGACGCCAGGTGCGGATCGCCTCGGTCACGGCCGGCGTGGGGGGGCGACCGATAACGCCGCGGCGGGGTGGGGCCGGAGGTCATTGGATTTTCATCGCTGGACAGGCCGTCGAGGTCGATCAGCGACAGGATCGTCATGGTGCCGGCGGCGTCGAGGTTGGACGACATGCCCGAGGCTCCGAGCGCCCACCACGGCGTGTTTCGGCCGGCGAGGAAGTAGTCCTCCGCGCCGCCGGCGGCCTTGCGCGCCAGGACCAGACCCGTGACGATCAGGCCCAGCAGATAGACGACGATCGCGTCATCGAGGGGGTGTATCGCCCGACCGTCGCTTTTGGTCGCGAGGCTGCAAGCGCAAACCGGAGATTCGCGTGAGATTGGCGGGGCGGCGGTTCAGAGGAACACGTCGACGTCGAACTCGCCGCGGGCGATCATGGGTTCGGCGAAGGTGGGGATGTAGCCGGTGTGTCGGAGTCGCGGCTGCGACGGGTCGCGGAGGAGGAAGATGTCTTCGAGACGGATCTGGCCGGACTCGGGGTCGATGCTGGTGACTTCGGAGATCTGCGTGACGCGGCGACGACCGTCGGCGAAGCGTGCGACCTGCACGACCAGGTCCAGCGCGGTGACGATCTGTTCGCGGATGGCGCGGATGGGCATGTCGACGGCCATGAGGACCAGGGCCTCGATGCGTTTCATGGCGTCGTTGGTGTTGTTGGCGTGGACGGTGGAGAGCGAGCCGTCGTGGCCGGTGTTCATGGCCTGGAGCATGTCGAGGGCTTCGGGTCCGCGGACTTCGCCGATGATGATGCGGTCGGGTCGCATGCGCAGGGCGTTGCGGACGAGGTCTTTGATGGTGATGGCGCCGCGGCCTTCGACGTTGGCGGGCCGGCCTTCGAGCTTGACGACGTGGGGCTGGGGCAGCTGGAGCTCGGCGGATTCTTCGACGGTGATGATGCGTTCGTTGGGTCGGGCGTAGGCGGAGAGGACGTTGAGCAGCGTGGTTTTGCCCGAGCCGGTGCCGCCGGAAATGATGGTGTTGCTTCGGCCGAGGATGGTGCCCTGGAGGAAGCGGGCGACGGGCTCGGAGAGCGCTTCGCGTTCGACCAGGTCGTCCATGGTGAACGGGACCCAGCCGAACTTGCGGATGGTCATCACCGGGCCCACCAGCGACAGCGGCGGGATGACGACGTTGACGCGCGAGCCATCGGAGAGGCGGGCGTCCACCAGCGGCGTGGACGTGTCGACGCGCCGGCCGACGGGGGTGAGGATGCGTTCGATGACCGAGAGCAGGATGTCTTCGGAGAAGAAGGTGCGGGTGGAGGGCTGGATGACGCCGTTTTTCTCGACGTAGATCCGGCCGGCACCGACGACCATGATCTCGGACACCGAAGGCATCGCGAGCAGGTCGGTGAGCGGGCCCAGGCCCAGCAGGATGTCCTGCAGATCCTTGGCGATCATCTGCTGCACGAGGTAGTGCCGCAGGTCGGGAGACATAGAAACAAAGTGCGGCTCGAAGGTTTCCTCGAAGGATTCTTCGGCGACCTGCAGGTCTTCGCTGACGCTGCCGGGGTCGAAGAGCAGCGGCATCATGTCGACGATGCTCACGACGTTTTCGGCGAGCTGCTGTTCGAGGCGCGGGTCGAGGAGGCGTTCATCGGCCTGCATGTAGTCGGTGGCGACCTTGCCCTGGCACTGGCGGACGACCTCGGCGAGGACGAGCCGGCGGAGGTGGGTCTTGCCGGCGAGGACGGCGACGTGGGGGTCCATGCCGGCGATGCGCCTGCGGAGGATGTCGTCGAGCTGGGCGTAGAGCTGGGCGATGAACTGCGGGTCGCGCTTGTCGAGGTGGCCGGTGACGCGCAGGTTCATGCGGTCGACGAGCTCGGCGTGGGCGACGCGTTCGAGCTCCATGAGCTGTTCGTGGAGCAGGCGTTCGTCGGGCGACGCTTCCTTGCGGGGGTCGCGGCCGACGGCGGTGAGAGAGAATTGGCCGACCTGCACCTCGTCGCCGAAGTCCAGGCGTGCGGGATGGCCGGGCTGGACTTCGCGGTTGGCGACGCGGGTGCCGGCGCGGCTGATGGCCTCGACGAACATCTGGTTGCCGCGGCGGACGATGCGGGCGTGTTTGCGGGCGACGAAGGGCGATTTGAGGACGACGTGACAGGCGGACTCGCGGCCGATGACGACGGGGTCGGCGTCGATCTCGAGCGTGGTGCGGATGTTGGCGGCGTGGTCGTAGAGCCAGAACTGCATGGTGGGTGTAGCCCGTGATTCGTGGTTCGTGGCGAGTGGCTCGTGGAGCAGGGGTGCGCGGTTTGCGGGACCCATCGGGGAGACATGCCTATCCACGCGTCGCGAATCCCGAGTCACGAACCACGGATCACGATTCGGCGAGCAGCTTCATGACTTCGGGGTTGACGCCCGGGCCGCCGGTCTTGGGGCGTTCGGTGTCGCTGGGGTTGCGGGTGTGGACGCGGAACTCGCCGGCGACTTCGGAGAGGATGAACTCGAGTTCGCTGGCTTGCTGCGGCGTGACTTCGAGGGTGATTTTGGAGACGCCCGAGCCGGCCCCGCCGCCGCGGCGTTCGTCGACGATGTTGGTGGACCCGACGGCGACGACGCGGACCATTTCCATGACGGGCATGACGCGGATGCGGCCGCCGCGGGCGCGGAACGGGCCTTCGATATCCACCATCATTTCGGGGCGCAGCGGATCGGGCAGCGACGAGCTTTGGACCGGCAGCGCGATGCCGCGCAGGCCCGGGCGGATGAGCAGTCGGGTTTCATCCTGGGTCTGCAGGTCGAAGTGTCGGGCTTCGAGGATGTCGCCGGGCTCGACGGGACGGGTGAGTGTGTCGCCGACGCGTTGGGGCGCGGTGCCGGCGGCGTTGGGGGCGATGGCACCGGCAAAGGAGTCGCGGAGGGTTTGGGGCACGCGAACCGGGCGGGTGTCCTCGGGTTGGAGGATCTGGCCGGGGCTCTTGCGCACGTCCATCCGAAAGACGACGAACTCGTCGGCCCGGATGCTGCGGCGACTGGCGGCGACGTAAAGGTTGACGAGGATCACGGCGAGAATGGCCAGGCCGATGGCGACGATGAGCAGCTTGGCGCTGCCCTTGCTCGGCGGGGTGTTGCCGGACACGCCGGGCGTGGAGGGCGAGTAGATCGGGGGCGGGGCTTGGCTCATGCGCGGTCGTGGGTTGGCGAGCGACCCATCGTACCCGGTGGGCCGCGGGCAGGCAGGCGCGGCGGTGGAAAGCGAGACGCAAAACGCCGGCCCGCATCGGGGCCGGCGTTTGAAGGAGGGACCAGGCGTCGCGATACGCGGGAGCGTCTGGTTCAGAGGTCAAGGTGGTCGCCGCGCGGGGCCGGGGCCGGGGCCGGGCCGTCGCCTTGCGGCCGTGCTTCGCGTTGGCGTCGCTGGGGGCGTTCGCCGGGTTCGTCGCGTTGCTGCATGCGTTGTTCACGCTTGGCCTGCATTTCGGTGCGGCGTGCCTTGGCTTGCTCGAGGTTGGCGTCGAAGACTTCCTGCTGCGAGGCG
>CAZIXN010000141.1:0-7545 GCA_964543215.1 uncultured Phycisphaera sp.
GCGGTGGGGATGGTGACGGTGAACCTGACGTTGAATCTGACGCTGATCTGGCCGTTGGGCGCGGCGGGGTTGGCGTGGTCGACGGCGATCAGCGCGACGGCGCAGTGCTTGGTGCTGGTGACGCTGCTGAGCCGGCACGCCGACGAGCCGCTGGGTCGAGGGGTGATGGGCGCGCTGGGTCGGACGGCGATCGCGGCGGGGGTGATGGCGGCGGCGCTGCTGGCGGTGCGTTCGATGAACCCGGATGTGTTTTTGAGTTGGGCGGGGGCGCTGGCGCTGTTGGCGGTGATGGTGCCGGTGGGTGCGGCGGCGTTCCTGGGGACGGCGATGGGTCTGCGGTGCGCGGAGCTGCGGTGGCTGGTGGGGCGTGATTCGTGAGTCGTCAGCCGTGATTCGTGGCTCGTGACTCGTGGTTCGTGGTTCGTGTTGGTGCTCGGTCCCAAGTAACGCGATTCGGGCGTTACTGCTGCGTCTGCACTTGATCATCCACACCTGAAATGCGAATCGTGGGTGTGATCCACGAATCACCAACTACGAGTCACGAGCCACGAGTCACGAGCCACGAGCCACGAGCCACGAGTCACGTTTTCAGTTCCTTGCGTTTTCGACGCGTTGCTGCAGGGTGAGTCGGAGTTGGTCGAAGGCGAGGAGGGTCATGGCGCTGGGGGTGAGGGAGAGGGTGTTGTCGTCGAGGGCGGGGCGGACGCCGTGGAGGGTGAGTTCGGGGGCTCGGACGTAGTAGGCGTCGGCGGGGTCGAGCATGAGTTGGGCGAGGAAGCGTGCGGCGGCCTGGGCGGTGAGGAGCCGGCCGAGGTTGGCCTGACGCTCGGAGTTTTCGAGGCGCATGGTGGCGGCCAGGCCGGTGAGCACCGGGGCGGTGCGCCAGTCGGGTCGGGGCGGTGCGGGCGGGGGCGCGGGAAGCAGGTCGAATCCGCCGAGCACGTCGCCGGGCGTGCCGGGGCGGGGGATGATCTGGATGTCCTGCAAGGCGTCGAAGGTGGCGACCAGCGTGGCGGTTCGGGCGTCGGCCTGCTCGGGCGTGAGCAGGTCGGCGTCGATCCACGCGTCGCGCAGGGCGTCCTGGGCGAGCGCCAACCACGGCAGCGCGTTGACGCCGCGGACCGTTCCCTGTTCCCAGAGGGCATCGGCGACTCGGCCGGCGACGGTGAGGGCGCGGGCGTCGTCGTGGAGCAGCGCGTATTTGCCCAGGGCCAGCGAGACGATCGCGGCGGCGGCGGGTGACGCGGGGCGTTGGGCGGCTTCGGGGTCGTCGGTGGGGCGGAGCACCTGGCCGGCGTCGTCGACGGCTTCGAGCAGGACGGCGGCGAAGCGTTTTGCGAGCGGGTCGGCACCGGGGCGACGCTCGGCGGGGACTTCGGGCTGGCCGTCGTCGGCGACCAGCGGCGGTCGGAGGGACAGGCGGGTCAGCAGCAGCAGGGCGGCCTCGTCGGGTTGCAGTTGCAGCGGGGCTTGTCGGGCGTCCAGGTCGGTGGCGGCGCGGACGAGCAGGTCGTCGAGGCGCTGCGCGATGCGGTGGCCCAAGGCGTCGGCGACGTTGAGGCGGGCCTGGGTGGCGCGGTGTTCGGCGAGGGCGAAGGCGGCGAGGGCGGCTTCGCGGAGGGTGGCGAGTTCGGGGTCGAATCGATCGGCGGAGGGCAGGTAGGTTCCGCGGACGGTTCCCTGGCCGATGAAGCGGTCGAGCAGGAAGTTGGCGATGCGTTGTCCGCGTTCGCCGAGGGTTTCCTGGTCCAGGGCGGTGCGGGGCAGGACGGTGCCGCCGCGGGTGAGCTCGCGGGCGGGCAGGCCGGCACGGGATCGGACGATGTGGATGTTCTCGAAGCGCCAGAGGCGTGGTCCGCCGGCCCGGCCGAACTTGTCGGTTTCGTGGAACGCGACGTCGGGTCGTTCCTTGGCCAGGGCGCGGAGCTGTCCGATGGGCGTGAGGTTGTGGGACAGGGCGGTGGCGGGCCAGCCGACGATCCAGGCGTCGGGTTGGTCCTTGTCGGCGGGTCCGTCGGCGATCAGGCCGTGGTACCCGGGGATGAATCGGGCCAGGACGGCGTCTTTGGGTTCGCTGAGGGCCAGGGTGATGGGCTGAGGCGAGTGGGCGATCTGGATGTCGATGGTGAGGGTGTTGAAGAGTTCCTTGAGGGTGGGCACTCGGCCGGCGCCCTGGATGTCGGGTCGGACGCGGGCCAGGAGCGCGGCGTCGTTGGCGGCTTCGCGGAGGCGTTGCTCGGAGGCGGCGAAAGCGGCGAAGGCGGCGCGTTCGGCCAGGGGCACCAGGTCGATGGCGTTGCGTGGGGCGTCGGGGTCGGTGAGGTATTCGTCGAGGTCGGCCCGGAAGGCGTCGCCGTAGCCGAGCAGGTATCCCTGGGTGCGGACGGTGATGCGCAGGCCCATCGCGCGGTGGACGCGGATGGCGGCGGGGCGTTGGCCGGCGACGGCACCGGCCTGGGACCACTGTTCCACGACGCGGTGCAGCGCCCGGCCGTGCGAGGCATCGACGAAGGGGGCGTCGAGGGTGGCGGGTGCGGCGTCCTGGGCAACGATCGGCGCGGCGATCAGGCCGGCGACCGTGAGCAGGATCAGGGCCAGCGGGGCGTGGTGTCCACGCCACATCCCGGAAAGTCCGGCCGGTTTGCTTTGGCGGCGTTTTTGACGCATCGCTTTGTTTTTCATGGATTTGCGGGTTTCTTGGGGGAGGGTCCGGCCCGAGTCGGTCGGCGGTGGTTTGTTTGACGGGATGACCCCGGAAGCCCCATTTTCGTCACGCCGCATGTCTGCCCTCTGGCTCACGACGTGGTTCACGTTTGATTCGCAGCGGTTTCCGAATCGTCGCCGGATCGTGGCGTTGGCGGCGCTGACGTTCATCGCCCTCTGCTAGCCCCGGCCGGCAGGGATCACCTTAGCGGTCGGCGGGGATGCTTCCGAGCGTTGGTACGCAACGGACGCCCGGGGGGTTGGGGCGAGGGTTTTCCGGACCTGTGGTCCAAGGTGGTGCCGGTGTGGAAAACCGGACCCATCGGTCGCCGATTGCGGCCGCATCCGTTACGCTGACGCGATGTCTACTTCCCCCCTCAACGTTGCGGTCACCGGGGCCGCCGGCCAGATCGGCTACGCGCTGCTGTTCCGGATTGCCTCGGGTCAGATGTTCGGCCCGGACCAGCCGGTGCACCTCAAGCTCATCGAGGTGCCCGTCGAGAAAGCGATGCAGGCGCTGTCGGGGGTGGCGATGGAGCTGGACGACTGCGCGTTTCCGCTGCTGTCGGGCATGACGCTCACCAGCGACCCGGCCGAGGGCTTCGGCGACTGCGATTGGGCTTTGCTTGTGGGCAGCAAGCCGCGCGGCCCGGGCATGGAGCGGGCCGACCTGCTCAAGGACAACGGCCGGATCTTCGTCGGTCAGGGCAAGGCCATCGACGACAACGCCAAGGCGACCTGCCGCGTCGCGGTCGTGGGCAACCCGGCGAACACCAACTGCATGATCGGTGCGAGCCAAGGCAAGCGGGTTGCGCCCGAGCAGTGGACCGCGATGGTTCGGCTTGATGAGAACCGCGCGAAGTCGCAGCTCGCGCAGAAGGCCGGCGTCGCCATCACCGCCGTCGAGGACATTTACATCCTGGGCAACCACAGCCCGACGATGTTCCCGACCTTCCACACCGCGAAGATCAGCGGCGAACCCGCGCCCAGGGTCGTCGGCGACGACGCCTGGCTGCAAGGGGAATACTGCGACAAGGTCGGCAAGCGCGGCGCGGCGATCATCGCGGCCCGTGGCGCAAGTTCCGCCGCCAGCGCCGCCAACGCCCTGGTCGATCACGTCCGCGACTTGTGCACGCCCGGCAAGGTGCACAGCGTCGCGGTCAAGAGCAACGGGGCGTACGGCTTCCACCCCGACGTCTGGGCGGGCCTGCCGGTCAAGACCACCGTCAACGGCTACGAACCCATCACCGACCTGCCGATGGACGACTTCGCGAAGTCCAAGATCAAGGCCACCAACGACGAACTCGTCGGCGAGCGCGAGACGGTCAGCGAGATGCTGGGCTAAGTCCAGCACGACGCAACGCGATGGCATCGGTTGCGGTGGCGACGACCGCGCCGGTCTACGCTGTGTGGATGCGAATTCTGAGCGCTTATCCAAACCACACCGCGGACTTCGCAGCGGCCGTGCGCCGCGTGCTGCCCGACGCCCAAGTCCGGTGTCTCTGCCCTGACGATACGGCGTTTGCGGAGGCGTGGGCTCAGGCGGACATCTTCATCGGCTGGCCGGTGTTCGGCGACGACCGACCGGAGCTTTCGCCGGCAAACGCGACGAACCTGCGCTGGGTGCAGAACGTCTCGGCGGGCATCGCATCCATCAAGGGCAAGGTGCCCGCGCATTGGCTGCTCACCACGGCCTCGGGCGTGTACGGCCCGACCCTCGCCGAGCACGCCGTGGCGCTCATGCTGCACTTCGAGCGGCACCTGCACCGCTGCGCGACCGCCCAGCAGCAGCGCACCTGGGGCATCGGCACCGCACGCTTCCGTGAACTCAGCGGCCTGCGCCTGCTGGCCTTGGGCTTCGGCGACATCGGACAGAACGTCGCGAGCCGGGCGGCGGCGCTGGGCATGCGCGTCACCGGCCTCCGGCGACAGGCGTCCGCGCCGCAGGCGGGTTCCGAGCAGATCGTCGGCATCGATGCGCTGGACGAAGCCCTCGCTGAGGCCGACGTCGTCGTCGCGTCTTTGCCCGGCACGCGCCACACGCGCGGCCTGCTCGATGCGCGTCGGCTCGCGCTGCTCAGGACCGACGCGGGTTTGATCAACGTCGGCCGGGGCAGCCTCATCGATCACGATGCCCTCGCGGCGCAGCTGCGCGAGCGGCCCGATTCCTACGCCGGCCTGGACGTCACGCACCCCGAACCCCTGCCCGCCGATCACGCGCTGTGGGCCTGCCCCAACGCGCTCATCACCCCGCACATCGCCGGCGGGGCCGACAAACATCCGCAGCGTATCGAAGCCCTGTTCCTCCACAACCTGCGGCACTTCGTCGCCGGCGACATCGAGCACATGCGCAGCGTCTTCGACCCCCACTGGGAGTACTGACCTCACCGCAAGGATCGTCTCCCGGTAGCCTGCCGAGATGCTCGCGGACTGGGCGTTGTGGCAATTCGCACTCGTCGCCGTTATCGGCCTGCTTGCCGGCACGCTGGGCGGGATGCTCGGCGTGGGCGGCAGCGTGATCATCATCCCGGCGTTGACGATGGCGTTGGGCCGGGACCAGCACCTGTACCAGGCGGCGGCGATGGCGGTGAACGTCTGCGTCGCCGTCCCCGCGGCGCTGCGGCATCGCAAGGCCGGCGCGATGACCCCGGAAGTGCTGCGATGGATGCTGCCCGCCGCGATCGCGTGCGTGTTGCTGGGCGTGTGGCTGAGCAACGCCGAATTTTTCGCCGGGCGCGACGGCGGCGTCTGGCTCGGGCGGTTGCTCGCGCTGTTCCTGCTGTACGTCGTGTGGGTCAACGTCGGCCGACTGCGCCGCGAGTGGCGCACGCCGCGCGCGGATGCGGAACAGCACGAATCCGGTGAGCCGTGGACTGCGTCCACGGTCCCGGTCCCGGCGACGCAGTCCGCGCCTCGCTGCGCGACGGTCGGCGCGGTCATGGGCACCATCGCCGGGCTGCTGGGCATCGGCGGCGGCGCGATCGCCGTGCCCCTTCAACAAACGCTGCTCCGCCTTCCGCTGCGCAACGCCATCGCCAACTCCACCGCGATCATCTCCGTCAGTGCCGCGATCGGGGCCGCCGTCAAGCTCGCCACGCTCGACCAGCACGGCTCGGCCGAGCGCCCGCTGACCTGGGTCGCCGGGTTGTTGCTTGCCGCCTGCCTCGCGCCCACCGCGTTCGTTGGCGGCCGGCTGGGCGCGACGCTCACGCACGTCCTGCCGATCCGCTGGGTCCGTCTCGCGTTTGTCGTGCTGATGTCCGTCGCCGCGGTGCGCATGGCCCTTTGAGCGTCGGGCGTCGCTCGGGTTGCCCTCCAAACCGTCCATCGGTGAACGTTTTGTGCCACGGTGATGGGTCGCCCTTCGACTTGCGCAGATAAAAGTTGCGTGAACGTCGATCGGACCGTCCGATATCCCGAATTTGGCGCTCGTCTCATCGGCATTTGGCCTAATATGGAGTTCGCGATCCCATTAGGCGTCTCGGGTCCGTAGCGACCCGTCGCCCCCGGCCCGACCGGCCACACCTTCGAAAGATCGCAACCTCCCGGCCCGTCGCACGGAACTCCCTCCGGGCCGTCCCCCTAAACCCCCTTGGAACCCGATCTGTGAATACCGCCCTCGAAACCGCTCCCGGCCTCACCGCCACCGCTCCGCCGCCCCAAACCCGCGACCCGCACTTCGACCCCGTCGAAGCCGCCAACGCCGAGCCCCACGACCTGCATCAGGAAGAGGAAACCCACGACACCATCACCAACGGCGAACGATTGGTCACCCTCGCGTTCGTTGTTGTGCCCTTCCTGGGCGTCGTCGCCGCCATCGCCTTGCTCTGGGGCGTCGGCGTCGAGTGGTACCACGTCGCCACCCTGGTGGTGATGTACTTCGTCACCGCCCTGGGCATCAGCGTCGGCTACCACCGGTTGTTCTCCCACCGCGCGTTCAAGACGCCGGCCTTCATGCGGGCCTATTTCGCCATCACCGGCGCGATGGCCGCCGAGGGCTCGGTCCGCCGATTCGTCGCCAACCACCGCCGGCACCACAGCCACTCGGACCGCCCCGGCGACCCGCACTCCCCGCACCACGAAGAAGGCGAAGGCGTCTGGCACGTCATCAAGGGCTTCTGGTACGCCCACATGGGTTGGTTCCTCCAGTCCCGCCCGCACCCCGACGAAGCGAAATACGCCCCGGAGTTCTCCAAGCTTTCCGGCAAGCCGGTCGACAAGGCCGTCACCTTCGTCGATAAAACCAACGGCCTGTGGGTCGCGGTCGGCCTGATCCTGCCCGGCATCATCTGCGGCCTCATCGGACAATCCTGGATGTCGGCAGCGCTGGGCGTCCTCTGGGGCGGCATCGTCCGCATCTTCGTCGTCCACCACGTCACGTTCAGCGTCAACTCCGTCTGCCACCTCTGGGGTACCCGGCCGTTCCGCTCGGGCGACCACTCCCGCAACAACGCCATCTTCGGCTGGCTGGGCGTGGGCGAAGGCTGGCACAACAACCACCACGCGTTCCCGTACTCCGCCCGTCACGGCCTGCGCTGGTGGGAGTTCGACGTCGGCTACATCATGGTCAAAGCCCTCGAAATGATCGGCCTGGCCTCCGACGTCCGCGTCCCCGCCAAGGCCGGCATGGACAAAGCCAAGAACCACTGAGGCTCGCGACAACCTGAATCCCCCCCAAGCCCGCGTTCAACGAACGCGGGCTTTTTCATGCGCTCGATGCACCCTCGCTCGCGCGAATCGCCCCGCAGCCGCAAGCCGACGGCTTGCGCGTGCTCGGGGGGTCGCGGCGTGGTCCGCGCGTCGGCGTGTGCTCCGCGCAGGCCGTGGGCCTGCGGCTACCGG
>CAZIXN010000142.1:0-7539 GCA_964543215.1 uncultured Phycisphaera sp.
AAACTCGTCGAGCCAGCGGAGCATTCGCTGTGTCGCCGTCGCCTCGGCGGGGTTCCAACCCGACCTGTCGGCCTGCCGCTGCCACGTCAGAAAGCGATCCCGATCGCGTCGGTGCAGCGACCGACGCGTCGCCGACGCGTCCCGCTGCGCGATCAGGCTGAGCGCAACGGGGTCGGCGATGCCTGGCTGGGTCCGAAACCGCATTCCCGCATCTTCGGCAAGCCTCGACGCCGAAGCAAACCGCCCCGCCACACCAAAATGGTTGGCCGTGCCGGATCGGGGAGTTACACTCGCCCCAAGGAGATGTTATGTCAGATCATTTGAACCGCGGCTGGCTGTTTCTACACGCATTGACGTCGGCGATACTCGTAAGCTGCACATTTGGAGCCACCGCGAGGGCGGCCATCACGCTCAACGGCGATTTCGATCACGGCTCGCTGCTGAGCTATCAAGTGTTCGGAAACGCAACCTCCCCCACCGTCGCTCTCCTTGGTCGGGACAACTTCTACGGCAGCAACAGGTGGCGTTGGATGAACTTCATCGCCACCGGCGTGCAAGGCACGACGCCTTTGTTCAACATCGCCCAGCCCTTCGCCGGCGGACAGAACAAGCTCGCGTCGCACCCGATGGTGTATTCCTACGACGGGGAGAACTGGTCGTTCTTCGATCGCAACGAACTGACCCGCGGCAACGCCTTCGTGTTCTCCAACAACGCGCCATTCACTGAGGCTCAAGTGCAGATTGCTTACGGCATTCCGTACAGCTACGGCGATTCCGTCGCGCACACCCGGCAGGTGCTCGCCAGCCCTTGGGCGCAGCCGACCGCGTCGAACCTGAGCCTGCGGAGACCCGGGATGATCGGCGTCTCGCCAGGCGGCACCGACGATGTGGGGCGAACCGTCACCCCCAAAGACATCTACGCCTACCGCATCACCAACCCCGCCACCGACTCGCCGACGCAGGCGAAGCGCAAGGTCGTCATCACCACCGGCATGCACCCCGCCGAAACCATCGGCACGCACACCTTTGCCGGCCTGGTCGATTGGCTGATCTCCGACGATCCCCGGGCCGCCAACCTGCGCGACGTCGCCGAGTTCTACGCCTATCCCACCATGAACCCCGACGGCCGATTCGCCGGCAACAACCGAGCGACCGTCGAGAACCCCGACCGGGATCCCAACGGCTTCTGGAACCCGACGCGCTGGATCGGCCACGAGGATATCCAGGTCAACGGCGAGGCCATGATCCGCGACGTCGCCGCCACGCCCGGCACCGTCGATGCCTTCATCGATTTTCACTCGACCTGGCCCTCGGGCGAGGGCGACGACTTCGCCTTCATCGAGTACGAACAAGGCGACAATCTGGCCGACTGGTGGCTGAATCTCAAAGCCCTGCAGCCCAACGTCGTCGACACCGATTCCACCGGCAGCAGCTGGACCAGCGCGAACTTCGCCGAAGCGTTCCTGATGGCGCAGGTGGACGTCACGTTCGAGACGATGTTCGGCTTCGAGCGGAACCTGGACTACTACCGCGGCCTGGGCGAAAACTTCGGCATCGCGTTCTATCAGGCCTGGGCCGAGCCCGTGCCCGAGCCGGCGGCACTGCTCGGCTTGAGCGTGGTCGCCCTTCTGCGTCGCCGCCGCGCGGCGTGACTCACTGCGCGTTGAGCGACCAGTCGTAAGGCAGCCAATCGATTTTCGGTTCGGCGTGGGGCGCGAGTCCCGGGACGTAAAACGCGACGTTGCGGACGATCGCGGCTTGCCCTTCGCCGAAGTCCGAGCCGTACCACTGGTACAGGGGCGTGAGGCTGAGTGTGTTGGTGGCCCGATCGAACCGCAACCACTTCGCGGAGGTGTGCACCCGCCGCGACTGCTCGGCCAACTGCGCGTCGAGCCGCTGCGCGACGTACGCCTCCGGCCGAAGCGGCGGGCAACTGATCGCCGCGCAGACCACCGCCCAGTGAATCCGCGGTTCATCGAATTGCTTGCGGATCATCTCGTGCTCGACGTCGTCGAGGCTGACGATCTCTCCGCCGAGGCTCCAGCGGCGATGTTTCCAACGCTTGTGTTCGGGGATGTCCTTGATCGAATCCACGCCCGGGTAGTCCGCGATCAGCCGCAGCGTGAAGGCGTTGTAGGCGTTGATCAGCGTCGCGAGTTTTGCGTCGTCATCGAGCGTGGCAAGATCGACCTCCGACAACCATGCGACGTACGCGTCCAGACGCTCGGGGTTGGCGACGATCGCGTCGTAATCCACCATGCCCTCCGCGTCCACATGCTCTCGCAGCAGCGCGTCATAACCCGCCACCGCATTGGCCGGCTCGACCTGGGCCGCAGAGGGTGAACCCGTCGTCGTCTCCGCGCAACCCGGCACCGCAAAACCAAGCCCCGTCAACCCGGTGAAAACCAGCGTGGCCAACCGGCCGGTGTGCGTGAGGTGTGCCATCGTGGACTCCTGAAAATCGTGGGTGCTGCCCGATCCGCCTCCGATGCTTCGGCCAACCCCGAAACCCGAACCTCAAACCAATTGTTCCCAGTCCCCCGACATCATCGCCGACCGGCTCGCCAACACCCACCCGGCCCGCCAGCCCGCCGGCTTGGCGGGGATCGGCAGCTGCGCGACCCCGATCAGGCGACGCATCACCTCCACCGCGGCAAACCGCCCCACCCAGCCCGGGTCCAAGGCCGAATCATCGCCGTACGAATTCAGGAACAGTCGCGCCGATTCCACCCGCTCGGCCAACACGAGATGCGCCACCGCCACGCCGACGTCGAACGCCCGCGGCCCGTCAAACCCGAACTCCGGATCGATCACGCGGACGTCATCCCCGACCTTGAGCCAACTACCCGGAAAAAAGTCGCCGTGCAGCAACACCGACGACGCCTCGCCACTGAAATCACGTCGATACGCCGCACCCGTTTCGGCCAGCCGCGCGCGATACGCGATATCGCCGCGCAGCGCTTCCGCGGCCTTACCCAGCCCCGGCTCGATCACATTCAGGTCCAACCCGTTGGCCGGGTCCAGCGGAACCTCGCACAGGTGCGCGTGATTCAACGCCCGCATCGCCGTGTTGCTCATCGGCTCACCCGGCCGGCCCTCGGACGCATCGTGCAACTCCCGCAGATACGCAGCCAACGAACACACCGCCGCGTCCGACAACTCGGCTCCCGCGTAAATGCCCGAATAGTCCGCCGCCTCACCGAGATCTTCCAGCAGCAACGTGTGCGTCGACGCATCGCCGCCGTAAAGCCGCGGCATCATCGCCATCACCCGCCGCCCGCCCGCGCCCAGCGTCGGCAACAACTCGTAGAAACGCCGCTCCACCGAGGCCCGCTCGATCGGCGCTTCAATCGTCGGGTACTTTGCGACCCACGGCCGAGCCTGCTTGAGGATCACCGACCGCTCCACGCCAAGCTCGCTCCGCAAGCGCACACGAAGCGTCACGTTCATATTGCCCTGCCCCGCCGAACCCACCGACACAACGTGATCCGACGCGCCGCACCCGCCGCGCGACCTCAGCAACGATTCGATCTCGCCGACCGAATCCACCGTCAACCACACCGCACGCGTCTCCAGACTCACGGCGCTTCTCCATCCACCACGCTGCGTCCAGCCAGTCGCCCCGTCAACACGCCGTGGAACGCCCGATCCGCCGACGTGAGATACACCCCGTTCCCTTCCGTCTGGTCTTCCGTCAGCGGATACACATTCAGATACGGCTTCGGATCGCCCGGCTCGCGCCCACCCATCACGATCGCGCCGTCGTCGTCGCCAACCTCGATCACCGCCCGGCCGCGATACGAACCGATCAGCTCCGGATGCGTCAACCACCCGACCGCCAACGTGTCGAACGGCGTGAAGCCATCGGTCCCCAGATTCGTCGCCCACTTGTCGTACCAATACTGCGACGTCTCCGCGATCCACGCTCCCGACCCCCCGGCCCCGGAAGCGCGGAGCGTCTCCAGATCGTCGCGCGTGAGATACGTGCGGTTCGACACCTCCCAACCCGCAAACACCAGCGGCACCCCGCTGTCGATCAGCACCTGCATCGCCGCCACGTCGTGCTCGAAATTGAAATCTCGAAACGGCTTCTCCTGATTCTCACGCACCTCGAAACGCTGACCCGGCCGACGCCCCGCACACACGATGATCGACTCGATCCGCTCCGCCAGTTCGGGGTACCGCTGGAGCACGGTCGCCATGTTCGTCACCGGCCCGACCGCCACGACGTGCATCGGCCCTTCCCGCAACGCCGCCACCATCGCCCGCACCGCATCGGTCTCTTCGCCAAGCCCCTCCTTGTTTGCAGCACCGGGATAGACCGCCATCCCCGCCGGCCCAAATTTGGTCACGATCTCCTCGGCGATCCGCACCGCATCGTCCAGCGGCGCGTTGCCGAACTGCACGCTCACCCCACGCACGTTCAACTCCGGCGACGCGAACGCCTGAATCAGCATCAGCCCATCATCCACATCCGCGATCCCGTTGGCCGTGTCCACGTCGAGCCAGACGTCAATCTCCGGACTCGGAGGCTCCGCCGTTGTGCCTGGCACCAAAAACCACGGCCCCACGCCAAACGTCAACAAACCAACGAGCCATCCCATCAACCGCATCGCGTGCCTTTCTTGTGAATGGATGCTTTGCTGATCCGCGAACTCACGGCAAGTCGTTGGTAAGCGGCCAAGCCGGCGAATTCTGGAATACGACGCCGAACTGCGTCTGCGCGATCGGCTGACCGATACTCGCGAGATAGCCACCGAGTTTGCCGAAACGGTTCGTTGCGGCATGTCCATCGGCGTAGCCGAAATTCGAAAAGTCTGTCACTTCCGGATCCCCGTCCCGCAGCCGGTTATAGATGTCTTTGCTTCCGCTGTGGTGGCTGGTGCTTTCGTCAACCCAGACCAGCACTTCGGAAGCACCTTTGGACACCGTCGCCAGGTTTACGTTCGCCGCGTTGCGCGTCGCCCAGACCTGGGGGTACCAGGCCGTGTTCGATGGCAGCGTGATCCAGGTCGCGGTGGCCATGTAAAAATAATTCGGCACCCAACTGTTGCCCGAGCCGGGACCGCCCGCGAACGGATCGTCGCCTTCGAAAACCCAACCATCGTCCTGCGTGTCGCGTGCTGCGGGACATCGGTAAACCGTCTCGGCGTTGCCTTGGTAGTAGATCTCCAACGCGTGTCCGACACTCTGACCCCAAGGTCCGGCTGCGGCGCCTCCGTTGCGGTTGTTCGACGCGGCATGCGGCGTGGTGTCGTCGTTATCCACCGTATAGGCCGCCGTCGCGATACCCAACTGCCTCACGTTACTCAGGCAAGCCGTGACCTTCGCCGAACTCCGCGCCGCTCCCAAAGCCGGCAGCAGGATCCCGATCAGCAGCGCAATGATCGAGATCACCACCAGCAGCTCGATCAAGGTGAATCCTTCAGGCCGTTGCCATCCGTTTCGCATCGTCATCTCCGCAAGGCGTCCATCGAATCAGCCCCGGCGCAGCCCGCGGCGGCGCCTCCCCCGCAGGATACGAAAGAACCACCGCGGCAGATTATTCCCGCCACACGCCACGCCCCGTGGAAAATCCGGTCCACCGCCCGCTTCACCACATAAAAACAGGACGCGGTCTTTCGACCGCGTCCTGAGAGATACGTGCGTCAAGCGGGGCTTACTTGCCCTTGGGCTTGGTCGAGCCGGGCTTGGCCGGGGTGGCCGGCTTTCCGGTGGGCTTGCTGGCGGAGATCACGGGTTTGCTGGTCGGTTTGTTCGACGCCATGGTGGACTGCCCCTTTCGGCAGATCGGCTCGGTGAGCCGAGGTGTCGCGGCGGGCTGGTTCGTCCCCGGCCGGTCACATTGATCCGGCCGGTCCCGCTTGGCGACCGCATCTCTTCGGCAACTTCGCTTCGAAAAATCAAGCGCCGACCACGCAAATCTGAAAACTCTCGTTATCCGACCCCGCCGCTCGATCCCGCCACGCCGACTCAACCCGCCACCGCTTCCAACGGCACCGGGCAGCCCGCCGCGTCACGCTCCCACCGCGCACGCTGCTCGACCGACAACCTCTCCAGCAATCCCAGTTCCTCATACGCCGCAAGCAGCGACCGCGCTTCGATCCCGCGGTAGGCAAGGTCGATGTCCACGATCGATTGGCCCAGCACCGCTTCCAGGTCGGCCTGCTCGTAGGTCCGCCGCTGCTTCGCCGTCGAGGCCGTGCCGTACTGGTTCAGGTTCGACGCGAAAATCCCCGCCGCGCTGAAGGGCAGGAAATCCTCGTACCGCAACCCGTCCACCGCCAGGAAGCCCGCGTCCAGCAGACCCCGCGCGAGGGTCGTCTCGATCGTTCCATCGCCCGCCGCCGCCCTGCCCGCCTCGGTCGCGCGGTACCGGCCGTACACCAACCCCTGCTCCAGCAGCTCCGCCAGCGTCGATGGGAACGCCGCGAACGCCTCGGCCTGCAACGCCTGATACGCCCGGAAATCACGCTTCGCCAAGCCCGTCTCCGCCGCACGCCGGACCTCGAAGTCCGCCAGACAATCGTCGTACAACGCCCGGCCCTTGGGCGTCGTCGCGTAAAAACGCTGCTCGATCTCGCCAAATCGGGCCGTGTGCTCCGACGCGAACTCCCCGCCGTCCGCCTCCACAAACACCACCGGCTCGGTCAACGCCTTGTAGGCGTCCTGCCGCAGCAGCACCGGCACTTCCACCGCCGGGCCCTCCGTGAAATCCTTGAAGCCGCTATGCGGATACTTCGACACGTCGTACGCCGGCCCGGACAACTCCGCCACCAACGCGTCCAACACCGACGACAATTCCTCGTCCGAAACCTCGTACTCCGGCAACGCCATCAGCGCCGCGCGATCCAGATGCTTGAAGTGCAGCACCAGATGATCGCGCTCCACCTCAACGGCCCATCGCCGCAGCGCCGCCTCGGCGCGCTGCCGGAACTCCTCGCGCCCGCCGGGCAACGCCTCCATCAACCACTTCATCGCAGAGGTGTACACATCCATGCAGAACGTGTTGGGCGTCAGGTGATTGAGATGGTGCGAATCGAAGCACGCGATGTCGGCAGCGATCTTGAAGCCCGCCTTGCAAAGATCCTCGTACAGCCCGTGGTCCCGCGCCCTGCCCTGCCACTTGAAGATGCGCGTCGTCGCTTCCTCAATCAGCGCCCCTGCGTCCGCTTCGTCCAGCCCGCCCTGCGCCTCGCTCTTTTCAATCAGCGCTTTGGCGCGTTCCGAGAACACCCTGCGCTCGGCCAGTGCGGTTTCGATCCGCGCCCGAGTCGCGTCGTCGAAATAATCCGTCACCAGCAGCGACGTGAACACCCGGTGCTCAGGGTTGATCACCGAGCGGAACGCCGTCGCGATCACCGGCTGGCTCTTGGGCCCCAGCGCCGTCATGTCGTAAAAGCTGTGCGGCTCCATCGCGAAGCACGCGAAGAACCTGCCGACCCACCGATACTCGTCCGGCCGGCCGATGCGGATCGCGCCGTGCCGCTCCGCGCTGGTCGCCTCGATTTGGGCATCGTCAAACGCAAACCCCGCGAA
>CAZIXN010000143.1:0-7535 GCA_964543215.1 uncultured Phycisphaera sp.
CCCCCCCCCGCCTCCGCCTGCCCCGCAGGCCCGATGGCGACGGATGCGCGATCGCCACGCCCACCTCAGAAGGAGCCGCGGTGACGACCACCACGCTTGCCCACGATGTTTGTACGCGCCTGCACGAACGACTCGCCGACCGCCTGGGAGCGCGGAAGGTGCAGCTCTGGCTCGACGCGGGCATGCGCTGGGACCTCGTGAACACGCCCGACCTCCCGGAAGCCCCGGAAGCCCCGGAACCCCCGGACGCTTCCGAAGGGGCGGAAAAAACCGCGGCGCCCGACGCCCTGCTGCACGTCGTGGTGCCGTCGCGCTTCGTGGCCGAGCGCCTCCGCCGGGCCGGCATGGTCACCGCGCTCACCGACGCGGCGGCCGAGGTCCTCGCGCAACCGGTGCGCGTCGAGGTCGTGGTCGAAGCCGGCAACGCCGTACCCGCAGCCCCGCATGTCCATGCGGGGCCCGAACCGGCCGACGGCTCCACGATCCCAACCCCCGCAACGATTCCCCCGGCCGCAACCACCGCGGCGCGTCTGCGATCCGGCCGTAAACCCGCCCACCCCTTCGCCACCACCGGCCTCATGCACAAGCTCGAAGACTTCGTCGTCGGCCCGTGCAACCAGCTCGCCCACGCCGCCACCCTCCGACTCGCCGACGCCGACCCCCACGACCCCAACGACAAGCCCACCCTCCGCGTGCCCCTGTTCCTGCACGGCGGATGCGGACGCGGCAAGACCCACCTGCTCCAGGGACTCTGCCGCAAGTGGCGCAAACGCATGCCCACCGCGCGCGTGCTCTACCTCACCGGCGAGCAGTTCACCAACCGCTACATCGACGCCGCCCGCCAAGGCCAGCTCGACGCCTTCCGCCGCGAGATGCGCCGCGTCGACCTGCTCGCGCTCGACGATGTCCACTTCATCGCCGGCAAGGACAAGACCCAGACCGAGCTGCTGCACATGCTCGACGCCGTCAGCCAGGCCGGCGCCGCCGTCGCGCTCGCCAGCGATGTCCACCCGCGGCAGATCACCGCCTTCCCCGAAGCCCTCGCGTCGCGCTGCCTGCGCGGCCTGGTCCTCGAACTCGAAGCGCCCGACACCGCCATGCGCCGCAAGCTGCTGCTCACGCTCGGCCAGCGCAAGGGCCTGATCTTCCAGCCCGCCGCCGTCGAACTGCTCGCCTCCGAGGCCGGCCCCAGCGTCCGCGAAATCGAAGGCCTGCTCCTCCAACTCCAGGCGCTCTCCACGCTCGACCCCGCGTCCCGCCAGACCTCGGGCCTGGGCATCCACGTGGGCATGGCACTGGTCGACCGACTCCTGCACCACCAACGACGCGCCAACCCCATCAAACCCGTCACCGTCCCCGCCCTCACCCACGTCGTCGCCCAACGCTTCGCCATGACCCCCAGACACATCCTGGGCAACGGCCGGAAACGCGACGTGGTCATGGCCCGATCGGTCACCGCCTACCTCGCCTACCACCACGCCAACAAGAGCTACCCCGAAGTCGCCGCCGCCATGAACCGGCCCAACCACAGCTCGGTCATCACCGCCGCCAAACGCATCACCAAACTCCTGGGCGAAGACGCCAACGTGCAACTGCCCACCCGCGACGACCCCGTGCGACTCAAAGACCTCCTCGACGACCTCGTCCAAGCCGCGCGACAATGCGAAGCTTGAGGGATGAGTCTTGAGCGGTGAGTCTTGAGTCTTGAGGGGTGAGTCTTGACAAACAAATACTGCGAAGCCCACGGTCTGTGACCGTGGGTCCCCCGCCCGTATCCTCACCGCATGCCCATCGACACCCAACCGGCCCTCGCCCACCTCGACGCCGACCACGACGCCGCCGTCGCCCGCCTCTCCGAGTTGCTGCGCATCCCCTCGGTCAGCACCGACCCCGCCTTCGCCGACCACATCCAGCGTGGCGCGCAGTGGGTCGCCGACGACCTGAGATCCATGGGCTTCGAGGCGCAACTGCTGTCCTCTTCCGGGGGACACCCCGCGGTGCTCGCCAAATCCACCGAGGCCGTCGTCGCCCCCGGCAGCACCAAGCGCGTCCTGTTCTACGGCCACTACGACGTCCAACCCCCCGACCCCGCCGACGGCTGGACATCCCCCGCCTTCGAGCCGACCATCCGCGAATCGCTGACCAAAGACGACGGCCCGGCGATCTTCGCGCGCGGCGCCTCCGACGACAAAGGCCAGGTCATGTGCTTCCTCGAAGCCGTGCGCGCCTATCGCGCGACCAATACGAAACTTCCCTGCCACGTCACCGTGCTCATCGAAGGCGAAGAGGAATGCGGCAGCCGCACCCTGCCCAAGCTGCTTGAATCCAATCTCGAAGATTTGCGGGCCGACGTCGCGCTCGTCTCCGACACCGCGATGCACGACACGCACACCGTCGCCATCACCTACGGCCTGCGCGGCCTGGTGTACTTCGACCTCAAGCTCCACGGCCCCAACCGCGACCTGCACTCGGGCGTCTACGGCGGCACCCTCCCCAACCCCGCCACCGTCCTGGCCCGCGTGCTGGGCAGACTCTTCGACGACGACAACAAGATCACCATCCCCGGCTTCTACGACGATGTCGCGCCCACCCACCCCGAAGAACTAAAACAGTGGAACGAACTCGGCTTCGATGAACACGAGTTCCTCGGCGACGTCGGCTGCCAACCTTTCGGCGAGGCCGGCTTCTCCACCCTCGAACGACGCTGGTCCCGACCCGCCTGCGACGTCAACGGCCTCTACGGCGGCTACCAGGGCAAAGGCGCAAAAACCGTCATCCCCAGCTTCGCCGGCGCGAAAGTCTCCTTCCGCATCCCCGGCAACATGGACCCGCTCAAAGTCAAACAGCAATTCACCGACTGGCTGCTCGCGCAGAACGTCGGCGGCTGCCGGTGGGACATCGAGAACCACGGCGGGGCCTCCTCCGTGCTCGTCTCCCGCGACTCGCCGTACGTGCGGGCCGCCGTCGCCGCGATCACCGACGTGGCCGGCAAACCGCCGGCGCTCGTGCGCGAAGGCGCGACGATCCCCGTCATCGCGGATCTCCAGCGCAAGCTCGGCATGGACACGCTGCTCGTGGGCTTCGGCCTCCACGCCGACAACATCCACTCGCCCGATGAACACTTCGCCCTGCGCCGCTTCAAACTCGGCGCGAAAGTTCACGCACAACTGCTCGCGTCGTTGGCGGTTGTGGAATGATTCACCCCCAATAGCCCACAGATTCAATCCCCGGGCTTCGCCCAAATCGCACCATGTCGCTGCCCACCCCGGCCATGCGGCCGACGTTCCAACTCGAACCGCCCCACCGCCCCGCCGTGGTCGCGGCCGCGCTCGATGCGTTGTTGCAACGCTACCCCGGCCGGCGCGCGGGCCTGCACTTCATGCTCACCGTGCCGGAACATCAGAAGCACTTCTGGTCGCCGTACCTGACGATCGAGCTTTCACCCGGTGGCACAGGCGTCCCGCCTGTGATTGGTGAAGCAACAAACCAAGTCGACGAACCGACACACAGGCGGGACGCCTGTGCCACCACCCACCTCCACGCCCGCTTCTCGCCCAGCCCGTCGCTGTTCACCGCGATCGGCTTCACCTATCTCGCCCTGATCGTCATCGCGTGCTTCGCGCTGATGTGGGCGGGCGCCCAGCTCACGCTCGGCCACACCCCCCACGCCGCGTGGATCGCGCTGCTCTGCGCCGCCGGCGTCGCGCTGTTGTGGTGGATCTCGTTGATCGGCCAACGCCTGGCGTACGAGCAGATGTTCGAGCTGCGCCGCGCGGTGGAAGAGGCGCTCGACGCCTGTTCACCGCAGGGCGAAACGCAGGAAACGCAAGAGAATCAGGAAACGCAGGAAAGCCGCAGGCACATCGCTCTCTGATTTCCTGCGTTTCCTGCGTTTCCTGATTTTCCTGCGTTTGCACTCACCCCCGCGCGAGCACCGCGCTGCGGCGGATCGAGTCCATGTGCGCCTGCAGGTTCCGGCCGGGGCAGGCGGTCTTGCCCAGTTCGCGGTGGGTGTAGACGCGGTGGACGGGCAGGTGGTACGCGGCGCACAGCGCGTTGAGCGTGGCGTTGAGCGCCTGCAACTGGCGGGGGCTGGGGGACTGCTGCTCGAAGTTGCCCAGGGCCATGACGCCGATGTTCTGTTCGTTGTTATCCGAGACGTGGGCACCCTGATAGCGGAGGCTTCGGCCTTCAAGGACCCGGCCGTCGCGGTCGACGATGAAGTGGTAGCCGATATCGGCCCAGCCTTGGGAGCGGTGGCCGCTGCGGATGGATTCGAGTGATTTGTAGGTGGCGGCGGCGTCGGTGTTCCAGAAGGCTTTGCCGCCGGCGTGGTGGACGGTGAGTCGGGTGACGTTGCCCAGCGGGTTGATGTTGGCGCCGACGGGGCTGCGGGTCCACGCCGAGCGAGGGATGACGTGCAGACGCAGCGGCGCGGGGGTGGGAGTGGAGACGGCGGGCGGCGGCGCGGCGGCCTGCGGCCCAGCGGGAGAGGCGTTGGGGGTTCGATACCGGGTGGGCGGGTATTGGCCGGGCGGGTAGATGGGGTCGGGGTTGGCGGCGCGGGCGCGAGCGGCGGAGGAGGACGACACGCAGCCGGTGAGGGCCGAAAGTCCGGGCGCGGCGACGGCGGCGAGCGAGGTGAAGCCCGCGAGACGCAGCAGGTTCCGCCGGGCGTGGAACTCGGTGGCGGGGTCGGCGGGGTCGGCGGGGCGTTGGGGCTGGCGGGCGGGGTCTTCCATGAAGGTGGTTATCGTCACCGCGGGGGGCGGAGGTGCAAAGACTGGATTGTACGGCAGGCGGTGAAGAACGGCGGAGCGGGTTTTTATCGGAAGTTTTACGGGAGAAGCCCACGTTCAATGAACGTGGGCTTCTATGGGATGGACGCCCGCTGGCGCGGAAAAAGAGGGGCGATCGATGGATCGCCCCTCCCGCATCAGTGATCGGGAGGCCCGAACCGAGCCGGGACTGCCAACCAGAGACTGGTGGTCGTCGGCCCGTGCCCCGAACTTCGTGGGGCGCGGCGGGCCGGGACCGGGTTTGCTTCCGGGGTGCTTCCGGGGCGCTTCCGGGGCGCTTCCGGGGTGCTTCCGGGGTGCTTCCGGGGTGCTTCCGGGGATGCCGGAACGTCCGGGGGTTTAGCCCAGCAGTGCCAGGGCCGACTGCGGCTGGGCGTTGGCGATGCCCAGGACGTTGGTCGCGGCCTGCTGGAGGATCTGCGCCCGGGTGAGTTCGGCGGTTTCCGAGGCGAAGTCGGTGTCTCGGATGGCGGACTCGGCGGCGGAGGTGTTTTCCAGCGCGACACCCAGGGATCGGATGGTGGCCCCGACGGTGTTCTTCTGGAACGCGCCGAGTCGGCCACGCAGGCCGGACACCTGGGAGATCGCGTCGTTGACGATTTTCTGAGCCGCGCCCAGGTCGCCGTCGACGACGTTGTTGTTCCTACCCGAGGCCAGCGAACTGAGGAATCCATTGGTCTGCGTGCCCAGGTTGCGGACGGCGACGTTGCCGATGCCGATGGACGACTGGTTGAGGATGTCGACGTTGGGCCCGAGGTTGAACCTGGCCCCGCCGTCGGTGATGGTGACGGCGTTGATGGCCCCCAGCGCGGTGGCGCCGGCGGCGGTGAGTTCGAGCTCGACGTCGAGGAAGTCGGTGTTGATGCGGGCGTTGAGTCCGGAGGTCGTGGCCTGGACGCCGTTGATGACGGCACCGATGTCTTGACCTTCATCACGGATGGGCGTGTTGGCGGCAGCGAAGGCCGTGGCACCGACGGTGATGGCGGCGTTGCTGTTGTTGGACGCCAGGGCGAGCACCGAGCCGGCCTGGCCGGCGTCGTCGGCGATTTCGACGGTGACGAACTCGTTGCCGCCGAAGCCGGTGGACTGGAGCACGATGCCCGTGCCCGAGGTGGCGGCAGAGACCCCGGTGACGTCGGTGAAGGTGTTGATGGCGTCACGGGCATCGGCGAGCGAGGTGCCCGAGGCGAAGGTGAACTGGCGCGAGCCGGCCACGCCGCCGATGTCAATGGTGAAGAGCGCGCTGGCGGCGCTGAGGTCGAACGCCGCGCCCCCGGCCGAGAGGAACAAGCCGCCGCGCTGAGCGGACTGCGTGACCAGCACATCGACTTCGCGGGTATCGCCGAATTCGAGCTTGGCGGCGTTGACGGTCACGTCGTTGATGGTGGACGCCTGGTTTTCCAGTTGGAAGTCGTACGTGCCGTTGAGCAGCTTGGTGCCCTGGAAGCTCGTGGTCTGCGAGATGCGGTCGATGGTCTGCAGGATCGAGTCGATCTGCAGCTGGTTGGCCCGGCGTTCGTCGTTGGAGAGGCCGGCGTCGTTGGCGGATTGGCCCACCAGCGACTGGACTTCCAGCAGCAGGGCGTTGACTTCCTGCAAGCCGCCCTCGGCGATGTTGACGACCTGCTCGGCGCGTTCGGCGTTGCCGATGGCGGCACCGATGGCGGCCTTCTCGGAGCGCAGCGCCTCGGAGGCGATCAGGCCGGCCGGGTCGTCGGCACCGCGGTTGATGCGGTAGCCGGTGCTCAGGCGTTCGAGGCTCTTGTTGAGGGAAGAGTTCTGCTGGCCGAGCACGCGCTGGGCAAGAAGGGAACTGACGTTGGTCTGGATACGGCTCATGGTGGGGGTCCTGCGAAATGCGGCACGGATGCGACGTGCCGCGGGGTCTCTGGTCTGGGCGTCCTGCCGTCCGGGTTTCAGGTCGCTCACCGACCTGCTGATGCGAAGCTCACGAACGTTTCAAACCGGGCCGCGGACCCGATCCTCACACTCGCTTGCCCCCCCACGTTCGACATGATCGGAACGAACAGCACAACGCTTTCGCGCGATTCGCTTATCGGGCTTGAGGCCAAAAACCGCGAGACAACGCCGCGGCACCAACGCACGCAACTAGTCCCGCCGGCGTTTGCTGGGCCTGCTGGACCCGCGGTGCAACTTGCCGACGCCGAACTTGCTCACAATCGCATCGCTCGCCGCATCCACCGCCCGCTGCTTGCCGATTTTCTCGGACGTAAACAAACCGAGTTGCTCGGTCGCGCTGCCCGGCGGGTTCAACGGCCCGGCCTGCACCCCGATCAGACGCACCGGCACGAACGCCTGCCCCACCCACGCATCCAACAAGCCCCGCGCCGCCTGCCACAGCGCTTCGGTGCGGTCGCTGGGCGGGTCCAGCGTCGTCGACCGCGTCACCGTGTGGAACCCGCCGTCGCGGATCTTGATCGTGACGCCACGCACCGTGAAGCCGTGCTTCCGCACGCGGTGCGCCACCGCTTCGACATGGCCCAGCAGAAACGCCCGGACCTGTTCGGGGTCCTCGAGGTTCTGGCCGAACGTCTGTTCGTGGCCGATGCTCTTGGCCTGCCGGTCGGGCACGACGGGCCGGTCGTCCAGGCCTCGGCTGCGTCGGAACAGCGAACGCCCCAGATCGCCGAAGTCGCGGACGAGCTGCGCTTCCGATAAGTCGCGCAGGTCGCCGATGGTGCGGATGCCGCGGGCGTGCAGGTGCGCTTCGGTGCT
>CAZIXN010000144.1:0-7528 GCA_964543215.1 uncultured Phycisphaera sp.
ACCTGTTCGGGCGTGCCCTGCGCGACCAGGTTCCCGCCGCGGTCCCCGCCCTCGGGCCCCAGATCGATGATCCAGTCGCTGCACTTGATGACGTCGAGGTTGTGCTCGATGAGCACGATGGTGTTGCCGCCGACCGCCGTGTAGCCGTCCTGCGCGCTGCGGTTGCCATCGTCGCAGAGCCGATTGAGCACGCCGACGAGCTTGCGCACGTCTTCGAAGTGCAGGCCGGTCGTCGGCTCGTCGAGGATGTACAGCGTCCGCCCGGTCGATCGCTTGCCCAACTCGGTCGCCAGCTTGACGCGCTGCGCCTCGCCGCCCGAGAGCGTCGTGCTCGGTTGGCCGAGTTGGACGTAGCTCAGGCCGACGTCATTGAGCGCGGTGAGCATGCGCGTCACGTCGCCGAAGGCCTCGAAGAACTGCAGCGCTTCCTCGATCGTCATCTCCAGCACATCCGCGATGTTCTTGCCGCGATAGGTGATCTCCAGCGTTTCGCGGTTGTATCGCTTGCCCTTGCACACGTCGCACTGCACGAAGACGTCCGGCAGGAAGTGCATCTCGATCTTCTTGACGCCCTGACCCTGGCACGCCTCGCACCGCCCACCCTTGACGTTGAAGGAAAACCGGCCGGGCTTGTACCCGCGGATCTTCGCCTCCTTGGTCTTGGTGAACAGGTCGCGGATCAGATCGAACAGGCCCGTGTACGTCGCGGGGTTGCTCCGCGGCGTCCGGCCGATGGGCGACTGGTCCACCTCGATGATCCGGTCGATATTCCCCAGGCCCAGCAGCTTGTCGTGGGCGCCCGGCTTGATGCGCGAGCCCAGCAGCTTCCGCTTGGCCGCCTTGAGCAGCACCTGATTCACCAGCGTGCTCTTGCCCGAGCCGGACACGCCGGTGACCGTCACGATGCCGCCCAGCGGGATGTCGACGTCCAGATTGTTGAGATTGTTCTGCCGGGCACCGACGATCCGCAGCGGCTTGTCGTGGTCGAGCGTGCGCCGCGTGGCCGGCACCGCGATTTCCTCGTCGCCGCGAAGAAACGCCGCGGTCAGCGAGCCGCGGTCCAGGATCACATCCGCCGTCGGGCCGGCCGCGATCACCGTCCCGCCGTGCTTGCCCGGCCCGGGCCCGATGTCGATGAGCCAGTCCGCCGCGCGGATGGTGTCCTCGTCGTGCTCGACGACAATGACCGTGTTGCCGATATCGGTGAGGTGACGCAGCGTGCGGATCAGCCGCTCGTTGTCCCGCTGGTGCAGCCCGATGGTCGGCTCGTCCAACACGTAGCAACAGCCCACCAGCCCCGAGCCCACCTGCGTCGCCAGGCGGATGCGCTGCGCCTCGCCGCCGGAGAGCGTGCCCGTGTTCCGCGACAGATTCAGGTACCCCAGGCCCACGCTGAGCATGAAACCCAGGCGCGCCCGCACCTCCTTGAGGATCGGCGCCGCGATCTGCTGCCCCTCGGCGTTCAACTCAAGCGCCTCGAAGAAGAGGGACGCCTGCTCGATGGTCATCTGCGTCACGTCGTGCAGCGTTACCAACCGCATCTCCCGCGACTGCTTCCTGCTGAGCGACGGGGCAGCATCCGCGTTCTCGAAATCCGCGAGCGACTTACCGACGCCCGGCTCAAGCACCTCCGGCGACACCTCAAGAAACACGTGCAGCGCCTCCTCACGCAGTCTCGCACCGTGACACGTCGGGCACGGCTTGTCCGTCAGATACGCCGCGAGCTTCTGCTTGACCCACTCGCTGTCCGTGCTTTCAAACCGCTTTGCCAGATTCGGGAGCACGCCGTCGAACGCGACGCCGAACTCCTTCTCATCCCGCGCGTTCGTGCCTTCCATCAGGATCCGCTGGACCTTCCTGGTCAGCGACTTCCAGGGCGTGGCCGCGCTGAACTTGAAGTCTTTGCACAGCTTCCGCGTCAGGCGGTTGTAATACCGCTTCATCATCGTCCCGGTGACGCCCCACGCCTCGATCGCGCCTTCTTCCAGCGAGAGCTCGGGATTGGCGATCACCAGGTCCGGGTCGAACTCCTGCCGGATGCCCAGCCCCGCGCACGTCGGACATGCGCCGTAGGGCGAATTGAACGAAAACAGCCTCGGCTCAAGGTCCTCCAGCGAACACTCAGGGTGCAGCGCGCACGCATAGTTTTCGCTGAACAGCCGATCTTCCCAGACATTGTCGGCCGACGACGCCTTGGCGTCCGGGGCCGCCACCGCGATCACGACCAACCCACCCGCCAGCTTCAGCGACAGCTCGATGGAGTCTGCCACGCGGGCCCGCAGCTCGTCGACCTCGCCGTCCTTCGCCGCCGCCGTTGGCCGCACCACGATCCGGTCCACCACCGCCTCGACCGTGTGCCGCTGATACCGCTGCGTCTTGGTGGTCCACGGCGAGCCGCCTTTGCTCTGCGTCACCTCCCGCAGATCCAACAGCTCCCCATCGGCCCGGGCCCGCACCAGCCCTTGCCGCATCATCGACTCGAAGATCTCCTTGTGATGCCCCTTCTTGCCCCGCACCATCGGCGAGAGGATCATGACCTTGCTGCCCTCGGCCAGCGCCATGACGTGGTCCACGATCTGCGTCGCCGACTGCGCCTCGATCACGTGCCCGCACCGCTTCGACGCCGGGTCGTCCGCGTCGGCCGGGTGCCAGCAGCGTGGCGTGCCGACCCGGGCGAACAACAGGCGGAGGTAATCGTAGATCTCCGTGGTTGTTGCCACGGTCGAGCGCGGGTTGTGCGAGCTGCCGCGCTGCTCGATGGCGATCGTCGGCGGAAGGCCTTCGATGCTTTCCACATCGGGCTTCTGCAACTGATCCAGGAACTGCCGCGCGTACGCCGACAGCGATTCCATGTACTTCCGCTGGCCCTCGGCGTAGATCGTGTTGAACGCCAGCGACGATTTTCCCGAACCCGACACGCCCGTGATCACCACCAGCCGGTCGCGCGGGATGTCGAGATCCAGGTTCTTGAGGTTGTGCTCTTTGGCGCCGCGGACGCGGATGTGGGTCAAAGCCATGGGCGGAGTTTACGCACGGCCGAACACCGGCGTTTCGATCAGAACGGGGCGCGTGGCGTCCGTGCCTCGTCGCTGGGTTGTCCAGCGCGGCCGGGTGGGTCCTGCTCGGGGTCCTCGTTTCGGCGTGCGGATCCTCCCGCCTCGGCGAGCGCGCTGAGGATCACGCCCACGATCTGCATCTCGCCACCGCCGCCGGGACCGTAAAGCGTGGCGGCCGGGAACGGCGTGGACGAATCCACCGCCAGCCCGTCGTCGCTGACGACCGCGAAGGTCCAGCTGCGTTCCAACAGGGGCACCACCTCCGGCAGCGTCGGCAACAAGCGAGGCATCGGTCGCCCGGACACCATCTCCACCGCGCCGCTGAGCAGCCGACCGCCCAGGAGGTTCACCGCTTGCGACTGCGGCGCGGTTTCGGGCAGATTCAGCATCGACGCGTAGACGATGCGACCGTCTCGAAGCAGCTCACTCTGCAACAGCGCCTCGGGCGAACCGACGCCTTCCATCGGCATCGCGGGCACCTCGCCCCGCTGCCGCTGCACCGTGGCGACCACCGACTCGGGCTGCAGACCCAGGAGTAGCTGTCCGTCGTGCACCGCCCACGTCGGCGAGAACGCCGGCATGCCCAGCCGGGTCAGCCGCACGCCATCCACCCGCTCGGTCATCAACCCCATCTGTACCCAAGGCATTTCCACCGCGGTGAAGCCCATCCGCAACGCGCCGTTGCCGGTCCGCGCGAGCTTATCCAGCGAGAACATCACCGGCTCGGGCTCGGGCAACGGCGACGACACCACGATGCCCAGAAACCCCTGGCCGCCGGCCATCGGGTCCATGGTCAGCGTCCACGTCGTGCCCAGCCGATCGATCAGGTCCGCCTCGAGGTCGAGTCCGAGCATCGCTTCGGCCGAACGCAGGCCCTGCTCCATGTCCTCCTCGAAGCCGGGCTCATCGGCGGCCCATTGGGCGAACGACACCGCGATGCGCTTCAGCTCGTCCACCGCCTTGCCCATGTCGATTGCGAGCACCGACACCACCTCCGCGTCGCCGGGCACCGAAGCCCACGAGTCCGGCTCGAGCCGGGCATGGTCCAGCAGCGACAGCAACCCCGACCGCGGCGCCGGGGCCTCCAGAAACATGCGATTGCTCCACCCGCCCCGGCCGTCAAAGCCGTTCGCCCACACGAGGTCACCCACGCCGTCCAGCCCGAGCGAGCGCAGGCTGTTCATGATCCCGGCCTGATCCGCCCGCGTGCCTTGCCAGATGCCGGCACGGAAGGTGGCCGCCTCGGTTGCGCGGAAGATCGCTTCGATGTTCAACCCCACCGCCAATGCCGCCGGCCCGTCGAACCCGCCGGTGATCCGCGACCACGCCGGCCGCTGAACCCACCTCCGATCGGTGACCACGGCATCCGCCACGCCCCCGTTCCAAACGACCGCGACGCTGCCGTCGGGCATCGCGTGCACCTCGGCCCGAAGCGCCGCCGCCTCCCGCGGCAACGCGGCGAACAACGCCTCCAGCGAAGCGCGGGCTTGCTCGCCCGCCGCCGCGTCACCAGGCTCCAATCGCACCACCACCACCGGCGGCGACCCGTCGTCCCCCGCCGGCATCACCCACGCCGTGCCGCCCCGCCCGCTCAGCGGACCGAGCAACGCCACACCCTCCTCGATCAGACGCCGCACCCGCGGATCGACGTCCGCCCGAATCGCGGTTTCCGACCACGCCTGGCGCAACGCTCCCGGCAGCTCCGACCAGGCCGACCGCTCCGCCAACGCAGACAGCTTCGAGCCCGCGTAGGGCCCGGCCAACGCGTCGCTTCCCGCCCAAGCAACCACCGCGAGCGCATCGTCGGGCGCCCCGCCAAGTTCGCCTCCTGCCGTACCGCTGAAAAAGGCCAGCGACGCTATCGTCGCCCAACCCCTGAACCAAAGTGTTCGCCGCCCGTGCCGCATGGTGCCTCCGATCCGGTATGAGAAGACCTCAAGCATCGCCGCCGAACAGATCGTAAAGCATCTTGCGACGAGCCGGGGGATGCCTTCATCATCGCGAGCTTGCGGGAGGAACACCGGGCCGCTTGCGCAGCCGGCCATGATGCGCGAGGTTGACGACCATGCGTCTTACTTGCCGGTAAAGAAGCTCTTGATCGCGTGGACCGTGAGTTGTCGGCCGGCCTTGGCGATGGCTTCGGTGAGCGGGATCTCTTTGGGGCAGACCTTGACGCAGTTCTGCGCGTTGCCGCAATCGTGCACGCCGCCGGGGCCGGCCAGCACTTCAAGCCGCTCTTTCTTGAGCTTCGCGCCGGTTTCGTGCTCGTTGAAGTAGTACGCCTGCGCGATCGCCTGAGCGCCCAGGAAGTCGTTGTCCTGCGTGAACTGCGGGCAGGCTTCCAGGCAGCAGCCGCAGGTCATGCACCGCGAGATCGCGTAGCGCTCCTGCTGCTTTTCGGGCGTCTCCTTGGGGCCTTCGCCCAGGTCGTGCGTGCCGTCGATGGGGACCCAGGCCTTGACCTTGATGAGGTTGTCGAACATCCGCTGACGATCAACGAACAGGTCGCGGACGACCGGGAACTTGCTCATCGGTTCGACGGTGATCGTGCCCCCGGAAGTGCCCCCGGAAGTGCCCTCGGCGTCGTCGAGCAGATCGGCGGTAAGCGCCGAGCACGACTGCCGAACCCGGCCGTTGATCACCATCGTGCACGAACCGCAGACTTCTTCCAGGCAGCCCGAGTCCCAAACGACGGGCTCCACTTCCTTGCCGTCGGTCGTGAAGGGGTTGGCGGCGATGTGCTGCAGCACCGCGATGATGTTCTGGCTCTCGACGTAGGGCACCTCGAACTCCTGCCAGTAAGCAGGCTGGTTGCGGGCGTCCTGCCGCTTGATGCGGACTTTGAAGGTTTTGGGTTTGGCAGAAGCGATCATGGGGTTCACCTGGGGTTCGGCGGCCGAGGCCGTCGGCGAAGCGTGCGGTTTCAAACGGTGTGGTCAGCCGGCGGCGACGGCCTGGGGTTTCGCCGCGGGCTTGGCGGCGCCGTAGTCGCGCTTGCGCAGCGGGACCAGCGGCAGCGGGATCGGCTCCCACTCGATGCGCGTCCGGCCGGGCGCGCTTTGGTCGTAGAAGCACTTGGTCGTCGCGTGGAACGGCTCGTCGATGCGCGTCGGGTAGTCGTCGCGGTAGTGGCTGCCGCGCGACTCCTTGCGGGCGATCGAGCCTTCGATGATCGCCTGGGCGTAGATCAGCATGTCTCCGACGGCCCGGGCGAAGCTGACGTTCTGGTTGGTGTAAAGGCCGGCGTCGCTGATCTTGAGATCCTTGTACCGCTCGGCCAGCTCGTTGAGCTTCGCTCGCGCTTGGACCAGACGCTCCTGGGTTTTCACCACGGTCGCGGAAGCGATCATCTCCTGGCCCATTTCCTGGTGGATCTGGTACGGGTTGTTCACGCCCTTGGACTCGGTGAGCCGGGTCATCTTGTCGACTTCCTGCTTCACGAACTTCTGCACGGTGGCGTCGGGCGTGTCCTTGGCTTTTTGGCCGTCGGGTTTCCTGGCGTAGTTCGCCACGCTGAGGCCGCAGAACAAGCCGTCAAAGATGCACGAAAGCAGCGCGTTGGCACCCAGGCGGGTCGCGCCGTGGTAGGCGTAGTTGGTTTCGCCGAACGCGTACAGCCCGGGGATATTGGTCATCATGTTCTGCGGATCGCCGTAGAGCATGCCTTCGCCCGGCTGCCGCTTGGGCTCGTGAGCGGGGGTGTAGGTGTCTTTGGTCGGGTCGTACGAGGTGTACGTCGTGTACATCCCGCCCATGGTGTAGTGCACGGCGGGGAAGATCTTCATCGGGACTTCGCGGGGGTCGTCGCCGGTGAACTTCTCGTAGATCTCGAGGATGGCGGCGAGCTTGTCCTTGGTGGCCTTGGGCAGGTGCGTGATGTCGAGGTAGACCATCTGCCCGCCGCCGACGCCCATGCCCTTTTCGCAGACCCAGAAGATCTCGCGGGTGGCGATGTCGCGCGGGACCAGGTTGCCGTAGTCGGGATATTTCTCTTCGAGGAAGTACAGCCGCTCGGCTTCGGGGATGTCCAGCGGGTGCCGATCGTCGCCCTTCTTGCGCGGCACCCACACCCGGCCGCCTTCGCCGCGCGCGGATTCGGACATCAGCCGGCACTTGTCTTCGCCGGGGATCGCGGTGGGGTGCACCTGGATCATCTCGGGGTTGCCCAGCGCTGCGCCGGCCTGGTAGCAGCGTGACGGGGCGCCGCCGGTGCAGATCACCGACATCGTGGACTTGCCGTAGATCAGACCGTTGCCGCCGGTGGCCATGACGACCGCGTCGGCGAGGAACGGCTTGATCTCCATGGTCCGCATGTCCTGCGCGACGATGCCTTTGCAGTGGCCGTCGTCGTTGAGGATCGGCCAGAGGAACTCCCAGAATTCGTATTTCCTGACTTTGCCATCGGCCTCGAACCGGCGGGTCTGCTCGTCGAGCCCGTAGAGCAGTTGCTGGCCGGTGGACGCCCCCGCGAA
>CAZIXN010000145.1:0-7464 GCA_964543215.1 uncultured Phycisphaera sp.
CCGGCGAAAACTGGTTGTTTACGCCCATGTCGTGGCAGAAGCTCACGCCGCCCGGAGCGGTCCGGCCGGTCGAATCGCAGACGGTGTCGTGGAAGCTGTAGTGCCGGATGAAGCGGTCCAGCAAGTTGCGCACCACCCACGGGTTGCGATCCAGCTCCCAGAACATCTGATCGACCGACAGATCCAGCGTGTTCATCATCCGGAACTCGCCTTCGTTGACGATCCAGAACGGCTCGCCACCGACCTCGAGCAGTTGTGTGTTCGCGACGTAGCTGCGGGTCGCGTGGGCGATCATGAAGCGTTGGTCGGCCGATATCGGCGCGTCTTGCAGTTGTCGATCCTGCGTGTGCGCGGATCGCTTCAGCGCCTCAGCGCGATCGAGCGCCGCATCGAGCCCCGCTTCAAGATCGCCGTAATGTCGGGTGTACAGGTACCGGCCTTCCAGCCCGGTGGTCACGACCCCCTCGCGGTACACGCCGAGCGCCAACGTCAGGGAGTAGCGTTTGCCTGCGGGCACTTCGAAGGCCAGGCCCGGGCAACTGCCCAAGCGGTGCACCGGGTTGAGCGTGTCGCGCAGCCCTTCATCAACGGACCAGCGAAAGATGTTGACGAGGGATGCGCCGTCGATTGAGACGGCAGTTGCGTCGTCGGTCGTGTCGGCGAGTTGGCCCGCGACGCCGAGCTCACGCCGCCAGGCGAAGCCGCGGCGTGTGGCGCCGTTGCGCGACCAGTCGTTCAGCGGCCGCCCGCCGGGCTGTGCAAACTTCAGAGCAAAGAAGGCGGTGCGGGTGGATGTGCTATCACGGTTGTCGAGGGTGAGCGAGGCGGTCACCGCCGGCAGCAACGCGTCGCGAATCGAGTTGGGCGACGCCGTCGCGGGATCGGGCAACGCCGAGAGGGGCGTGTAGATCGCGAAGCCCAGCGGGCCGGTGCGCCACGTGTCGCTGGCGAGCCCGTATTGCCGATCGATGCTCGCCGGGTCAACCACGCGGATGTCCGACGGCACCTGCTGCTCGACCGGGCCCGCCTGCTCTCCCAGAAAGTTGTCGGCCCCGCCCCCGCGCCCCCCGCGCTCCCCGCGCTCCCCGCGCTCCGCAAACCAGGGCAACGCCCAAAGGCTCCCCGTCGAGGCACGCGCTCCGTCCTTCCAACCGACGAACACCTGCTGATCCGCCGGCTGCCCCAGCTCCACCCCCAATCCCCCCGGAGCCCCGGCCATCCCGCAGGTAAAGCTGAAATAGGCACCCAGCGCTCCGTGCTGAGCGTTGAAAAGAGCGCGATTCACCACGACAGACTCGACCTTGACCACAAAACCTCCCGCTACCGAGGCGCAACCATGAAGGGATGGCCCGCCTCGAAGAGATCGTTGAGAAAATGATGTAAACGCTTACCATAGCACGATTCGGCGAGACATCAAGCATTCCGACGCCATCGCCGGCCTGTTTAGGGGGAATGTAATGCCGGTGGCTGCCCCACGCCCTGGGCCATTGGCGGTGCGGGGCCGCCGGAGCGTCTCGAACGCATGGCCGAACCGGAACCGAGGGCGCGAATCTTTGGAAATCCGATAGTTAAACGTGTACCAAGGACGGTGAAGCGATGTTTGCTGAACCCGTGCGGGTGCCGGGCCGGATTTCCCTCCGTGCCGGCACTCGCAGCGTCGTCGTTGTTTCAACCCGTTAACAACTGGGGAAGCTCCAACGCCCCGAACTTCAACGGCGTGAACGTCCCCGAGCCCACGGCCCTCGCCACCGCCGCGCTCGCGGGTGTCGGCCTGTTGGCCCGTCGCCGACGCATCGCCTGATGTCTTCCACCGGTCGCCCCGGCTCAACGGCCGGCCGCGACCTTTGTCTTCGCTTGCGTTGGCCGTTCCCCGGTCCTGCTTCCTGAATCGCTTCGCTCGGTTTCGAACCCTCGGGTTCCCGCGTCCCCCTTTCATCGAGGCCCCGTCATGTCCACCCGATCACGCCGTCACGCTTTCACCCTCATCGAACTGCTCGTGGTGATCTCCATCATCGCGCTGCTCATCGGCCTGCTCCTGCCCGCGCTGGGAGCGGCTCGGTCAGCCAGCCGCAGCGCCGCTTGTCTCTCGAATCTCAAACAGCACGGCGTCGCGCTCTACGTCTACGCCAACGAAAACAACGACTCGCTGCCCTACGGTGAACACGACAACACCGGCGGCTCCACCGACAACACCGACTGGACCATCCAGCTGCTCAACGTGATGGGCAAGTCCGTCAAGACCTGGACCGATCTGGGCGCTCAAGAGGGCGGAAAATCCGGCATCACCAACATCTATCGCTGCCCCGCAGGTGAAGAGCAGCAAGACAACGGCGGCAATCTTCACTACCGCCAGTACGGTGCCCATCCGTCCCTGATGCCCGAAGGCGGTCAGATCGATTGGTTCAAAGCGTCGAAGATCGGCGTCGGGGCCGGTGCCGCAGCACTCCGCCTGGTGCCCAAGAAAATCACGCAGATCAAGAACACGTCCAACCTGCTTGTCGTCGCCGACACCAGCCAGGTCCCCAGCCGCGAACTCAGCGGTGATTCGGTGCTGCACCGCCTCGGTGTTCCCATGGGCAACAACGCCAAGGCGATGGATAACAGCCGGTCGCCGTGGCTGATCCAAAACGTCGCCGGCGTCAACTACACGACGATCATGGACACGTTCAACTTCGGCGACAACACCGATACCGACGCCAACGCCGGTCGCATCCGCTTCCGACACCTAAGCGACACCGGCAACATCCTCGCCCTCGATGGCCACGTCGCCAGCGAGTCCTACAACAGCCCGACTTCAAGCAGCTTCGAAGTCGATGATCTGTTTATTCAGTTCTGAATTTCGGTTCGCGGGAGATCCGGGCACGATCGCCTGCCTTGATGTTGGTGGTGCGTTGATTCCTCATGTTGCCGAATCGCTGGCCTTCGCCATCGATGCGTTTCCCCTGTGATTGAACTTCGCGTTAGCCTGCCCCCATGAGCAACTACTTCCCTGAAGTCGCCGACAAGGTCCGCTACGAAGGCCGTGACTCGAACAACCCGCTGGCGTTCAAGCACTATGACCCCGACGCGACGGTGGCGGGCAAATCGATGCGGGACCACCTGCGGTTCGCCGCATGCATGTGGCATTGCATGAAGCAGGGGAACGCGGACCCCTTCGGCCAGGCGACGCGACAACTGCCGTGGGAAGACGCCCCCGCCCCGATGACCGCCGCACGACAGGCGATCGACGCGATGTTCGAGTTCTGCACCAAGCTGGATATCGGCTTCTGGTGCTTCCACGACCGCGACATCGCGCCGGAGATGCCCACGCTCAAAGAGAGCCACGCGGCGCTCGCGGAGATCGTGCAGTACGCCAAGGGCAAGCAGCAGGAGACCGGCGTGAAGCTGTTGTGGGGCACGGCGTGCCTGTTCATCCACCCGCGCTATATGGCTGGGGCCGGCACATCGCCGTGTCCGAAAGTCTTCGCCCACGCCGCGGCGCAGGTCCGCCGTGCGCTGGACGCCACGAAGGAACTCGGCGGGGCCGGCTACACCTTCTGGGGCGGTCGCGAAGGCTACGACACCCTGCTCAACACCGACCTCTCCGCCGATCTGGATCACCTTGCCAGGCTGTTGCACCTCGCGGTGGATTACAAGAAATCCATCGGCCTGAACATCCCGTTCTACATCGAGCCCAAGCCCAAGGAGCCCACCACGCACCAGTACGACCACGACGCCTCGGCCTGTCACGCGTTTCTCATGAAGTACGGCCTGACCGAACACTTCAAGCTCAACATCGAAGCCAACCACGCCACCCTCGCCGGCCACACCTTCCACCACGAACTCGAGTACTGCGCCGCCAACGATCTGCTGGGCAGCATCGACGCCAACCGCGGCGGTGAGAACATCGGCTGGGACACCGACCAGTTCCCGACGAACCTCTACGACACGACACTCGCGATGCTCACGGTGCTCAAGGCCGGTGGCTTCACGACCGGCGGCCTGAACTTCGATGCCAAGGTCCGCCGCCAAAGCACCGAACCCATCGATCTGATCTACGCCCACATCGGCGGCATGGACGCTTTTGCGCGCGGTCTTAAAGCCGCGGCGAAGCTCATCGAAGACGGACGACTCGGTGAGATCAGAGCAACCCGCTACGCCGGCTGGTCGACCGACCTGGGCCGGCAGATCGAAGCGGGCACGCTGACGCTTGCCGAACTCGACGAGATCGCGCAGAAAAACGACGTGCAGTCCGCGCCCGTCGGCCGTCAGGAGTTGCTGGAGAATCTGCTGAATTCGGCTCTGTAGCAATCGCGGGTTCGCTCTTGCCGTCTTGTTCTTTCAGGTGGCGGATGGCGCGCCTTGCCTTGGGTGCGGATCAACCACGGCGGGCGAGGGTCGATCTTCGAAACTCCGAACCCCCGACTCGTGACGCTTCGCCGCGGCGGTGTTCGTGCGTTGACGCGTGCTCGGTGAGCCAGGTGAGCTGTTCGATCGTGTTTGCTTCGCGGCGTGCGCGAATGATCGAGGCTACCGCGGCGTGACTTTCTGCTAGACTTTGATCTTCTAGAATATTCAGGTCTTGCACGCCATGGCGAAATCTGCCTGCAATCCCGTCGCAAAGCTTGTTTTTTCATGGCTTTGTGTTGCATTGGCCTGCGTTGCTTTTCCGGGTTTCGCGGCGCAGCGAGCGGACTCAATCCTGACGATCCGGGCCGAGGGCGTCCCCGATCCCGAGCGGACCGATGTGCCCGCTCAGGCGCTGCGGGCGACGTTGCGGGCCTTTCTTGAAGCGAATCCGGACATCGCGGTGGAGCCGTTCACGATGCCCAAGATCGGCGGCTCGGCGATGGACTCCGGCCCGCTGATGGCCATCGCGGCAGGGGTGCCGCCGCACGCGATCTACGTCAATTTTCGGCAGTCCTCGACGTACATCGGGCAGGGGTTCCTGGCACCGATGGAGGTGTTGCTCGCCCGGATCACGGCCGAGGATCCGAAGCTGCTCGAACACGATGGGCAGCGCTTCACGCACGAGCCCACGACCGGTCAGATCGATCGGGCCCGGGAGCAGATCCGGCAGCGCGTGCCCGACAACGCCTGGCCGGTGGTGCATCGGCCGGATGAATCGGGGCGGATGCTCGACGCGGAAGGTCGGCCGGCGACGCACGTGTGGGCCGTGCCCTACAACCCGGTGATCATCGCGATGCTGTATCGGCGGGACCTGTTCAATCAGGCCGGGCTAAACCCCGATGCCCCGCCCGAGACGTGGGAGGAACTGCTCGAGGCGGCGCGGAAGCTGACCGTGCCGGAGCGTAATCAGTACGGCATCGCCGTCAGCAACCTGTTGAGCTATTCGACGTACGGCTTCCTGGTCAGCCACGGCGGGCGGGCGGTGGCGCAGGATGCGGAGGGCAACTGGCGGGCGGCCTACGACTCGGAGCAGGCGGCCGAGGCGTACAGCTACGTGTGGGAATTGCTGCGCGGGCCGTTCGAGCGCGACGGACGGATCATTCCCGGGGCGGGATACATCGGCGGTCCGGAGATCAAGCTGATGTTCGATCAGGGCCGGATCGGCATGCGCTTCGACTACCTCACCGAAGAGCTGCTGGGCGACCTGAACCCGCAGTTGATCGGCATCGCGCCGCTGCCTAAGAGTTGGGCGGGCACGCGCGGCAGTGAGATCAACGCGATGATGCTCGGCGTGTTCGCCGGCGCGACGCCGCCGCAGCAGATCGCGGCGACGAAGTACATCTGGTTCATGACCTCCGACGAGGCGAAGGAGATCCGCACGCGGGTGATGGTGGATCAGGGTTTCGGCGAGTTCGTTTCGCCGGCGCTGCTGAAGAAGTTCGGCTACGACCGCATCCTGGAGCGCGTGCCGGCCGGCTGGCAGGAGGCGTACGACACCGCGATCGCCAGCGGCGTGCCCGAGCCGTACGGCCAGAACACGCAGAACATCTATCTCCACATGAACCTTCCGGTGAGCCAGGCGATGGACCTGAAGCTGGCGGACGTGCCGCAGGCGCAGCGGGTGGAGCGGATCCGTGCGTTGCTGGAGGCATCCGTGAAGGACGTGGATCGTCGCGTGCTGGGCAACATCAGCGATGAGGAACGCGCGACGCGGCGGGCGTGGGCGTGGGTGGTGTTGGTGGGCGTGGCCGCGGCGTTTCTGTTGGGATTCGGGCACGTCTGGCGATTCTTCACGAAGCTCGACAAGGCGAACGCGCCGCCGCGTCCGGCGGGCGCGAAACGCTGGCGGCTTTCGTGGGGCTGGGCGCTGCTGATGCCCGCGCTGCTGATCATGGTCCTCTGGCAATACGCGCCGCTGCTGGGCGGGGCGGTGATGGCCGTGTCGGACTACCGCATCGTGCAGGAGTCCACGTTCGTCGGCGTCGACAACTTCGCGAACGTGCTCTTTGACGAACGCTTCTGGGACAGCCTGGGCCGAACGTTCTACTTTGTCGGCCTGATGATCGTGCTGGGGTTCTGGCCGCCGATCCTGCTGGCGATCCTGCTGGACGAGGTACCGACGAGTCTCCTGAAGTACGTGTTCCGCACGGTGTACTACCTGCCGGCGATCATCTCGGGCGTGATCATCATGTTCCTGTGGAAACAGCTTTACGAGCCGTCGGCGTTCGGCGTGCTGAACCAACTGCTGCTGTCGCTCAACGGGCTGCCCGCGGTGGTGGCGACGGTGCTCAAGCTTTCGGTGGCGGCGCTGTGGACGGCGTGCGTGCTCACGCTGGTCTGGCTGCCGATCAAGCTCGACGAGATGACCACGCCGATGAAGCTGGGGCTCTGGGCGGTGGCCGGCGTGGTGGGGTGGGGCGGTGTTTCCGCGTTGATGACGTACGGGCGTTCGGCGTTGGTCGGCGGCTACGCGCTTGAGCCGCTGCGGTTCATCGCCGGGCCCGAGGCGGCGATGTTCTGGACGGTGATTCCCATCGTGTGGGCGACGATGGGGCCGGGCTGCTTGCTTTATCTCGCGGCGCTCAAGACCGTGCCCAGTGACCTGTACGAAGCGGCGGCGATCGACGGAGCCGGCGTGTGGGCGCGGGTGTTCTACATCACGCTGCCGCGCTTGAAGTTCCTGATCGTGATCCAGTTCGTGGCGGCGGTGGTGGCCGCGTTCAAGGGCGGCGTCGATTTCATCCTGGCGATGACGCAGGGCGGGCCGCAGGATTCGACGACGGTTCTCGCGCTGGAGGTGTTCAACCGCGCGTTTCTGGACCTGCGTTTCGGCATCGGTGCCGCGATGGCGTGGATCCTGGGCGCGATCCTGATCGGGTTCACGGCCTACCAGCTCAAGATGCTCAGCCGGGCCGAGTTCGCGGGAGGGCGGAAGTAAGCGATGGCCATCCTCCTCCCCACCGAAACCCGGAGCGTCAAGGGTCGACTGATCCACGCGGCGATCATCACGCTGCTGCTGCTGGGCGGGGTGACGATGGTGTACCCGTTCCTGGTGATGCTGTCGGGCTCGGTGCG
>CAZIXN010000146.1:0-7461 GCA_964543215.1 uncultured Phycisphaera sp.
TCGTAATACTCCAGCTCCGCCTCCGCCAGCGCGGTCTGGTTGTCCACCGACCAGTGCACCGGCTTCAAGTCCCGGTACACCAGCCCGCGCTCGATCATCCCCGCAAACACCTCCAGCACGCCCGCCTCGTACTTCGGCAGCATCGTCAGATACGGATCGTCGTAGTCCGCCAGCGTCAGCAGCCGCTGCATCTGCGCGCTCTGGGTCTTCACGAACTTCTCGGCGTATTTCTGGCACTTCTGCCGCACCTTGATCGCCGGCATCGTCTTGCCCGCCTCGCCGAGCTCCTGCATCACCTTGTGCTCGATCGGCAGGCCGTGGCAGTCCCAGCCCGGCGTGTACGGGCAATCCAACCCCATCATCGTGCGCGAACGAACCACGAAATCCTTCAGGCACTTGTTGAGCAGATGGCCCAGGTGGATGTCGCCGTTGGCGTACGGCGGGCCGTCGTGGAATACGAAGTCGCCGCGCGTTTCGCCGTCGGCCGCGCGCCGCCGCAGCCTGGCGTACACGCCCAGGTCGCTCCAGCGCTTCACCGACGCCGGCTCGTTCTGCACGAGGTTGGCCTTCATCGCAAAGGCGGTTTTGGGCAGGTGCAGCGTGTCTTTGTAAGTCCGCTTGGATTCGGTCTCGCTCATGGGCCGTGGATCGTATCGACGCCCCCGGGAAGCAGGAAATCTCTGGACATTTCCCGCCGTCACGACAGCCCGAGCAGCTCCTTGATCGGCCGAGCGTGCCGCATGAAATGGGCCGCCGGCACGCTCACCGTGTCCCACCGTTTCGATCGGTCGCGCACGGCCGGCACATACTCGCTCGGCCGGATCGCCTGCACCGCGTACCACTTCTCGCCAAACTCGAACACCTCCAGAAACAGCGCATCCGGCGGCGGCGCATCGCACCAGAACAAAAACGCGAACACCGGCTCGAAACCCTCGCCGAAAATCCCCGACCAACGCTGCAGGCTCGACACGTCGTCGCGCATCACCCAGTTCTGCAGCTGCTTGCCGGTGTTCCCCGCGTGCTTCCGGCCTTTGACATCCACCAGCAGATTCGCCGCACCTTCGCCGCCGTACACCACAAAGTCGAAACTCTTCAGCGGCAGCTTCGCCGAACCGCTGCCCGTCGCCTGCAACGCCCGCTTCGCCTCATCGACCGCGACGTACGGCACGCCGTTGGCTCGTAGGAAATGCTCGAAAGCCTTCTCGTCGTGGAAGCGTCGCTGGGCCACCCGTGGAAGGTACTCCCGAACGCGCCGGCCCGCGACATCTCGGCTTCAGCGGAAGGCAGCGTGCCGCCACCGCACGAGCGACACGCTCATCAGGCTCAACCCATATAGGCCACCGGGCTCGGGAATCGATGCGCCACGAAACGACGGCGCTTCCGACGCACCCCAATGATTGAGCACCGCGTCGAGCTCCTCCTGATCGATCACGCCGTTGGGCCGGGCGCTGGCGGCGGTGAGTTCCCAGCTCGGCGTGGTGCCCCAGCCGTTGAGGATGCGGTCGAGATCCCCCTGCTCGACGCTTCCGCTTCCGTCAAAATCGCCCGGCAGCGCGGCCAGCCCCGCCGCGATGCGCCCCGCCGCGTCGAGTCGCACGCCTTCGATCAGCCCCATGAAGTTCGGCAGGTCGTCTTCCACAAGGAAGATGCCGAGGTAGCCGTGTTCAACATCGAGCCAGCCGATCGTGCCCAAAGCGCCGGCGTTCATCCATTCGGTCACTTGCCCGGCATCGTTGCGTCGGCCGACCCACGTGCCCAGGCCGTGGCCCAGGAAATTCTCCACCGTCCCGGGCGTGTAGCCGATCGCCGCCGCCTCGGGCGTGCCGAAGCCGGTGTAGTCGGTCAGCATCGCGTCGATCGCCGAAGGATCCAGCACTTGCTGCCCGTCGTACTGGCCATCATGCGCAAGCACCATCAGCAGCCGGCGGTACGTCTCGATCGAGCTGCGCATCCCGCCGGCGATGCGCGGGTTCAGTTCGTTGCCGATCCCGTTGTAATCGGTGTCGGTCACGCCAAGCGGCGCAAACAGCCGTTCGTCGATCAGATCGACCCAGCCGGTACTCGTCGCCACCTCGGCCATGCGTCCGGCGATGTGCATCGACACCCCGCCGTACCGGAACGTGCTGCCCGGGTCGTGACGCATCAGATTCCTCGTGCCGGCCAGATTGCTCACGGCCGTCGCCAGCGAGACGTCATCGCGATTGACCTCCGGCGACAGGCTGATCGTGCCGGCCGTATGGCTGAACAACTGCGACACCGTCATGTCCGCTCGTCCGTCATCGATCGCGTTGAATTCCGGCAACACGTCGCCCACCCGCGTATCCAGCGACAGCAAACCGTCCGCGATCAAGTCCGCAATCACCGCCCCGCTGAGCCACTTCGTCGCCGACGCGATCGGCACCACCGTCGCCCGATTGTTGGTCCCCCAGTACCGCTCGTGCAGCACCCGGCCGTCGAAATCCATCAACAGCAGGCCCGCTCCGTCGAGTTCCGGCCGGGTCGCCAGATAGCCTTCCAGCGTTTCGCTGACCCCCGCAAACCCGGGCAGACCATCGCCCAGGCACGGCAGACCCACCGCCCCGGCCAACGCCGTACACACCAACCGCCTGCGGACCCTTGTGGACATCGTGAGCTCCCATCGAACCGTGCGACAACCACAGAACAACGCACCGCCGTCGGTTGTATTGCCCACACTCGGATTCAGGTCGTGGCGTCGGCAAGTCGCGCGAGCAACTCGCCGCGCTTCACCGGGGCCTGCTCACCGGTCCGTAAATCCTTCACCTCGCAGCCCGCGTCGCCGCCCAGCAGCACGGCAAACCTTGCGCCGCAGCCCGTTGCGTCCTTGAGCAGCTTGCCGACGTTGCGGCTGGCTTTGTAGCTCATCCGCGCGTGCAGCCCCGACCGACGCAGGTCGCCGACCACCGACGCCACCTGCTCCACCCCCGCATCGTCGACCGCAAACACGAACGCATCCGGCTTCGCGCCGACTTCTGCCGGGATCAGGCCTTTGTCCGCCAGCACATTGGTCAGCACCACGTCGCCCATGCCAAAGCCGATCCCCGGCATCGCCGGCCCGCCGAACAACTCGATCAGCTTGTCGTAGCGCCCGCCACCCGCGATCGCGCGCTCCACGCCCGTCGCTTCGTGCACCTCGAACACCGTGCCCGTGTAATAAGCCAAACCGCGCACGATCCCCAGGTCGTACTCGCACCAGTCCGCGATGCCGAACGCCCGCAACTGCGCATCCAGATCGACCAGGTCCTGCGGCGGAGAGTCCATCGCCAGCGATCGCGCTAAATGATCGAGGTCGCCCGAGGCGTATTTCCGGCGGCACACTTCCTCGAAACGCGCAACCTTGTGTTCGTCCAGTCCCAGCCCGGCCGCGAACTTCGTGAATTCTTCCGGGGGCAGCTTGTCACGCTTGTCGAGCAGGACGAACGCCTCGCTCATCCTGTCTCCGGACACGCCGAGCTTTTCGAGCACCTGCCGCACCACATCCCGGTGACTGATCTTGACCTTGACCTGCGTGGAATCCAGCCCCAGTTCCGCCAACAGATCAACGCAGGTGAAGATCACCTCCGCGTCCGCCGCCGGCGTGTCCAGGCCCAGCAGGTCCACGTTCCACTGCCAGAACTCCCGCAAACGTCCACGCTGCGGGCGCTCGGCACGACAGAAGTTCGGCGTCGCGAACCACTTGATCGGCTTGGGCAGCGCGTTCGCCTTGGCCGCCACCATCCGTGCCAGCGTTGGCGTGAACTCCGGCCGAATCGCAAAGTCTGTCTTCCCGCCCTCCCGCCGAAAGCTGAACAACTCACTGACGATGCCCTCGCCGGATTTCACCTTGTACAGCTCGAGCTCTTCAAAGATCGGCCCGTCGACCTCATCAAACCCGTTGCGGATCGCCACCCGCCGCCACGCAGCCAGCAGATGCCGGTGCCAGGCCATGTCGGCCGGATAAAAGTCACGCGTGCCTTTGGGGGCCTGAAGCTTGGGCATGGCGAAAAGGTACACCACCGACGGTCTCACGATCCCCCAACGCCTCCATCACTTCACCGCGATGATGTACGCCAGCCAGCTCGGGTCGCTGGGCGCTTCGGTGACGCGTTCCCAGTCGCCGGTTTCGTCGCCATCCTCGTCGGTCACCTCCCAGTACACGTGCGTCTCGGCGAAGCCGGCTTCGTGCAGAAGTTCACGCACCTCGGGCACGGTCCAGAACCGCCAGTGGTAGCCGAACACGCGGGTGAGCTTGCTGCCGTCCTTGAAGCGGAAGCTGATGTAGAAGTCCGCATCGCCGGTGATCGGATCGATGCGGGCCTGCTCCCAGATGTACTTGAATTTGCCGATCGGCTTGCCGTAACCCGAAATGCTGCGCACGTCCTTATGGCCTTCGATGAGGCAGTCGCCGCCGCCCATCATGTCCAAGACCATGATCGATTCGTCCGCCATGTGCGACCGCGCGGCGCGGAAGTATTCGAGCAGTTCGCTGCGGCTCTTGAACAGCCAGAACGAGAAGTTCTGCGCCGCGAGCACATCCGCCTTCGGCCGAGTGGGCGTGGGTCGCATCTTCTTGCGCACGTCCGCCTCGACGACGGTCACACGGTCCTTCTGGTGCTTGGAAAGCGGCGCGAGGTTGTGCAGCCCGCCCCAACTCAGCGGCTCGGGATCCAGATCGACGCCCAGTGCCGTGCGGTCCTTGTGTCCCTTCACCCAGTCGCAGCACACCGCGAACGTGCCGCAGAAGTCTTCGCGCAGGTGCTTGGGCGACTTGCCGAAACGTTCCTTGAACGCCTGGACGAAGAAGTCGCACTCGTGCCCGGGGTCCTGGACGCTGAGCTGGTAGCAGCGGTACTTGTCGGCCTGCGCGGCGAGGTCGTCGGACTTGCGGGCGGCGTGTTTTTTCGTGGCGGGCTTCTTGGGTTGTTTGGGGGTGAGGGTGGCCATGGTTGCAATGTACTGCGATCGCGTGCTTCGGCCGCGCCGGTTTTCGTACGATTGCCCGATGCGCATCATCGCCGGCACGCACCGCGGCCGACCCATCCTCGGACCCAGGGACGAAAAGACCACCCGGCCGATCACCGACCGCGTGAAGGAAACGGTCTTCAATCGGCTGCATTCGCTGGGCCTGCTCGACGGCGGGCCGGTGGCGGACGTGTTCTGCGGCACCGGCTCCATGGGGCTGGAGGCGCTGTCGCGGGGGGCGGCCCACTGCACGTTCGTGGATCGGGATCGCGATGCGATGCAGCGGCTGACGCAGAACCTCGAAGCCTTCGGGCAAACAGACCACGCGACTCTGGTGCAAGGCCTGGCCATTCCGCCGGCGTGGGCGATGCGGCTGCCGGACGATGCGCTGAGCGTGGCGTTCGTCGATCCACCGTTTGCGCTGGCGCGGGTGGAGCGCGACGCCGATGCCCCGCATTTGCCTGCGGGGCTGCCCAACGGGATCGATGCGTTGTTCGATGCGTTGCTAACCAAGCTCGCGCCCGGCGGCGTGGTCGTGTACCGCACCGACGCCGACACCCACGCCCCGGAAGCCCCCGGCTACGACGGCCCGGACCGCAGCGTCTACGGCGGCATGGCGGTGCACCTTTATCAGCGGCCGATGGACGAGGAGAATGGGGATGAAACTAGATGATGCTCCTCGCTTGCTGTCGATCTTTGTCTCACCAAAGGCGATCGCTTGGTTTGCGATGCACCGCCCGGTGGAATCGTTGCGTGGCATGACGCTCGCCGCCGGCATCTGGTTTGGTATCACAATCGCTTGGACAACGTTGAATCTGGAAGAGCCATTTGCTCAGTCTGCGAAGGCATCGCTATCGAATGCATCTGTGATCGCAGCCTTTGTGATTGGCGTCATGCATGGGTGGACGTGGCTCGCCGCTAGGAATCCGTTCGGAAGTCGGTTTCTCGCGGTCGCGATGGCGGTTTCACTCGCCTGCGTCGTTGATTTACCCGATGCGATTTTGAGCCTATACCGAGACGCGGTGAGGTTCGATGCAGTTAGTGGTGCGCCCGACCTACCTCCGCTCCCAGGCTGGCTTACGGATTACACGGAAACCTGCTTCCATGTGTTGGCATCCTTAGCGTACGGCATCGTCTTGGCGATCGCCGCAGACCAAGCGGTGCTGAACGCCAGAAAAAACCTTTCGGGCCAATGCCCCTCCTGCGACTACGACCTGCGCGGCACACTGGCGGCGGGGATTGAGCGATGCCCGGAGTGCGGGGCGACGGTCGATCCGCAAAACTTTTGACGTTTCATTTCGGTAGCCGCAGGTCAACGGCCTGCGCGTCTTCGGTCGGTGGTCGCAGCCTGCTCCGCACAGGTCGTTGACCTGCGGCTCAGGAAGTCGTGTTCTCAAAAAAAACCGGCGGTCGCGGACCGCCGGCTTCGTGGTTAATCAGATGACGCTTCGCTCAGGCCGAGCGGCGGCGGAGCATCGCCAGGCCGCCGAGGCCGAGCAGCGCCGCGGTGGCGGGTTCGGGGACGTTGGTGACGATGAGGTTGTCCAGGCCCGACGAGCCGGCGAGGACGACGCGGATGATTTCGAAGGGCTGGCTGACCTGGGGCAGCGCCACGATGACGACCGAGTTGTCGCCCAGAGCGGGGATGACCGAGGTGCCCAGCAGCGTGCCGTCCTTGAGACGGGCTTCGACGACACCGACGCCGATGGCGGGGTTGGGCTGTTCTTCGGCATCCAGGACGGTGATCGACCCCGCAAGGTAGACCGCTTCTTCGAAGGTGAAGGTGACCACGCCGTTGGGGCGGTTGAACGCGGTGTCGGGGATATCGAGAATGCCGTCGTTGTTGCTGTCGATGTTGTTGCGCGGCGTGATGAGGACGTTGTTGAGGTATTCAACGTTGTTGACGCCGTAAGCACCGTTGATCACGGCGGTACGCATGTCGGCTTCGATGGAGTTGGCGGTGTTGAGCGCCACGCCGAAGTCCAGATTGCGGTTGGTGGGGTGGAAGACGTTGATGGAGACGCCCCAGCCGGCGTATGCGTCGTCGACCACCTGGCCGTGGATGATGCGGTTGCCGTCGGCATCGGTATCGAAGTCCAAGAGCAGCGTGTGGGCCGGCTCGATGATCTCAGCGGTGGCGGACGTCACCGCCGCAAAGCCGGCGAGCAGCGTGGCGAGGCCGGCAACCGATGCCGCGGAGCGGCGAAAACCCGAGTGATTCATCGTTCTTCCTTTTTCCCAGGCCATGACGGCCGTTGACTCATCCCCATTCACACAAACCCAAGTCGTCTTGGACTGAGATTATGTCAGGGATTCGGCCCAGGGCAAGCCGCAAGGTTGCGAAATCAGGCCGAAAGCCAAAGTTTCCTCGGGGACGCCGTTTTCACCGAGAATAGGTGTCAAGTTGGGCGTTTGGGGCGATTAAGGGGGCTTGATCCCGGCTGCCGTCCGGCCGCAGCCAGCCCAACAGCGCGACCGCCAGCCCAAGGATCAACGCCCCGA
>CAZIXN010000147.1:0-7416 GCA_964543215.1 uncultured Phycisphaera sp.
CAATGCACTGGGGAGGGCTCGAACCTCCAACCTGCGGTTCCGTAGACCGCTGCTCTATCCAATTGAGCTACCAGTGCGGCGAACCGAAGAATGTACCCCACCCCCTCCCACCTTTCAACTCAACATCGCCCGAAGCCCACGGACTCCGTCCGGGGGGTCGCCCCGGCGCTAAACTGCCGCTCATGCCCGCCTCCGACGCACTGCTCAAGAATCTCGCCGCCGCCATCGCGCCGCGCCGCCGTCTGCTCACCGCCTACTCCGGCGGGGTCGATTCCACCCTCGTCGCCGCCGTCGCGCGACGAACGCTCGGCAAGGAACACGCCCCCGCCGTGCTGGGCGACTCCGCCTCGCTGCCGCGCCGCGAACTCGCCGACGCCGTGAAAATCGCCGAGTCGCTGGACCTGGACCTGCACGTCGTCCAGCCCGGCGAGCAGGCCGACCCCAACTACCAGGCCAACGCCCGCAACCGCTGCTACTTCTGCAAATCTCACCTGTACGCCGTCCTCCAGCAAACCGCCAGACAACTCGCCGTGGACTTCATCGCCAACGGCACCAATGTCGACGACCTGGGCGACCACCGCCCGGGCCTGCAAGCCGCCGATGAATGCGCCGTCGTGTCCCCGCTGGTCGACGCCGGCTTCACCAAGGCCGACGTCCGCACCCTCGCCAAGCACCTGGGCCTGCCCAACGCCGACAAACCCGCCGCCGCCTGCCTCGCCTCGCGCATCCCTTACGGCACGGAAGTCACGCCGCAGCGTTTGCAACAGGTCGAAGCCGCCGAACAAGTGCTCTCCGACTTGGGCTTCCAAGGATTTCGCGTCCGACACCACGACACCGTCGCCCGCCTCGAACTGCCCGCCGACGCCTTCACCACCCTCATGGCCGAACCGCTCCTCCGCGCCTCGGTGATCAACGGCGTCAAAATGGCCGGTTACACCTACATCACCCTCGACCTCGAAGGCTTCCGCTCCGGCAGCGGCAACGCCACCCTCACCATCAACCAGGCCTAACCACCACGAAGTCCACGGACACCGTCCGTGGGTTGCTCCCTAGCGGCGCGTACAATCTCCAAGCTCATGAAACGCAAGTGCGACCACTGCTCCCGCCCCGCCACGCACCACTCCGTGGAAGTCGTCAACGGCAAAAAGACCGAAAAGCACTTGTGCTCCGTCCACGCCGAGGCCGAAGGCCTGACCATCAAAGCCGTCCACCAACCCATCAACGAACTGCTCACCAACTTCGTCAAGCTCTCCGCCGGCATCGATACCGAACCCGACGCCCCCGGCACGCCCCAAACCAAAGACCTCGCCTGCGACCGCTGCGGCACCACCTACGCCCAGTTCCGCGAGTCCACCCTGCTCGGCTGCCCGCACTGCTACGCGATGTTCGAAAAGCCGCTGGGCAACCTGCTCGAACGCGCCCACGAAGGCGCCACCCATCACATCGGCAAAGTCCCCCGCCGCGCCGGCGTGGGCGAACAACGCCAGGAACAACTCACCCGATTGCGCCGCCGACTCCACGACGCCGTCGACGCCGAAGACTACGAACTCGCCGCCAAACTCCGCGACGAACTCACCACGCTGGAGGACGCCACGTGACCCCCGCCCGAATGCTCGAAGGCGCCGGCGAATGGCTGCGCGGCTCGGGCCCACAATCCGACATCGTCATCTCCTCGCGCATCCGCCTCGCCCGCAACCTCGCCGGCTTCCCGTTCGTCAACCGCGCCAACCGCCGGCAGTGCGACGAAATCCTCGAACTCACCCGCAAACGCATCACCGGCATCTCCGAAAAACGTCTGGCCGACCGCGTCATCTGGGTCCCGGTCAATGATGCCCCGGCCATCGACCGCCAACTGCTCGTCGAACGCCACTTGATCAGCCGGCCTTTCGCCTCCGCGAAAAACGGCACGCCCCGCGGCGTGGCCATCGGCAACGACGAAACCTTCGCCGTCATGGTCAACGAGGAAGATCATTTACGTTTGCAAGTCCTGCGCTCCGGCATGCAGCTGGGCGAAGCCTTCGACCAGATCAACCGCATCGACAACGTCCTCGAAGAATCGCTCGACTACGCCTACGCCCGCCGCTTCGGCTACCTGACCGCCTGCCCCACGAACGTTGGAACAGGCATCCGCGTCTCGGTCATGGTTCACCTGCCCGCGCTCAAACTCACCGGCGAGATCGAAAAGGTCAAACGCGCCGCCAACCAGATGCACCTGGCCATCCGCGGCATGTTCGGCGAAGGCTCCGAAGCCCAGGGCGACCTTTTTCAAGTGTCCAACCAGACCACCTTGGGAAAAACCGAGCAAGAGATCCTCGGCGACTTCCAGCACACCGTCGTCCCCCAGATCGTCGCCTACGAACAGCAGGCCCGCCAACTGCTCATGCAGCAACGCACCGCCCAACTCGACGACCGCATCCACCGAGCCTGGGGCACCCTCACCCACGCCCGCGTGCTCGGCACCGACGAAGTCCTCCAACTGCTCAGCCACGTCCGCCTGGGCGTGAACCTCGGCCGACTCGACACCGTCGACATCCGCACCGTCAACGAACTTTTCCTGCTCACCCAGCCCGCCCACCTCCAGAAACTCACCGACGAAGCGATGAACCCCGCCGCCCGCCGCGTGGCCCGAGCGAAGATGATCCGGCAACGCTTGGGGGCGCGGTGACATGATCAAATTGCCTATGTGGGCGATTGTCTTCCTCGCATTGCACGCCGTTGCAATCCTAGTTTTTCTGTACCTCGTTCTCGGTGGAACGCCATTTCATTGGCTCTCGGGGCTCTCGCCATGGGTCACCGTGGTATGTCTCGCTTTAGGGCTGATTGTGACAGCGATTGGCTCTACGATTGAGAAATTCGCAGAATCCATCAGCAACTGGTGGCTTCAGGAAAAATCGATCTTTGGCATGACCAAAACAGCGCGGATCATTTTCACGGTTTTCACCATTCTTGCCTTTGTGCTTTCATTCGTGCTCTTCGTAGCGATCCTGAAACGCAACTGAAATTCCATCTCGGCGGCGCTAAAAAGCTTGCCCAACAAGCGAAGCTATGATGATTCACTTCTGCTCATGCCGTACACGGTCCGCCAACTCGTCAAGCTCATCGAAGCGGACGGCTGGCAACACACCGCCACCCGGGGCAGCCACCGCCAGTACCGGCACCCAGGCAAACCCGGCAAGGTGACCATCCCGGGTAAGATGTCGCTGGTTCTTCCGCCCGGCACCGCCAACAGCATCCTCAAACAAGCCGGACTCAAGGGAAACACCAACCATGGCTAAACGCCGTTATCCCATCGTCATCGAAAAAGCCCACGGCACGTCCTACGGCGTCTACAGCCCCGACGTGCCCGGATGCGTCAGTGCCGGCGACACGCCCGAAGAAGCGCTCGCCAACTATCGAGATGCCTTGGCGTTCCACCTCGAAAGCCTCCACGACGACGGGCAACCCGCCCCCCAAGCGGTCAGCCGCGTCGACTACGTCGAACTCGACGTCACCGAAGCCGCCTGATCGCCCCGTCGGCCCCCGATCAAATCGCACCCGCCCTACATCCCGAAATACGCCACCGCGTTGCCGTAGCTGATGTCTTCCACCATCGGCCCGAGCAGGTCGAAATCGCGCGGCAGTTCGCCGGCCTCGACCCAGTCGCCCAGCAATCCGCACAGTGTGCGGCGGAAGTACTCGTGACGCGGATAGCTCAGGAAGCTCCGCGAATCCGTGAGCATGCCCACGAAATGCCGCAGCAGTCCGAGGTTGGCCAGCGTGGTCATCTGCTGCCGCATGCCGTCTTTCTGATCCAGGAACCACCAACCGCTGCCGTGCTGCATCGCCGCGGGTTTGCCTTCGCGCGAGCCGCTCACGTTGAGGTTGAAGTTGCCCGCCATCGTGGCGAACAGGTGGTTGTCGGCGGGGTTGAGGTTGTAGAGCACGACCTGCGGCAGATGCCCGCGCTGCGCGAGCGTGCCGAGGTATCGCTTGAGGCCCGGCCCTTGCGCAAAGTCGCCGATGGAGTCGAAGCCGGTGTCCGGGCCCAGGTGCTGCCGGGCCCAGCCGTTGTTGTTGCGCATCGCGCCCAGGTGCAGCTGCTTGGTCCAGCCCGCGTCGGCGTCGAGCTTGCCGAGGTAGAGCATGACGTAGCTGACGAACTTCGCGTGGTGCAGCGCTGAGACGTGCGGCCGGCCGTCGTTCCCGGCGGAGTCGAAGCTGCGGCCCCGGCCGCGTGCTGCGTCGAAGATGTCCCGCGCATCGGCATCCGAGCAGCCGACATCGGGCAGACATTCCAGGCCGTGATCGCTCAGACGGGAGCCCATCTGATGAAACGCCGCGTGCCGCTTGGCCAGCGCTTCGAGCAGGTCGTCGAGCCGACGGATGTTGACGTCGGCCGCGTCGCCGAGCTTGTCGAGATAGACGTTCCAGGCGTCCAGGTCGTCGAGCGTGTACGCCTTGTCGGGGCGGAACGCGGGGAGGACTTTCGTCTGGCCCAGCGGCCTGACCTGCAGGTGCCGGTGGTGCTCCAGCGCATCCGCCGGGTCGTCGGTGGTGCCGATGAGCCGGACGTCGAAGCGTTCCAGAATCGACGACACGGGCATCGACGTCAGGCGGGCGTTGGCGACGTCCCACACCTGATCGGCCGTGTGTTCGCTGAGCAGGATGTCGATGTCGAAATAGCGCTTGAGCTCGAGGTGCGTCCAGTGGTAAAGCGGGTTGCCCAGCGTCGCGGGCACGGTGCGGGCGAAGGCGCGGAACTTGTCGATCGGCTCGGCGTCGCCGGTGCAGAAGCGCTCGTCCACGCCGTGCGCCCGCATGGCCCGCCACTTGTAATGGTCCCCCTCGAGCCAGGCCTCGAACAGGTTGCCGAACTTCCGGTCGTTGGCCAGGTCGGTGGGGGACAGGTGGCAGTGGTAATCGTAGATCGGCTGGGCCGTCGCGTGCTCGTGGAACAGCCGACGGGCGGGCTCGCTGGTGAGCAGAAAATCGTCGTGGATCAGCGGCGGTTGGGCGTTGCTCGGCATCGCCGCAGATTAACGGCTGCGTCTCATCGGCCCGGGTTGCCGAAGCGGATGCGCTGGCCGACGTTGGGGTTGGGGCGATCCGGCAGATCGATGTGGGTCGGCTGGTATCGCTGCGGCCCGACGCCGGCGGCGGGCAGAAAATCGTCGGACCAGCGATCGACGTTGGCGGCAAGCCGGTCCACGTCGCGTTCGAAGCCTTCGACGGCGCCGTTGAGCGTGTTGCAGCCGGTCAGCGCAGCCGTGGCAAGCCAGGCCGTGATCCAAATCAGCTTCGTGGGGTTCGGGGCGGGACGGCGGCGCGACATAACCGCCACGATCGGCTGATCGTGGCGGTTGTCGGGATTTTTTGGCTGACCCGACGCTTGGCCGGCGCGGTCCGTTGATTGAATCGGTCGGCGGATCAGTCGGTGGCGTTGTCGATATTTTCACCGGTTGCTTGGATGTCCCGCTCGGCACCGTCGGCGGCACCACGGACCCTATTGCAAGCGGCGAGCAAACCCACAAACGCAGACACCATGGCCAAGGTCAACAAGTTCTTCAGCATCGGTCGATCCCTTTCTCTGGGAAGAAGGTGAAAGACGCGACGATGACGCGGCCGGCCGAGGACGCGTCGAAAAACGGATGAATGCCTTTTCATCCTGATTTGACTTCGTTTCGGCGGAGTCAGCCGGTGATTTCGAAGATCGACTGGGTCCGGAGGACCAGCCCCGTCGCGGCGTGCAGGTGGTAGGCCTGGATGTGGTATTCCCGGCGATACTTCTGGGCGTCGATGAGCGAGAGGCACGGGCCGGCGTCGGCGTTGTTGTAGGACAGCGTGTGCGAGCCGGTTTCGCGGGCGAAATCGACCATTTCGCGGTAGGTGGACTGGTAAAGGTTGTCGGTGAGGGTTTCGGTCTGGATGGTGGTGCAGAAGCCGAGCTTGCCCTCGACGGGCATCTCGTATTCCTTCTCGCCGAACGCGGGCAGGGCGTGAACCAGGCCGGTTTCGGGCAGGTGGTCGCCGGACTCCATCACGACTTCGGTGAGGGACTGGCCGGGGATCTGGAAGCGGACGATGTGGCCGCCGGGGACGAGCCATTGCTCGACTTCGTAGCCGCCGTGGTGAGCGGAGCGGCGGGAGTGGAGGTTGAACAGCTCGGGGTGAAGCGGCCGGCGGTACAGCATCATCCGCAACATCTGCAATTGCTGGGATTTAGAACTGGCACTCATATCGGGTCAACATCCTTGTTGGGGGTTGGGGGAGGTGGAAAATCGTGAAAAAACTGGTTGACGCCATCTCGCCTCGGGGCTGGGGGGAGAACCCTCACGACCACGCAGGGCAGGAGTTGGGCGTTCGATTCGGGTACCCGGATCGTGGAGCAGATCGTAGCGGTGTGTTTGCAGCTTGTGAACCCCTGATGAACGGATTTCGGAGATTTTCGTCGCGATAGAGGTTTCACGGGGTCGCCGGGCCGGAACTGTCGCTGAAGGACTCCCGCAACCAGCGTTAAATACGCCCGATTAGGCCGAGCGGTTCGGCGGATTCGCGAGGATGCAGCGGGCGGGACGAGGGTGCCGATAAGTCGGGGGATGTCCGAGTCTTCGACCCAAACCCCAGCCCCGCCCCACGCAGCGCCCGGCGGATCCGGGGCGGCGGCCTCTTCTGGGTCTCGGCCTGACCCGCGCCGGAGCCTTTGGTCGGTGAAGGATCCGGCGGTGGATGCGGCGCTGCGTTGGGCTCTGGGGACCTGCCGGCCGGAGGAGCGGCTGGAACTGGTGCGGGTGATCCTAGAACGGCGCGATCTGGCGTGTCTGGTCGCCGTGCTGGAGACGCAGGACGCCGCCGGGCCCGAGGAACAGGCGCTGGTCCGCGTGGCCGCGAAGCTCGATCTGGACGGCGCGATCCGCACGCTGATCGGCCGGGCCTCGGGAACCGGGACGCGGCACGCCCTGCGGCTTGTCCGTGAAGCCAAGGTGGGGCGGCTGGCGTATCTGCTCACCGAACTGATCCGCCGAGGGCGCGACGGCCTGGCCGAGGAAGCGGCGAAGGTGCTGGTGGAGGTGTGCGACGTGTCGGACGCGGCGTCGCGCTCTGCGCTTCGCTCGGCGGTGGACACGGCGGTGGCGCGCTTCGATCGTCACCGACACCCCGGCGTCCTCGAGGCGTACCTCAAGCTCCTGCCCGCGCCCATGCCCGCCGCGCAAGGGGCGCTCACCTCGGATGGCCATCCCGCAGGCCTTGCGCTCGGCGAGCGGTTGGCCGCGGCCGCCACGCCGGTGGATCGCCGGGCCCTGCTCCCGCTGTGCGCTTGCCCGCCGCTGCATCCGGCGATCCGGGCCGGGCTGACGCGCTGCCACGATGCGCCACGACTCGCCGAAGCGCTCGCCCACGGGCACCTGCTCGCCGAAGCGTCGGTGCGTCAGATGTTGC
>CAZIXN010000148.1:0-7355 GCA_964543215.1 uncultured Phycisphaera sp.
CAGCATCGCGGCGTATTGCTTGAGCCGCGCGTCGATGTCTCCGCGCTTGAGCGTGAGCAGCCGGTCCAGCGAGAACTTCTCGATGTTGTAGCTCGCCACGACGGTGCCCGCGGCCATCGCCTTGATGATGCCGGCCATGCTGGTGTCGCCATGCGACGCCAGATAGCCCATCATCCCGCCGCCGAACGTGTCGCCGGCCCCGGTGGGATCGACGACATCCGCCGCGGGGAAGGCCGGCAGCGCCGCGTCGCCATCCTTGTGGATCAACAGCGCCCCGTGCTCGCCCTTCTTGATCACCACGAACGTCGGGCCCATCGCGAGAATCTTGCGACCGGCCTTCACCGGGTTGCGCTCCTCGGTCAGTAGGAACGCTTCGCTGTCGTTGAGCACCAGCCCGTCGATCTGCCCGAGCAGCTGCATCAGCAACGCCCGCTCGGTCTCGATCCAAAGGTCCATGGTGTCGGCGACGACCAGCTCGGCGTTCTCGAACTGGCTCCGCAGCGCGAGCTGCCCGCCGGGGTGCGTGTTCGCCAGGAACACGTGCTTCGAATCGCGGTACGACGCGGGCACCGGCGGCAGGTCCTCGGCCAATACGTTGAGTTCCACGCTCAGCGTCTCGCGGTCGTTCATGTTGGACAGGTACTTGCCGGTCCAGCGAAACGTCTTGGAGCCTTGGCGTTTCTCCAGGCCTTCCAGGTCGATGTCGAAGGCATGGAACGGCTTTTCGAGATCTGCAGGAAAATCATCGCCCACCGCGCCGACGAGGCGCACCGGCGACCAGAACGAGGCGGCCGCGGCGAAGTAGATCGCGCTGCCGCCGAGCACGTTGTCGGCGTGGCCCGTGGGAGCGTGGATGGTGTCGATGCCGATGCTGCCGGTGACGATGAGGCTCAAGGTTCTCTCCTGAAAATACGAACCACGGATAAACACGGATGCACACCGATGGTTCAGAAAAAGACAAAGTCAAAACTCTCTATCCGTGTGTATCCGTGTCCATCCGTGGTTTCACTGCCGCTTGTACCCGCCGAGCTTGCACACATGCCTGAACTCGGCGGCGGTGACGGGTTGGACGCTCAGACGCGAGTTGTTCACCAGCACCATCTTTTCGAGCGTCGCGTCGGCCTTGATCTGCTCGAGCGTCACGGGCGTGGGGATCGCGGCGACGGCCCGGATCGTGACCATGCCGAAGCCTTCCTTGCTGCGACCGGTCTGGTCGGTGGGGTCGGGCTCGTACTCATTGACAACTTCGACGAGGCCGACGATGCGCTTTTCGTTGACCGAGTGGTAGAAGAAGCCGCGGTCGCCTTGCTTCATGGCCTTCATGTAGTTGTTGGCCTGGTGGTTGCGGACGCCGTCCCACGCGGTGGTTTTCTTCGGCGCGGACCATTGGTCGTCCCAGGACCAGGTGTCGGGTTCGGATTTGAAGAGCCAGTGTTGCATCGGGGGGCAGGGATCAGGGTTCGGGGAACAGGGCGCGGGGATCAGGGAGCGGGGTTCGTGTGGACCATGAGGCAGTGGTTGATGCGCTCGAGCGTTTCGGCTTTCCCGAGCAGGGCGAGGGTCGCGTCGATTTCGGGGGACACGGCCGTTCCGGTGAGGGCGACGCGCAGCGGCTGGGCGACGTGGCCCAGGTGCGGGCCTTGCAGGTCGGCGACGGCCTGCTCGAGCGCAGCGCGGATCGTGGGCATGTCCCACGCCCCCGGAAGGTTGGTCAGCGCTTCGCGGACGTGTTGCAGCGTCTTCAAGCCTTCGCCATCGTTCTTCGTCAGGTTCTTCTTCACCGCCTTGTCGTCGTACTCCGTCGGACGCCGGAAGACGAACGCTCCGAGATGCGCGGGATCGTCCAACGTCTTGCTGCGTTCCCAATAGGCGTCAGAAAAGACCCGGAAGTTTTCACCAAGTGCTTCGAGCTTGTCGGGATGGAATTGCTCAAAGTGGGATCGCAACAGCACTTCAAACTCGTCGAGCGACATCTTGAGGATCGCGTCCTGGTTGAACGAGGCGAGCTTGGCGCGGTCGAAGGTGCTGTTGCCCTTGTTGATTCGGCCGAGATCGAAGTGCTGCGCGAGGTCGTCGAGGCCGAAGTGTTCGACGTCGTTGCCGGGATTCCAGCCCAGCAGCGCGACGTAGTTGAGCAGCGGGCCGGGCAGGTAGCCGGAGCGGCGGAAGTCGGCGACTTCGATTTCGGGGAGGTGCAGGTTGAGTCGATATCCCGCAATTCGAATCAATTCAGGATCATCCGATTCGCCCGACAAGGCTTCGCGATATCGCGTGACGAGTTCGTCATGAGATACGCCGAGACTCTGCTGATGATGGCCTAGCCACGACTTTCCGACTGCATCCAGTGGTCCACCGATCGAAAGGTCCGAGAGTTGTTCGATGGTTTGTCCTGTTGCTTTGACTTCTGCAGCGATCGCTTTCTTCTTATCCCGCTTGCTCATCTTCGACCCGCCGGGGTTCATGATGCTCGGGGTGTGGGCCCAGGTCGGGCGAGTCCAGCCCAGGGCGTCGCAGAGGGCGGCGTGTTTGGCGGTGTTGGTGAGGTGTTCCTGGCCGCGGATGACGTGGGTGCAGCCGAAGTCGTGGTCGTCGACGACGACGGCGAGGTGGAACGTCGGCATGTTCCCGCCGGCGGCGCCCTTGCGGATGATGAAATCTTCGAGGTCGGCGGCGGGCGTGTGGATGGTGCCGTACACGGCGTCGTCGAACGTCACGTCGCCGCGGTGCGTGCCCATTCTGAAGCGGACGGCGTCGCCATCTTGGTACGCGTCGCCATGTTCGAGGAGTTGCTGGACGACCTGGTCGTATCGGCCTTGTTGGTGGCGTTCGCTTTGGCGGGGGATGCTGGCCGGGCCTTGGGCCGGGTCGTAGTTGTCGGGCGTGAGTCCCAGCCAGAGCAGGTCGCCCAGGATGCGCTCTGCGGAGGCGTCGGAGGATCGCGCGAGGTCGGTGTCTTCGAAGCGGAGTTGGAAGGTGCCGCCGAAGCGTCGCGCGAAGGCCCAGGCGTAGAGCGCGGTGCGGGCGCCGCCGATGTGCAGCTCGCCGGTGGGGCTGGGGGCGAAGCGGGAGACGACGGACCCGGAAGCGGGATCGGGGGTCAGGGATCGGGGATCGGGGATCGGCATGGAGAGCGGAGTTTAGAGCAAGTGGCGTCATGACTTCCGTAGCCGCAGGTCAACGACCTGCGCGGAGCATGTCGCAGTGCACGGAGTTGCCGCGACGCGCCGGGCACGCGCAGGTCGTTGACCTGCGGCTGTGTTGCGACCGTGGGCTTCGGGTGGGTTGATGGAGTATGTTGCTGTGATGTCAGACGCAAGCGTAAAGAAGGATTTTGTGCGGGAGCAGGTGGCGGCGGACCTGAGCAGCGGGCGGTTCAGCCGGCCGGTGATCACGCGGTTTCCGCCGGAGCCCAACGGGTTTCTGCACGTCGGGCACGCCAAGGCGATCTGCATCGTGTTCGGCGTTGCGCGTGACTTCGAGGGCCAGACCAACCTGCGCTTCGACGACACGAACCCCACCAAGGAAGAGCAGGCGTACATCGACGCGATCCGGGAGGACGTCGCCTGGCTGGGCTTCACGCCCGAACGCGAGTGCTACGCCAGCGACTACTTCGACCAGCTTTACGCGTGGGCGCAGCAACTGATCCGGCAGGGCGATGCGTTCGTGGACGATCAGCGCCTCGAAGAGATCCGCACGAATCGAGGAAACGTGAACACGCCCGGCAGGCCGTCGCCGTTTCGGGATCGCCCGGCCGAGGAATCGCTGGACCTGTTCGAACGCATGAAGAACGGTGAATATCCCGACGGCGCGAAGGTGCTGCGGGCGAAAATCGACATGGCCTCGCCGAACATGAATCTGCGTGACCCGGTGATGTACCGCATCCTGCACGCGCACCACCCGCGCACCGGCAACGATTGGTGCATCTACCCGATGTACGACTACGCGCACGGGCAGAGCGATTCGCTGGAGCGGATCACGCACTCGCTGTGCAGTTTGGAGTTCGAGGATCACCGGCCGTTGTACGAGTGGTTCATCGCGAAGCTGGGTATCTTCCCGTCGCGTCAGATGGAGTTTTCCCGGCTGTCGCTGCCGTACACGATCACCAGCAAGCGGAAGCTGCTGGCGCTGGTGAAGGAGGGTCACGTGTCGGGCTGGGACGATCCGCGCATGCCGACGCTGCGCGGGATGCGTCGCCGGGGCTTCTCGCCCGAAGGTATTCGCAACTTCATCGACGAGGTGGGCGTCACAAAATTCACCGGCGTCACCGAGATCGAGCTGTTCGAGCATCACCAGCGGCAGGTGCTCAACAAGGTGGCGCAGCGGCGGATGGCGGTGCTGGACCCGGTGAAACTGTTGATCACCAACTGGGCGGATTTTCATGATGGCGACGCGGACGCGGTGGAGATGATGGACGTCGTGAACAACCCGGAAGACGACTCGGCGGGCACGCGATCGGTGCCGTTTGGCGGCGAGCTGTGGATCGAGCGGGACGACTTCATGATCGACCCGCCGAAGAAGTTTTTCCGGCTGGGACCGGGTCGCGAGGTGCGCTTGCGGTACGGGTATTTCGTGACGTGCACCGGCTACGAGACGGACGAGGCGGGCCAGGTGACGGAGATCCGTGCGACGTACGACCCGGCGACGCGCGGCGGGGATTCGCCCGACGGGCGGAAGGTCAAGGGCACGCTGCACTGGGTGAGCGCGGCGCACGCGGCGGAGGCGGAGCTGCGGGTGTACGACCGGATGTTCACCACGGCGGACCCCGATGCGCCGGCGGAAGGCGTCGAGCCGGGCGAGGCGTGGCGGGCGAATCTGAATCCGCAGGCGCTGTTGGTGCAGCGGATTCTGGTCGAGCCGGCGTTGCGGGACGCGAAGCCGGGCGAGCCGTTGCAGTTCGAGCGGCACGCCTACGTCACGGCCGACGCGGACCACACGGCGGAGGCGCCCGTGTTCAACCGGACGCTGGGTCTGCGGGATTCGTGGAAGGGCTGAGCGTCGATACGATGCGGGGATGGCCGATCCGGTCGAAACACGTGAGGTCGACCACGTCGACGACGACGCGCCCAAGCGTCCGCCGATCATTTATCTCGAGGAGACCGATGCGCTGCTGCCGCGGCACTGGACGTCGGGATCCAACAAGTACCGGGACTTTGCGGACCTGGCGTCGGGGGGCACGGCGATTCTCAAGACGTGTTTCGATCGCAACCTTCACCGCAAGGTGGTGTTCAAGCAGCTGCACGACGACCTGCGCGACGACGAAGATGAGAACCGACGGTTCCTGCGCGAGGCGCGCGTCACGGCGATGATCGCGCACCCGGGCACGGTGCCGGTGTACGAGGTCGGGCGGGACAGCGGCGGCGGGCTGTACTTCACGATGAAGCGGCTGGACGGGCTGGACCTGCGGAGCGTGATCGAACGGCTGAGCGCCAAGGACATGAAGATGGCCGAGACGTTCCCGCTGGCGCGTCTGGTGGACGTGCTGATTTCGGTGTGCCAGACGGTGGCGTACGCGCATTCGCAGGGCGTGGTGCATCGGGATTTGAAGCCGGCGAACGTGCTGATCGGTGCGTTCGGCGAAGTGACGGTGCTGGACTGGGGATTGGCGAAGGTGCACGGCGAGAAGCCGACGGTGTCGGTGGAAGTCCCCGACGCGACCCACGCGATCCGGGCGATGGAGTTGACGCAGCCGGGCAAGCGTTACGGCACGCCGCTGTACATGTCGCCCGAGCAGGCGCGGGGCGACGATGTGGATGAGCGGACGGACGTGTACAACGCGGGGAGCATTCTGTACGAGATGCTGGCGCTCAAGAATCTGGTGTGGGGCCAGACGGTGGAGGAGGTGTTGCAGCAGGTGCTGCACCGCGAGACGCCGTCGCCGAGCGTGGAAGCTCCGTGGTGGCGGGAGGTTCCGCCGGAGCTGGAGGCGATCTGCCTCAAGGCGCTCAGGCGTGAGCCGAGCGAGCGTTACGCGACGATGTCGGCGTTGGCGGACGATCTGATCGCGTTCCGCGCGCGGGAGGTCGTGTCGGTTGAGCCGGAGACGTGGTGGCAGCGGGTGATGAGTTGGCCGCGTCGGCATCCGCGGGGGATGGTGGCGGTGACGGCGGGCGCGGTGGGGGCGTTGGCGGTGGATCTGATTTGGCGGCTGGTTGGTTGAGCACAACGCGGGAAACGCAGGAAAATCAGGAAAAGCAGAAAATCAGGCATCGCGCTGCGGTGGGCGAAGACTGCTTTCCTGCGTTTCTTGCGTTTCTTGCGTTTCCTGACTTTCCTGCGTTTTTCTCACGCCGCGTCTTCGTAGCGTTCATCCGGCGTATCGCCTTGGATGGATTCGGCGGGCGGGGGGAAGGCGGGGGCGTCGGCGGCCTCGATCCAATCTTCGGCCGAGCGGATGTCCAGTTCGGTGGGCTGGGTCTTGCGGTAGCCGAGCTTGCGCAGGACTTCGAGGACCTCGGTCCACGTGGGGAACGGCCGCTGGTTGACTTTTTTGTAGGCGTCGATGGCCTGGATGAAGAGGAACTGCTCGGGAGTCATCTCGCCTTCCTCAGCACTTTTGGCGAAGTCGGTGCGGCGACGCCCGGGTCCACGGCGGCGTTCCAGGCCGGTGTCTTCGGTCCGCATGTCCACGACGCTGTTGCGGCGGTCCGGGCCTGCGTAGCGTTGATCGGAGGGCTGGGCTTGATCGTTGTTTCGCTTGTCGGCCATGGTCCGGGCTCCTGCGTGCTTCCGGAGAAGCGGGGATGCCCGGCGAAGCGGCGTAGCGCTGCATGCGGCCGGGCGTTTAGTCGTCGTCGCCGAGGAAGTAGCTGTCTTCGTCCTCGTCCTCGGCTTCGTCGTCGTCGTCGTCGTCGAAGTCGTCTTCGTCGTCATCGAAGAAGTCGTCGTCGTCATCTTCCTCGTCGTCGTCGAGGAGATCATCATCGCCTTCATCGTCGAAAAGCTCGTCGTCCTCCACCTCTTCGTCCTCGTCGGCGGCGATAAAGGCCGGACGGAAGTCGTCGTGTGCGGTCTGGTGGGAATGGGCGAAAGGATCGGACAGCGGCGACCACGCCGAATCCATGAGCGGAAACTCGCCGAAGGATTCGGAGACGTAAGGCTCGTTGGCCAGGGCCTGCGGGCGGGCAGCATCGGGCCAGACGCGGGTCTGACGGCGGTCACGGAGGTCACGGAGGTCGGAAGCGGAGCGGGTCATGAGGCGGTTCCTCCGAAGAAACGGGTTCCACAAAATTCCGAAAGCGGATCCAAAAATGCCGGTCGTATCGATCGTACGTCTCCGATCGGCACACGTCAGGCGAACCGGCGACGCAACGGTTTAGACTGCGTCGGGCTTCGTCTGCGGCGCAGTCCAACGCGGA
>CAZIXN010000149.1:0-7296 GCA_964543215.1 uncultured Phycisphaera sp.
CATGTCAGTCCGCCAATACGGCTGTCGATATGTCACCCGCCAACTATGGATACTTCGATGCCCGGCATAGCCCGCAGATTCTCCAAATCACAACGTTCTTTTGGTGTTTGGCAGTCGTCATGGATGTTGTTGTCAGCGTTCGCCTTTAGCAACGCCCACGCCGCGGATCTACCCACGTTGATCGCCGACGCCGTCGCCGCCGGTCAGCGACAGATCGTCATCCCGCCCGGCCAGTACCGCGTCACCCCGCAGAATCGCGAGCACCTGTCGCTTGTCGGGCTGCGCGATATCGAAATCATCGCGCACGGCGTCGAGATGATCTGCACCCAGACCACGCGGGCCCTGACGATCGAAGACTGCCACAACCTCACGATCCGCGGCCTGACGATCGACTACGACCCGCTGCCCTTCTCGCAAGGCCGGATCGTCGCCACGGACTTTGAAACGCTCACGTTCGAGATCATCGACGGCTATGCAACGGATGGGATCCCGCGCGGCGGAAAAGTGGAAGTGTTCGTCAGTGGAACCGATTCACTGCGCTGCAACACCTACTACGGCTCGACCACCGAGCCGATCGGTGAGGGTCGCTTCGTCGTCACCAAACCGCCGCAGTTCCGCAACGACGCGCCGGACATGCAGCCGCAAGTCGGCGACATCGTGGTCGTGTCGGCCGAGCACGCGCCGGGCGGCTCGATCCCGCACGCGGTGTACATGCAGGACAGCGAGAACCTGCTGCTCGAGGACGTGACGCTGTACGCCAGCAACATGTTCGGTTTCCTGGAAGTCAACTGCGACGCGAGCGTGTACCGCAATTGCGTCGTCGATCGCCGGCCGCTGGACGGCGACCTCCAACCGCGCGGCCATCGCCGGGTCCGCAGCCTCAACGCCGATGCCTTTCACTCCAAGAGTGCGCAGGTCGGCCCGCAGTATCTCGGGTGTGTGGCGAAGCACATGGGCGATGATGCCTTCGCCATCAACGGCCACTACCACCTGGTGACCGAGGCGACCGGCTCGACGCTCCGCGTGCTGGGCAAGCGCGACGGCGGCATCGAAATCGCCGTCGGCGATGCGCTGGAGCTGGTGACGTTCGACGGCCACCGTTTGCCCGAGGCCACGGTTCAGGCGATCGAACCCGAGGGGGCCATCACCGACGACGAGATCGCGTTCCTGCAGCCGCAGAGCATGCATGCCGGCCTCAAGCAGCGCAACGGAATGCTCAACGACGCCTACCGCATCACGCTGGACCGCCCCGTCGATATGCCCATCGGCAGCGTCGTGACGTCGATGAATCGCAAGGGCAACGGCTTCGTGATCGACGGCTGCACGCTCGGCGAAAACCGTTCCCGCGGCATCCTCGTCAAAAGCAGCGGCACCATCACCAACAACACCATCACCGGCACGTGGGGCGAGGCGATCAAGGTCGCTCCGGAGTGGTGGTGGCTCGAAGCGGGCAACGCCAACGGCGTGCGGATCGAAGGCAACACGATCCGTCACACCCGCGGCATCCCCATCGCCGTTTACGCGCTGTCGGGCAGCGGCGACATCGCCCCGGCCGGCGCCCACAGCGACATCACGATCCGTCATAACCGCATCGCCGAGGCTCCCGCACCGGCGATCTACGTCACCTCCACCACCGGCCTGGCGATCGAGGACAACGACGTGCAGCCCGATCCGACTCGCAAGCTCTTCCCGTGGATCGCCAACCGATACCAGTTGAGCGCGAACCCTTCCGCGGTTGAGTTGATCAACAGCCACGAACGCTGAAGTCCGTTTCTTGTGCCCGAACTCGGACGTTGAATCCGCGTCCGACGAGCTCATCCATTCCATTCATCCGCCGAGGTGTCGATGCCATCCATCCCCATTTCCCGTCGAGGTTTCGTGAAAGGCACCGCCGGTGCCGCAGCGAGCGCGTTGATCGGTGAGCGTTTGGCCTCCGCACAGACACCGACTCCGGACCCGAGTATGAAACGACCCAACATTCTTTTTGTGCTCACCGACCAGTGGCGTGCCCAGGCAATGGGCTACAGCAAGCAGGACCCCGTTCTGACACCTCATCTGGATGCGTTTCACCAGGACGCCACGACGTTCACGCAGGCGCTGGCCTGCTCGCCGGTGTGCAGCCCCAACCGTGCCTGCCTGCTCACGGGCCGGTTCCCGCAGCACCACGGCGTGATCAAAAACAACGAAGCGGCCGTGCAGCCGGAACAACTGCTCAGCCGCGCGTTCAAGGAGCGCGGCTACCGCAACGGCTACGCCGGCAAGTGGCACCTCAGCGGTGACGAAGGGCAAGCCGCGAAACGCGGCATCACGCCCGAGTCGTTGCGTGCCGACTACGAATTCTGGAGTACGCCCATCCACAGCCACGCCCACTTCTCGCTGGCCTTTGAAGAACAAGGCGAGCGCGTCGATTACGGCACCGGCTGGCAGCCCGATCACGTGACGCGCAAGGCCATCGAGTTCCTCGATCAAAGCGACGGCCGGCCGTTCAATCTGGTGGTGTCCTACAGCCCGCCCCACAACGGCAACTACCACCCGGACTTCTGTGCCCAAAAGCGATACACCCCCGGCGACCTCTCGCACGAGAAAGGTGGCTACGGCTACTACGCCCCGGCCGAGTACGAAGCCCCGTACCACGACCTCAAGCCCGACGACATCCGGCCCAATGTCGCGCCGATCGCGCGGCGCGGCGGCGAAGGCTTCGACACCATCGCCACCGCCATTGCGGGGTATTACGGATCCTGCACCGCGCTGGACGCGTCCTTCGGACAACTCATCGCGCACCTCAAACGCTCCGGGTTGTACGAAAACACCATCGTCGTCTTCACCTCGGATCACGGCGAAATGATGGGCTCGCACGGCCTGATGACCAAAGGCGTCTGCTTCGAGGAATCCATCAACGTGCCGCTGATGATCCGCGTGCCCGGCGTCGCACCCTCCACCAGCGACCTGCTCTTCAACTCCGTGGACCTGATGCCCACGCTCATGGGGCTCAGCGGGCTGAACATCCCCGCCGGCGTCGACGGACGAAACTTCGCGTCCGCCTTCACCGGCGACGCGGCCGACAACGCGCCCGACAACGCGCCCGACAAGGCCTACATCGGCTACGCACAGTTCCGCGGCTGGCGGACGCACCGCTACACCTACATCACCACGACCAATCCCGCCGGGCACATCACCGGCCGTGAGGCCGAGTACCTCCGAAGCAAACGAGACACACCCACCTCGCACATCCTCTTCGACCTGGCCAACGATCCCTATCAACAAGCGCCGATCTTCCGGGGCGATGCGGCGGCCACCGACACGATCATCGACGAACTCCACCACACGCTTCACCTCGAGCTCAAGCAGCGCGGCGAGTTGATCCCCGAGCGCATCGCCTGACCACTTCCCCCTCCCACACGCCAAGCCGGCAGCGACCCGCGTAAATCGCTTCAGCCTCACGGCCCCCCAGCGATCCGGCCACGCTCGGCGTGCGATCCTGATCTCACACCACGGTGACAACCCATGATGTTCACGACCTCCACGACAACACAACGCAAGCCACAACACTGCTTCAAGCTTTTCATCCTTGCGGGCGCTTCGATGCTCATTGCGGCAACGCAGAGCATCGCCGGGACGGTGAGCGTTGGCGAAGGCACACGCCCGTGGCTGGGGCCGAACGTCTGGCCCAACCCGATGCAGGACTGGTCCGTCGATGAAGGCACGATCGTCGCCGTCGCCGGGCAGGACCGGACCGCCCACGCACTGGGCTACTGGGTTTCCGCCGAGGCGCTGGCCGAACCGGTCGAAGCAACCGTGACGCTTGAACTCGCCGCGGGCACCACGGGCGCGGGATTCCGCCTGGGCATCCACACGTTGCTGATGGACCACCGCGCCGCGCTCTTCGCGCACGGCGCCGGCATCGACGCCGCGATCGACGCACGCGGCACGCTGCGACTGGCCGCAGAAGAAGTCGCCACCGAACTCACGCCGCTCCAAGGCCCGGTCATCCTCCAGCTCACCGCCACCCCGGCCGACGCGGGCGAGACGTTGGTCCGCCTGACCGCCACCGATCAGGCGGGTCGGCAGGCATCGCTGGAGCAGCGCATCCCCACCGACACCCTGGTGGGCAACCTGGCGCTGCTCGCCGAGTCCAACTTCAAAGGACCGACGAAGGCGGATTCCACCGCACGCCGGCCGCGCGTGCGCTTCAACGCTTGGACCCTCCACGGCGAACGCCTCACGCACGACCTGTCCGCAACCCTGGGCCCGATCCTCTGGTCCCAGTACACCCTCAGCAACCACGTGCTCACCGTCTCGGCGCAGATGCCCCCGCTCGGTGAACACGACACGCGCAGCGTCGGCCTGGAGGTGATTGACCCGAGCTCGGACACCGGCTGGCGCGAGCTGGCGCGCAGCGACTTCGACGACGATGCGCGCGTCGCCGTGTTCCGCCTCACCGACTGGACCCACGACAACCCAACGCCAGCACGTCTCACCTACCTCTGGCAGGGACAGCAACACACCTGGCCCATCACGATCCGCCCCGAGCCCGCCGCAGACCAACCCATCACCATCGCGGTGATGAACTGCGACGCCGGCTACGCCTTCCCGCAGACGCCGCTCGTGCAACAGGTCCTGCACCAAAACCCCGACCTGCTCTTCTTCGCCGGCGACCAGATCTACGAACACATCGGCGGCTTCGGCGTGGGCCGCGACGAGCCCGTCGACTTCGCGATCCTCGATTACCTCCGCAAGTACATCATGTTCGGCTGGACGTGGCGCGAAGCCCTCCGCGACCGGCCCAGTGTGATCGTCCCCGACGACCACGACGTGTTCCACGGCAACGTCTGGGGGGCCGGCGGACGCCTGCTCCAACCCGACGAACGCCTCATCGACGGCGGCTACCTCATGCCGGTCTGCTTCGTCAACGCCGTCCAACGCACACAAACCGCGCACCTGCCACCGCCGCACGACCCCACCCCGACCGACAGCGGCATCGGCGTGTACTACACCACCTACCAACTCGGCCCCGTCGACCTCGCCATCCTCGAAGACCGCAAGTGGAAAGACGGCCCGGGCACGATCCAAGGCCCGATGTATGACCGCGCGAATCTCAAAGACGCCGAGCTTTTAGGAACAAGGCAGGAAGCCTTCCTGACCCAGTGGATGCAACGACCCGCCCTCTTCAAAGTCGTCCTCTCTCAGTCCATGTTCGCCAAGCCCGCAACCCACGCCGGATGGAAACTCAAGCCCCAACCCCAGGACCCCGACAGCAACGGCTGGCCCATGCCCGCACGCGACCGCGCGCTCCGCATCCTCGGCCCCGACGTCGTGATGCTCGCCGGCGACCAGCACCTGGGCATGCTCGCCCGCATGGGCATCGACACCTACGACGACGGCCCGCTCGTGCTCATGGCTCCCGGCACCGCCAACGGACACCCCCGCGCATGGTGGCCCGAAACCACCGCCGACGGACAACCCGCCGCCGACCGAAACTACACCGGCCACTACCTCGACGGCCTGGGCAACCGCCTCACCGTCCTGGGCGTCGCCAACCCACAACCCGGCAGCAGCGAACTACGACCCGACACCACCCACCCCTACGAGCTGGCTCGGCTCCGAGGATCGGGTTACGGACTGGCGACGTTTTCTCCTGCGAACGGTCAGATCGAGTTCAGCCTGTCGCGCTTCCCCGCACACGACGATGCGCCCATCGCGGATCGTCCCGATCCTTTCCCGGGCCTTCCACTCACGCTGCCCTGAAGCATGGGCGCATCAGGTTCAAGGACCGCGCAGCCGCCCGCCGCAAGAGGGTGCCGGGATGCACCTGCCTGTTACGCTTGACCTCGATCCGACGGGCGGACGCCGACGGCGCTCTTCGGCGGCGATGGTTCGTGCGTCGTCGGCTGACCTGAATTTTCAAATGGCCGAGGTGTCTCATGGTAAAGGCGTTGCATGGTGCGAAGCGACTTCTGAGTTTGCTTTCGGTGTTCGCCGCCGTTTCCGTTGCGGCGCAACCGACGACCCGCCTGGGCATCGACGTGCTGGCGGATGCGGACTTCGCACCGATCCGTGGTCAGCGCGTCGGGCTGGTGGCGCATCCGGCGTCGGTGGCGGGTGACCTGACCCACACCGTGGATGTGCTCAAGCGCGGCGCCGATGCCGGGCTCTTCACGTTCGTCGCGCTGTTCGGCCCCGAACACGGCGTGTACGGCGACATCTACGCCGGCGACAAAGTCGCGGACAAGGTCGACGCCCGCTCGGGCCTGCCCGTCCGCAGTCTGTACGGCACGACGCGCAAGCCCACGCCGCAGATGCTCGCCGACCTCGACGTGCTGGTGTTCGATCTCCAGGACATCGGCAGCCGGTCGTACACCTACATCAGCACGATGCGCCTGTGCCTCGAAGCGTGTATCGAAAACGACGTCGCGCTGGTGATCCTCGATCGCCCCAACCCGCTGGGCGGAAACCGCATCGAAGGGCCGGCCAGGGTGGACCCCGACTTCCGCTCGTTCATCAGCCAGATCGACGTGCCCTACGTCCACGGCATGACCATGGGCGAGCTCGCGCTGCTCGAACGCGATCGCATCGACAAGAATTTCCAGAAGCTCACGGTGATCCCGATGGACGGCTGGGAGCGCGACATGGGTTGGGCCGACACCGGCCTGGTGTGGGTGCCCACCTCGCCGCACATCCCCACGGCGGCGGCGGCGGCGGGCTACGCCGCGACGGGCGTGCTCGGCGAACTGGGCGTGGTGAGCAACGGCGTGGGTTACACGCTGCCGTTCGAGATCGTGGGGTCGCCGAAGGTCGATGCCGACGCGTTGACCGACGACTTGCGCGCCCGCGGCCTGGAGGGCATCCACTTCCGGGCGGCGCGCTTCAAGCCGTTTTTCGCGACGCACGCGGGCGAGGTCTGCGGCGGCGTGCAGATCCACCTCGACCACGACGCGGCGGCGAACTACTACGAATTGAACTTCATCCTGATCGAAGCGCTGGGGGTGATGGACCGCCTGCGAAGCGACGGCAAGTTCGGCCTGTTCGACAAGGCCAACGGAACCGACGAAACGCGCAAGTGGCTCGCCGCAGGCAAGCCGATGGAAGCGCTGTTCGAGCGGTGGCGAAACGACAGCGCCGCGTTTGCCGAACAACGCGCGCCGTATCTGCTTTACAAGTGAACCGTTGCTCCCGCGCAGCGCGACGACGGCGGTAAAGCCCGCGTTGCGCGGCGCGCTCGTGTCTGCTGAGGCGCCTCCAGACTGCGCCTTGCACCGCCGCAAGGCTTTGGCCTTCCTAAGGCCTGATGGGGACGAG
>CAZIXN010000150.1:0-7157 GCA_964543215.1 uncultured Phycisphaera sp.
GTGTCGGGTGACCGGCACGGCAAGGTAAACCCCGCCGCGTGCAAGCCCAAGCAGCCCCCCCGCCCCCGGAAGTGATGGTTCGAGTCGCCGACGACGTGGCGAGCCACGAAGGATCACTTCCGGGGGCGGAGCGTCGGTCCGACGCAGCGGGGCGGGTCGGGTGCTGGAGCCTGCGGGCAATCGCAGGCCGAGAGAAATGGCCGCCCGGCGAACGTGTTTCGCCGACAGAACTCGGCTTAGGCCGACCGCGTGATGACGAAAGGCCCCATGGCGTGATGCCGCGGGGCCTTCGTCATTCTCCGCTTGAATGGATCGGGCGATCGTGGAAGAAACACACGCTTCGCCGCCCGCCGGCCTCCCGGCCCGCCGGAAGCGGGAGGAGCATTGTATCGAATGTGAGCGAAATCCGAAGCGTTTCGTGGTTGAGGGGAACCCGGTTCGCTCGCTGGCGGTTTACCTGGCCTGAAGAATCAACGTGACCGCCTGTTGCGTCGGGAGGCTCAGGGCACCGTGGGCCTTGCCGGCGGCGATGGCCAGGTCGCCGTCGGATTCGCGAACCAGGTTGAGCAGCGCGTCGCCGGTTTCGGCGGTGACCAGATTGCCGAAGCGGCTGGCCGAATCGGCCAGGGCGGCGAGCTGCGCGAGCTGCACGTCGCCGACCGCCGACAGCGCGGATGCGGCGATCGCGGACTGGGCGGTGGGGTCGTCGAGCTTGGCGAGCACGTCGGCGGCGGCGGTGGCCACGGCCGGGCGATCGTCGCCGAGGGCTTCGATCAGCGCGGGGGTGGCGTCGCCGGCGTCGTACACCGAGGTCGCAATGGCGATGTCGCCCAGCAGCGAGAGCGAGCTCGTGGCGAAGGCTTCGGCCTCGTCGGCAGCGATGGGGCTGCCGGCGTATTTCGCGGTGGCGGCCTCGATGGCCGAGGCGATCGTGGCGGATTCGGGATCACCGGCGAACGTGGTGAGCCGGGCTTCGCTGCCGTACCGGCCTCGGAGGCGGGTTTCGTCCGGGACGCTGACGCCGGCGACGACGGGGGTGCCCGCGAGTTTGTAGTCCTGCCGGGACTGTTCCATAACCGCGGCGACGGCGTCGGCCGAGCCTTGGATCAGGACCAGATCGATGCCCGCGGCCTGCACGACCGCCGAGCCGACGTCGGCCAGCGACGCACCGGAAAGTGGTTCGTAGCCCAGGGTCGATGCGGCGTCGGCGAGCACGTTGCGCGTCGCCTGATCGTCGGCGAGCACCAGCGCAATCGGGCTGCCGCCCTGGCGGACGGACTCGGCGAGCACGGGGACCACGCGGTCGGCCCCGGCGAACGAGCTGTTGGGCATCGCCTTGGCGAGGGCCTGGGCGGCGTGGAAGCGGACGCGGCGATCGGGGTACGACAACGCCCGGGTCAGCGGCTGGAGCGCATCGATGGACGCGGTGTTGGACAGGGCTTCGATGGCGTCGAGCGCCAGGGCCGAGTCGCCGTCGTCGATGGCGGTGTCGAGGACTTCACGCAGGCGCTGCGGGCCGGCGAGCAGGGCGTAGAACTCGGCGGGCTGGAGGTCGGCGGGTCGGCTTTGATCGGCTTCACCCTCGGCGAGATTATTGCCGGCCCGGAGATCGGCGGCGAGGAACAGCGACAGCGCGCGATCGAGCGCCGGGTCGAGCGACAGGGCGGTGGAGGCGGCGTCGCGGGCCAAGGCGTCGGCGTAGACCGAAGCGGGCACTTCGATGGGCACCAGACCGATGTTCCGGCCGAACTTCCAGAGCAGGCCGACGTTCTTGGAGGCGTCGAAGCCGACGGGCTGTTCCCCGGCGGTGCCTTGGCGATAGGCGTTGTAGCCGACAACGTGGTAGAGCTCGGCGGCGGAGAGGTTGATGTCGACGCGGGCGGCGTTGGCGAGCTGCTCGATGGCGATCTGGGCGCGCTGCTTGACGCCGGGATCGGTCTGGGGGTTTTCGAGGACCCGCTTGAGCGCGGCGGTGGCGTAGGGGTAGCCGATTTCGGCGAGGACCTGGGCGACTTGACCTTGCGCGACGGTTTCGAGGTCGGGCAGGGCGGCGGAGAGCGGCGCGACCAGCGGCTGGCCGATGTCGACCATGGCGCGGACGACGAAGGGCTTGAGGGTGTCGTCGCCGGTGCGGAGCGCGTCGAGCAGGGCGGGCGCGGCGTACTGGCCGGCGGCGGTGAGCCGGCCGACGGCGTTGGCGTAGGGGCGGGCGCCGTCGTCGAGGAGTTGGATGTTGTCGGCGATGCGAGCGTCGTCGCGGCTGCGATCCAGGCGGGCCGACTCGATCTTCTGCTGGAGTTGCGCGGCCAGGCCCGAGACGCCTTCCATGCCCGAAGCGCGTTCGAAGAGGCTGGCGGGCGCGGCGTATTCGCTGGCTTCGACGGCGTCGAGGATGGCCCCGGCGTCGGTCTCAAGCAGCGCGGTGGCGGCGTCGGCGGCGAGCTGCGGCCGGGCGATCAGGACGTAGTGGGCAAAGTCGCTCCACAGCTGGGCGGGGCCGCCGTCCTGCTGGGCGATCACGGCCGGGGCGAGGGCTCCGGTGACGGCGACGCCGGTGAGACTCAGGCAAAGCGTCAACCCCGGAAACGCGCGGCGAGAACGGGCCATGCAACAAACTCCTGAAAAGACGCGGGAGAAGCGGCGGGCGGCGGATGCGAGTCCGAGGGATCGCCACGAAAACAGACCGCGGCCACGCCGCGAGCGACCTGCGAATCTAACCCCGTGGTCTCACACGGTCAAGCAAACCGAAACAACCGTGGTCGTTCCCTCGGACCAGCCGCGACCGTCAGGGACCGGGGCCCGGTTCACGCAGATCGCCCGAGCACCCCGCTCCCGGACGGTCGCGGCGGGTCAGCGAGTGGACCTGGACCCGGCTCGTTTTTGCGTTGCGGTGCCGTGTCCTTCATAATGACCGGGCATCGCCGGTGCCGTTGCGGTATCTGTCTCGGTCTTATTCCATTGCTGTTCATCCCGCCTGCCCCGACTCGCCCATGCTGCAATTCGTGGTCTACGACCAAGCCGGCCAGCCCGCCAAGGATTGGCTTCTCCGCAACGCGTACCTCATCGGTGCCGACGGAAGCCCGCTGCGCGCCGAGATCACCTACGAGAAGCAGCGCATCGTCGGCGACAAACGCGAGCCGGGCACCGCGGCCTTGTTCCTCCAACACGCCGTGGGCGAGCTGGGCTGCGTCACGCTGCAGACCTGTCTGCTGCCCGAACGCAACGAGCCTTACCTGCTCACCCTCGAGCTGGCGCGACATCGCCTGATGGTGCTGTACACCCGGCTGGAAGAGTGGTCCATGTTCGACCTGCCCGCCGAGCACCGCGTGCCCAAGCGGGCCGAACGCGCCCGCTCGCTGTTCATCGAAGCGCTGTGCCTGCAGCGCAGCGATCCGGTGCAGGCCTCGCAGGTCGCGCAGGAATGCCTGGTCGCCGCGCTCGACGGCAGCGAAGAACTCGCGCTGGCGCACAGCGAACTCCTGCTCAACCGGCGGCGCGAAACTCAGGCGATCCCCGACCATCCCTTCGGCGTCGGCTTCGCACCCGCCAGCGTGGACCTGCCCGAAGTCGCCCAGCCCAAGCTCCGCGCCTCGATGGCGACGAACTTCGACGTCGTCCACCTGGCCGTGCCCTGGCGGACACTCTGCCCGCAGGAAAACGAATACGACTGGTCGCTGACCGACCGTTGGCTGGATTGGGCGCAGGAGGCCGGCCTGCCGGTGGTGCTCGGGCCGCTGGTCAGCTTCGATCCGCAGAACCTGCCCGACTGGCTCTACATCTGGGAGCACGACTACGACACCGTTCGCGACGTGATCTACGAACACCTCGAACGCATCATCGACCGCTACGCCGGCGTGGTCCACGGCTGGAACGCCTTGTCCGGCCTGCACATCAACCAGCACTTCACGTTCAACTTCGAACAGCTCATGGACCTGACGCGCATGGTGCTGATGCTCACCCGCAAGCTGCACCCCCAGGGCGAGCTGCTGGTGGAATTGCGTCAGCCCTTCGGCGAGTATTACGCGACGAATCAGCGCTCGATCCCGCCGCTGATCTACGCCGACCTGCTCGCGCAGTCGGGCGTGAACTTCGACGCGTTCCTGCTGCGCATGCCGATGGGCCAGGCCGCGCCGGGCCAGTTCACGCGCGACCTGATGCAGTTCAGCGCGCTGCTCGAGCATTACGCGGTGTTCGGCAAGCCGCTGCACCTGACGTGCGCCGCGCCCAGCGCCCCGGTGACGTCGGTGATGATCGCCGACGCCAGAGAAGAGCAGCCGGTCGATGCGGACTGCGGGTACTGGCGTCGGCCGTGGTCGCCGATGGTGCAGAGTCATTGGCTTGAAGCGGTGTGCCAGGTGGCGATGAGCAAGCCGTACGTCGAGTCGGTGATCTGGCAGGACTTCGTGGACCACGCGAACATGGAACTGCCCATGTCGGGGCTGATCACCGAGGGTCTGCAGGTGCGCGACGCGATGCGGCGGCTGGTGGGCTTCCGCCGCACGCTGCTCAACGCGTCGCCGGCGGGAGGCGGATCGGGCGCGGGGCAGACCCCCGGCAAGGAGGCCAACAGCGACAGCCGGATGGGCGAGTCGGTCGGGGCCGGGGCGTGAGCGTTTCGCGTTTCGTGCCGCGGGGTGTGGCGGGCTGGTCGCTGCTGACGGCCTGGGTGGGCGTGGCCTGCTTGGCGTGGACCCGGCCGGTGTCGCTCGCGGACTTCGCCGATCCCGGGCAACTCGAGGCGGTCGGTTTCCGCTTGCCGATCAACACCGCCGGCGCGGACGAACTGGTCGCGTTGCACGGCATCGGGCCGGCACTGGCGCAGCGCATGGTGGCCCACCGCGAGGCGCACGGCCCGTTCGCCGATGCGGCGGCGCTGCAGGACGTCTCGGGCATCGGCGACCTCACCGCGGCGCGGATCGTGCCGTGGCTCGAGTTCGATTGAGCTTCACGCTTTGGGACCGGTCGCTTCAGCGACCGGTCCTGCGTCCGTGAGTTTCATCACCGGTTCGGCACGACGCGCGGCAGGCCGTGCGCCGCTTGGGGCAGCGCGTGCTGAACCTGTTCGAGGGTGCGTCGGGCGGGTAGGGGCGGCGGGCCGGGGTTGGGCGTGATGCGCAGCCGGCCGACCATCGCCGCGCCGGGTTCGATGACGATCGAGCGTGCGACCAGCGTGCCGGTGGTTCGGCTTCCCGGGTGCAGCGCTGCCGGGCCGTACACCGTTGCGTCGCCCTCGAACCTGCCGCGTTGTTCCAGGGCGCCGCAGGTCAGTCGCCCGCGCACGCCGCAGGTGCTCTGCAGCGTGACAAGCCCCATGGTGGTGATCGTGCCCTCGACGCGCTGCGCCAGCGACAGGTCATCGAACGCGATGGGCGTCGCACACTTGGGGCAACGCACCGACACGGCCCGCCGCGACAGTTCGAAGCCGTGCCGACAACTCGGGCAATGCACCGCCCGGCGACGCGGCGGGCGCGGGCCGTTGGGGTGGAACGCGAGCAGCGGCGGGCGCAGAGGCATCGGTGTACAGGGGTGCCACGGACGCTGAGTCCGCGCCGTGAACCGCCCGGAGCTCGGGCGCGGACTGAAGTCCGCGGCACCCGGCGGGAACCCGGCCCGATCGCTCGATCACGGTTGGCTCCAAGATCCCGCGGCGACTCAGTCGTGGTTCGCGCCGTTGGTCACCGGCTGCTGCGACCCGTTGCCCGGGCCGAAGCCGCGCGGACGGCGACGCTGCAGCAGCGCATCGCCGGCGTCGGCGGAGGTGCTGATCGACGGCGAAGCGTCTTTGAGGCTGGACTTGGACGACCCGGCGTTGAGCAGTTCGCCCGCCGCGTCCAGCGCCCGCGGGCCGACGTGGATGCCGCCTTCGAAGTCGGCCCCGTCGTCCACGCTCAGCCGGCCGGTGAACACCCGCCCGCGGAACGTCGCGCCGCTGGTGAGATCGACCGAGCCCTCGGCCACGAAGTCCGCCGTCGCCTTGCCCGACAGCACGATCGCGCCCGCCAGCACCGTGCCTTCCACCGAAGCGCCCTGCGCAATTTCCAGCGTGCCGGTGACGCGGAGCGTGCCGTCGAAACGGCCGCGGATCAGCACGTCGCCTTCCAGCACGAGATCGCCGTTGATCCGGCAGTCGGGACCCAGCACGGTGGGGTTGACGGGGGTCGAGTAGTCGCTCATCGGTCAAGGCTCCTGGTGGGGCTCCCCGGCAGGGACGGAACTTCCGTCGCCGGGGGCGCGTCCTGCGAAAGGGAACAAACGCGGTTTCTTCGGCCGCTCCGGACCGCCGCTGCTTACAAGTAGATCGGCCAACGTCCGATCCGACGACGAAAACGCAACCAACCCCCGCACCAGCGTCGCCAGCGGCGTGTTTTTCGGACGTGCCTTGCGACTATCTTGCCGTTCATGGACCCGGCCCGCGCCCGACGACTGCTCGCTCAGCACCTCCGTACCGATCAACTCCTCGGCCTGGACGCTGTGCCCGCCCGCCCCGCGCCGGCGGGCCCGGGATTGACATCCGGGGCTTCATCGCCGCCGTCCGCCCCGCGGGTCAACGCGGGGCCGCGCGTCGCCAATCCACCACCCATCGCCTCCACCGCGCGCCTCACCCCCGCGCCGCCGCCCATCGAGCTGGACCCGTCGCTGCCCACGGACGAAGCCCTCGCCCGGCTCCGCGAGCACCTCGCGCAGAACGAAAAAATCCTCGCCAAGCTGCTGCCCGGCACGCAGCTGGTCTTCGGTGAAGGCGATCCCGAAGCGGAACTCATGTTCATCGGCGAAGGCGCCGGGGCCGACGAAGCCCGCACCGGACGGCCCTTCGTCGGCAAGGCCGGCCAACTGCTCGACCAGATGATCACGGCGATGGGCCTGTCGCGGCAACGCGTGTACATCACCAACGTCGTGCACTTCCAGCCGCCGGACAACCGCGTGCCCACGCCCGACGAGGTGGACCTGGGTTGGCCGTACATGATCGGGCAGGTGCAGATCGTCCGGCCCAAGGTCATCGTTGCGCTCGGCGGCACCTCGGCCAAGGCGCTGCTCAACACAACCACCGGCATCACGGCCCTGCGCGGCCAGTGGATGAACTTCGACGCCGTGACCCCCGCCATCGCGCTGATGCCCACGTTCCACCCCGCGTTCCTGCTGCGCAGCTACACCCGCGA
>CAZIXN010000151.1:0-7148 GCA_964543215.1 uncultured Phycisphaera sp.
TCCCCTCCTGTGGGACGTCTTCGCCGTCGGCACCTACGCCACCGTCTCGCTGCTCTTCTGGTACACCGGCATGGTGCCCGACCTGGCGACCCTGCGCGACCGCACCAGAAACCGCATCGGCAAAATCGCCTACAGCATCGCGTCCTTCGGCTGGACCGGCAGCTCCCGCCACTGGCACCGCTTCGAGAAGGCCTACCTCCTGCTCGCGGCGCTGTGTACGCCGCTGGTGCTCTCGGTGCACTCGGTCGTGTCGTTCGACTTCGCGGTCGCGCAGATGCCCGGCTGGCACACGACGTTCTTCCCGCCGTACTTCGTCGCCGGGGCCATCTACGGCGGCTTCGCCATGGTGCTCACGCTGGCCGTGCCCTGCCGATACCTGCTGGGCTTCAAAGACATCATCACCGAGCGGCACATCGAGAACTGCTGCAAGGTCATGCTGGGCACGGGCATGATCGTCACCTACGCCTACGCCGCGGAGTTCTTCTTCGCCTGGTACTCCGGCCACCACTACGAGCAGTCGATTTTCCTGTTCCGCCTGGGCGGGCCGGAGTCCTTCAGCTTCTGGGCGCTGGTGGTGTGCAACTGCGTCATCCCGCAGCTGATGTGGGTCAAGAAGTTCCGACTCAACCCGGTGACGATCCTGATCGCCGCAATGGCGGTGAACATCGGCATGTGGCTGGAGCGCTACGTCATCGTGATCTCCTCGCTGTCCAACGACTTCATCCCCAGCAGCTGGGACCAGTTCGTGCCGACCTGGGTGGACATCTGGCTGTTCGTCGGCAGCTTCGGCCTGTTCTTCACGAACTTCCTGCTGTTCCTCAAGTTCCTGCCCACCGTCGCCATCGCCGAAGCCAAGACCGTCACCCCCGCCGCCCACGGCCACGGCCCGGACGCCGAGCCGCACGACCACGGCCGATCGACCCACGCCGGCTACCGCCCGGAGGGACACTGATATGACCACCCTCTCCCCCACCCAGCCGCACACCACCGCGACCTCGGCCGACACCGAAGCGCCCGCTCGGCCCTTCGCCCTGCTGGGCGAGTTCGACACCGTCACCGGCGTCATGCACGCCACCCAGGCCGCCTACGCCAGGGGCTACCGGAAGATGGACGTCCACACGCCCTTCCCCATCCACGGCATCGACGACGCCCTGGGCATCAAGCCCACCATCCTCCCCTGGCTCGTTCTTTTCATGGGCGTCACCGGCATGGTCACCGGCCTGCTGCTGACCTCCTACACCATGGGCTTGGTCGAAAGCCCGCTGCCCGGCGTGCCCGTCGCGCTCGAGCCCTACGAATACCTGATCTCCGGCAAGCCGTACTGGTCCCTCGCCGCCTACATCCCGGTCATCTTCGAGCTGACGATCATGTTCAGCGCGTACACCGCCGTGTTCGCGATGTTCCTGCTCAACAAGCTCCCGATGTTCTACAACCCGCTGTTCCAGAGCGACCTGATGCGCCGCGTCACCGACGACCGCTTCGTGCTGGCCATCGAAGCCGCCGACCGCAACTTCGACGAGCGCGACACCGAGCAGTTCCTCAAGGACCAGGGCGCCCTGCAGACCGACCTCGTCACCTACTGACCTGACCCCCGCATAAAGCCCCGGGACCGCCATCCCCGGGCTTTAGAAGATCCACCATGCTCAAGAACCTCGACCTCCGTCTGTTCCTGCCCAAGCCGCCGATCTGGCTGGTCGCTGGCGCGGCGCTGCTGCTGGTCGCTTCGTGGGTGCCCATTGCGCTGTTCCTCAAACACCGCTTCAGCTTCCACGACGACCCCCGCATCCACCTCTGGCAGGACATGGACAACCAGCCCAAGCTCAAGGCCCAGCACGAAAGCCCCGTCTTCGCCGACGGACGGGCCATGCGACCCCAGACGCCCGGCACCATCGCCCGCGGACACCTGGACACCGACGACCACCTCCACCGTGGCTTCGTCCTCGAGGCCGGCAACGACGGTAACGTCGCCACCAACTACCTGCCCGGCATCCCCGACGAGTTCAACGTCGACGAAGCCTTCCTGACTCACGGACAACTCAAATACAACGCCCAGTGCTACCCCTGCCACGGCTTCGACGGCCAGGGCAACGGCCCGGTCAATCAGCGCGGCATGCAACTCCAGACCAACAAAGACCCCGGCGTCAAACTCGGCACCGCTTGGGTCCCCGTCACCAACCTCATCCAACAGGAAGAGTCCGGCCAGCTCACCTTCGGCCCGGCGCTCTACGCCGACGGCAAGCTCTACAACACCATCACCAACGGCAAAGGCAACATGACCGGCTACGGCCACGCTCTGTCGCTGAAAGACCGCTGGGCCATCGTCGCCTACGTCCGTGCCCTGCAACTTTCGCAACAACCTCAGGCCATGCAGACCGCCTGGCAACAACTCGACGCCGAGCACACGCCCGCTCTCGCCGAAAACAACTGATCCGCGACCTGCCGATCCAGTATCGGTAGCGTGATGAACATCAAGGCTCGGTGTCCAAGCACCAGCCACCAGCCACAAGCCACTCGCCACCGACCACTCCCCCATGTCCCACGCCGCTCCGAAACATCTCACCGACGCCGACACCGCCGTGCTGGGCAACCGCGCCGGCGGGCCAATCCTCCTGCTCCTGGCGGTCGGCGGCGGCTGCCTGGCGATCGCCCTGCTGCTGGCCTTGGTCTTCGGCGACGACTGGGACGGCGTCCGACGCTTCGGCTTCGCCTACGTCACCGGCTACGCGTTCTGCATGGCCGTCGTGCTCGGCTGCCTGTTCTTCACGATCATCACCACGCTCTTCCGCGCCGGATGGTGCGGGATGGTCCGCCGCGTCGCCGAAGTCTTCGCCGCCTGCATGCCGTCCATGGCCGTGCTGTTCCTGCCCATCGCGATCTACGTCTTCGCCGGCGGATCGCTCTACATCTGGAACGCCCCGGAACTCAAGGCCGGCACCGACCACGCCCTGCTCACGCCCCACGACGCCCCCGCCTTCACGCAAGACGCCGGCGACATCCGACTCATCGCCGACGAAGCCCACCGCGACGCGCACGCCGCTGAGGGCGACCACGCCGCCGCCGACCACGGTGCCGGCCACCACGCCCCGCCCACCTACCTCGACGACACCGCCGACTGGGCCGCGTGGTACGGCGGGGCCGTCGCCTACTACGTCCAGCAGAAAGCCGCCTGGTTCAACCTGAGCTTCTGGATGCTGCGCTGGGTGATCTACTTCGCCGTCTTCTCTCTCATCGGCGTGGGCTTCTGGAAACTCTCGACCAGGCAGGACGCCACCGCCGACCCCGAACTCACCAACACCCGCGAGAAATACGCCCCCCTCGCCGTGATCGCCTTCGCCCTGGGCATCACGTTCATGGCCGTCGACCTCATCATGTCGCTGGACCCGGTGTTCTTCTCGACCATGCTCCCGGTCATCTTCTTCGCCAACGCCTTCACCGCCGGCCTGGCGACCATCATCCTCACGCTCACCGTGCTCAAAAAGCTCGGCTACCTCCCCAACGTCACCGTCGAACACTTCCACGACGTCACCAAACTCCTCTTCGCCTTCGTGTTCTTCTGGGGCTACGTCAGCTTCAGCCAGTACATGCTGATCTGGTACGCCAGCATGCCCGAAACCACCTACTGGTGGGAAATCCGCGGCGGCACCACCTTCGCCGGCAACCCCCAGGACCCCATGGCCCCGACCTACGGCTCGGGATGGTCCTGGGTCCTCCTGTTCCTGCTGTTCTTCCACCTGTTCATCCCCTTCGCCATCCTCCTGTCCAAGCACGTCAAGCGCCATGCGTTCTGGCGTCCGTTCATGGCGGTGTGGATGCTCGTGGTCGTCTACGTCGACATGTACTGGTACATCATGCCCGTCTTCAGCTCACCGAACATCGGCCTGGGCTACCTGCCCATCGACCTGCTCGTGGGCGCCGGCCTGATCTGCCTGCTCCTGGCCGCCGCCATCCGCCGCCTCGCCCGGCACGCGCTGGTCGCCAGGAACGACCCCCGCATGAGCGAATCCCTCGCGCTCGACACCAACGTCTGGGCCCCGGTCCACCCCTCGCACTAATCAGGGGACTTGCGTCTTGAGGCGTGAGTCTTGAGACCGACGGGAAACGCTCGTCGCCCCGATGCCGACACCTCAACCCTCAACCCTCACCGCTCCCCATGCACGGAACCACCCGAGAACTCAACTTCGCCACGATCACCTTCGTCTCGGTGATCTTCGTCCTGCTGCTGATCATCATCGTCGCCGGCTCCACCGCCTGGTTCCGCTACGAATTCGAACAGCAACGCCAGCAACGCATCGCCCAGTACGGCCAGAGCCAGGGCCTGCTCTCCTCCAACCAGCAGGAACAAGAGCGCCTCGCCGGCACCGAAACCGGCATCGACATCAACGCCGCGATGCAACAGGTCGCCGAGCGGTACTGACCGTTCGTTCCCGTCCACCGCCGCAGGTCAAGCCGCCTCCGCGAACCCCGCCCCAAGACGAACACGCAAACCGGCTACCGAATAGACTGCGGGTATGAACTCGGCCGCGCGTTTTATGGCATCGAGGTGGAAGAATCCCAGAGCGACGCTCCGACGCCGTGAGCTTGCGGGCGTGGGGTGCGTGGTCGTGGCGGCGTCATTCCTGAACGGTTGCCAAGGCACGCAGCGCACCTTGCAGATCGACTCCGAACCCTCCGGCGCGCTCGTCTGGCTCAACGATCGCGAAGTCGGACGGACGCCGGTCAGCGTGCCGTTCACGTTCTACGGCACGTACGACGTCCGCCTCGAGGCCGAGGGCCACGAGCCGCTGTGGACCACGCAAGAGGCGTCGCCGCCGTGGTGGGAACACCCGCCGCTCGACCTAATCGGCGAGGCGCTCGACGGCGAGGTCGAACTGTCCTGGCACTTCGTGCTGCCCGAGGCGAAACCCACCGACGACAACGCCACCGACCGGCTGATCGACCACGCCAAGCAGCTGCGAGCCACGCTCGACGCGGCGCCGTAACCCGCATGCCTCACGAGCCGATTCAATTCGGGCCGCAGCGCGAAACGCCCAACGACGCGGAAGTGCCCGTCGCCGCTGAGGCGGTGCAACCCGTCTCCATCGACGTCGACCGCGAGCGTGCGCTCACGATTGTCTGGTCCGACGGGGTGACATCGGTGCTGCCCGTGCCGCTGCTGCGTCGGATGTCGCCCTCGGCCGAGGCGAAGGCTTGGCGCGACGAGCAGGCGCACAACCCGCTGGCCGTGCTGCCCGATGCCGCCGCCCGCGCGATGTCCGGTAAGGGTGCCCCGCAGCTGCGCATCGACAACGCCGAGCTGGTCGGTAAATACGCGATCCGCCTGAGTTTCAGCGACGGCCACAGCTCGGGGTTGTACGCGTGGGACTATCTGCGGTCCCTGGCAGCGACCGGTTCCGAAAGCCCGACGGCCAACTGATTCCACCCCCCAAGAGCGATGAAGCCGCACGTGTTCCAGGCGTTTCGCACGCAGCGCCGATCATCGATGCAGACTCACGAGCGCCTCAACCCAACCCTGACATTCCTAACCCAACGCTCACGCACGCCCTCCTAAAGCTCACTAATTTCTCGCATCCCCGAGACGTTCTCGGCGATGGCTTTGCCGGCCTGCTTAGGGATTCCGCCGGCTGCACCCCTGAAGGAGACCGCTTCGATGGTCAAGAAGCGACTGATGGCGTTGGTGACAGGTTCGCTGGCGTGTGGCCTGGTCGGCTCGGCCCTGGCGAACGATGAGATCGCACAGCTGCGACAGGAGCTCGCGTCGATGCGGGCCGAGCTCGCTGAGGTCAAGGCCCAGCGCGGCGCTTCGTGGATGGACCAGGCTCGCGAGGCCGAGCTGCGGGCCATGGTCGAGGAAATCGTCGCCGACGCCTCGACACGCACCGCGTTCCGGGAAGGCGGACTCGGGGCCGGGCACGACGGGAAAAACTTCTACCTCGAAGGCGAAGGTTTCCGCATGAACCTCAGCGGACAGATCCAGTTCCGCTACGTCCACAACTCCGACGGCGGCGCCTCGGGCAACGCCGACGACGCCGACGGCTTCGAACTGCGCCGCACCAAGGTCCAGTTCAGCGGCTACCTCGGCGACCCGAAAATCGACTACGTCCTACGCATCGCCCACAGCCGGTCCTCCGGCGACACCTCGCTCGAAGAGGCCGCGGTCGGCTACCTGTTCGACAACGGCATCAAGCTCAAGGCCGGAAAAATGAAACTCCCCTTCCTGCGCCAGGAACTGCTGAGCTCCACGCGGCAACTCGCCGTCGATCGCGGCCTATCAACCGAATACTTCACGATGAACTTCGCCGAACAGGTGCAGGCTTTCGTACCCATAAGCGACCGACTGAGCGCCACGCTCGCTTACAGCGACGGTGGTAACACCGAGTCATCCGCCGCGCTGGCCGACACCGTGAAGTACGCCTTCACCGGCCGAGTCGACGCCGCGCTCGTCGGCGATGTCGCGGACGGCTCGGACCTTCGGCCCCGAAAAGACGAAGGGCACGCATTGCTGCTCGGACTTGCGTTGCACGCTCAGGAAGACGAAGTCACCGACGCCGAAACGCTCGCGTGGACGGTCGATGCGCTGGGCAAGGCCGGCCCGCTCACCGGCATGGCCGCGTACATGGGCGGACGCGACGACGGCAGCGACGTTCAGACCCACGGCCTCCTCGCCGAAGCCGGCTACGCGGTGACGCAAGCCTGGCAACCCTTCGTGCGCTACGACGGCCTGTGGCAGGAAAGCGCGGGCGAAATGCAGGCGCTCACCGCCGGCACGAACTACTACCTCGCCGGCCACGGCGCGAAGTTCACCGCCGACGTCGTCTGGCTCTTCGCCGGCGACGCCCTGGCAGGCATCGCCGGACTCAACAGCGCGCCCACCAACTCGGGCATCGGCCTGGTCACCGGCCAACAGGAACAGGTCGCGCTGCGGGCGCAGTTTCAACTGCTGTTCTAAACCCAACCCGCACGGCTCCGCCGCCGCAAGCCGACGGCTTGCGCGTGCTCGGGGGGTCACGGCGTGTTTGGGGTTGCGGTGCGTACTCCGCGCAGGTCGTTGACCTGCGGCTGTCTGTTTGAGTTGTGCGCAAGATCGCGTCACATCACTTCCGGGGGGCGTCGCGTGGGGTGCAGACGCAGTCGGCCGATCCGCGGGGTGG
>CAZIXN010000152.1:0-4163 GCA_964543215.1 uncultured Phycisphaera sp.
GGTGTCGGAGGACCGGTAGCGGAGGTAGCGGAGGTAGCGGAGGTAGCGGGGGTGGAGGGGGTGGAGGGGGTGGAGGTGGTGGAGGTGGCGGCATCTTCGAGGACGCGGATGAACCCGATGAGCCCAGCACGATGCAGGAGCGGGGCGAGGCGCTGGCGGAAACGATCCGTCAGACCGTCGAGCCGACGCTGTGGCGGGAAAACGGCGGAGACGTGGCGACGGTGCGTTTCCGCAGCGGCCGGTTGATCGTGCGGGCGCCGGGCTACGTGCACGCGCAGATCGCCGGGGGCACGCTGGACGGTCGGCCGGGCCAGACGACGCCGCGGCCGGCGCGGGCGTCGTCGGCGGAAGCGGAGTCAACGAGCGACGCGTCGCGGGTCGGCCCCGCGGACACCGGCGGCGTGTCGGGCGTCGCGCCGTCGCCGCAGGACGTGGCGAGCGTCGCGGAGTGAGCACGCAACACAGCGGCACCTTCGGCGGCCACCGGCCGCTGAAGCGTGCAAAAAAAACGCGTCAATCAGTTTGCGGGCCGCGAATCCTCCCCCGGTGCCACGTGGGCCCGATCGGCGCGGCGGCGGCTTGCGGGCAAAAAGCCGACTCGCAATGCGAGATGAGGCGCTGCGCGAGCGGTGCGCGCGTTGGAGCTTTCGCGGGTTATCGCCGGACCGTGATTGGTTTACTTCAGGGGTTGGTTTCGGTGACCCGTCGGGCGGTGATGTCGCCCAGCGTGTTGGCGTCGACGCCGTTGATCCGGTTGTAGAGCCGGAGGGTCTCCACGGGGCTACCCAGGGCTTTGACGCGGGCGCGGACCTGACCGGTGATTGGGTTGTACCACCACGGTCGGACCGCCGGGCCGGACATGGTTTTGTCGGCGGGTTCGGTCTGGCTGGGGTTGGCGAAGGAGTGCACTTCGACCATGCCGGGCGTGTCGTTTTCGGCCATGGGATTGAGCGGCAGGCTTCCACCGACGAACCATTGGGCCAGTAGATCGTCGGGGTACTGGCCGGTCATGCCGTGGTAATGATCGACCTGTCGCTGGATGATCGCGAGGTTGGTCTGTGCGGCGGTTTCGGCGGCGTCCTGCGTGGCGTCGGCGAATCGGGGCAGCACAAGGGCCGCGAGGACGGCGAGGATGGCGATCACGAGCGTGAGTTCGATGAGCGTGAAGGCGCGGCGCCGCTGCATGGACGGGTCATCGGCCGGTGACGCGGGGGTGATGCGAGGCGTCGTGGCGTGCGATGGCCATGGCGGGGCCTCGTGCCGCAAAGGCGTCACAGACGCTACGCACGGTCCGGTTCAGTGATGGTGTGCGTCGTGGCCTTGTTCGTCGTGGCCTTGTTCGTCGTGGACTTCGGCGTCGTGGGTGCCGTGGGCGTGGTGGTCGTGGCCGAGGGCTTGTTCGAGGAGTCCGACGGACCAGGCGAGCGCGAGGCCGACGAGCAGGGCGGCGGAGAGTTTGACGCGGTCGTGGTTGTGGAACTGGACTTCGGGCAGGAGGTCCGAGAGCGCGATGCAGATGAACGTGCCGGCGGAGAAGGCCAGGGCGTACGCGAGGTACTGCGGGTGGCTGCCGAAGAAGCTGGACAGGCCGAGGTAGGCGAGGGTGACGCCGACGGGCACGACCAGGGCGAAGCCCAGGTTGAGCAGTCGGGTCTGGGCGGGTTTGAGGCCGGCGGCGCGTCCGAGGGCGACGATGGTGAGGGCGTCGAGGGGCTTGTGCAGGACGACGGCCAGGAAGACCGGGAAGCCGGCCCAGGCGATGTCCAGGGCGTGGTCGTGTCCGGCGTGGAGAGCGGCTTCCTCGGCGACGACGGCGGCGACGGCGGCGGCCAGGGCGATGCCGCCGATGAGCGAGTGGATGGTCATGCCGACGGTGGCGCCGGTCCAGGAGAGTTTTGGGGCGTGGGCGTGGGCGTGGTGGTGATGGTCGTGGCCGTGCTCGGGGTGGGCGTGCGTTTCGTTGGGCAGGGTTTGGTTGGCGTCGGCGACGAGTTTGGGGTCGTGGATGTGGAAGGCGAAGAATCGTTCGGTGAAGAACATGACCACGAAGCCGGCGATGAGCCAGAGCAGCACGGGCTGGGCGGGGGCGTAGGGCAGGGCGTGGCCGAGCATGTGGAGGATGGCGACGCCGAACATGAACCCGGCGACGGCGGACATAAGGACCTGCATCGCGGTGTGGGAGAAGCGCAGGCGGTGGGGCACGTAGCCGCCCAGGAAAGATGCGGCGGCGATGAGGGCGCAGTAGAGGGTGAGCAGGAGCGGGGCGGACATGAGAACAGCCTATCAGCAGAGGAACGAAAAAAAGCCGCGACGTCCGGGATGGGGCGGACGCCGCGGCGGACAAACACCTCGGGGATCAGGCGGGGGTCGCCATGGCGGGGCTGGGTCCGCTGCCGGGGCCGGGGCGGACGGGGGTGATGGTGCGTTGCGGCCGGCTGGGGGCGACGCCTTCGAGCGCGTCCTGGTGTTCGACGTCTTCGCCTTCGCGGACGAGCCGCGCGGAGTTGAAGATGACGATGATGGAGCTGATGCCGTGCCCGATGGCGGCCATGAGCGGCGTGAGCCAGCCGAGCCCGAGCAGGACGAGCATGAACACGATGTAGACGCCGGTGAAGATGAGGTTCTGGCGGATGACGCTGACGGTGCGGCGAGAGAGGTTCACCAGGAACGGCAGGCGGTTGAGCTCGGAGTTCATCAGCGCGATGGACGCGGCGTCGACGGCGACGTCCGAGCCGGCGGCGCCCATGGCCAGGGAGACGTGTCCGGCGGCGAGCGCGGGGCCGTCGTTGACGCCGTCGCCGATGACCGCGACGGTGTGGCCCTGGGCTTTGAGTTGTTCGACGAGCGTGAGCTTGTCGCCGGGCAGGGCTTCGGCGGTGTAGCCGGTGAGGTGGAGTTGCTGGGCGACGCGTTCGGCGGGGCCGGGGCGGTCGCCGGTGATCATGACGCGCTGTTTGACGCCGAGTTCGGCGAGTTCGGCGATGGCTTCGGCGGCGCCGCGTCGGAGGGTGTCGGCCAGCGCCACCCAGCCGACGGCCTCGTTGTTGCGGGCGACGAACAGCAGGGACGAGCCTTCGGTACCCGAGGTGTCGAGGTGGGCGAGGTGGACGCCGCGTTCCTCGAGGAAGGCTTGCCTGCCCACGAGCACCTGGCCGTGGTCGGTGTCGGCGAGGACGCCGCGGCCGGCGACTTCTTCGAAGTGGTGCACGTGCAGCGGGGCGACATTCGCTTTCTTCGCGATGGCCATCACGGCCTTGGCGACGGGGTGCTTGGAGTTCTGCTCGGCGCTGGCGGTGAGGCGGAGCAATTCGGCGCCGTCGATGCCGTCGACGGGTTTCATGCGGGTGACGTTGAGCTTGCCGGTGGTGAGCGTGCCGGTCTTGTCGAAGACGAACGCGGTGACGCGGCGGACGACCTCGAGGTCGGCGACGCTCTTGACGTACACGCCCAGGCGCGACGCGGACGAGAGCGCGGCGACGATCGCGGTGGGCGCACAGAGGATCAGCGCACAGGGGCAGGCGATGAGCAGCAGGGAGATCGCGGCCTTGGCGTCTTCGGTGAAGAACCAGATGATGAACGCGAGCATGAGCACGACCGGCGTGTAATACGCGGTGTACTTGCTGAGTTCACGGACGACGGCGGGGCGGGTGCGGGCGGCTTGCAGGATGAGGCCTTGCACTTTGCCGAGCGTGGAGTCTTCGCCGGCGCGGGTGACCTCTACTTCCATCCGGCCGGACTCGTTGATGGTGCCGGCGAAGACTTCGTCGCCCACCGCTTTTTCGACGGGCATGGATTCGCCGGTGATGTTCGCCTGGTTCACGGTCGAAGCGCCGCTGAGGACTTTGCCGTCGGCGGGGATGTTGTCGCCGGGGCGGACGACGACGCGGTCACCGGCCTTGAGCTGGGAGGCGGGGGTTTCGATCTCTTCGTTCTGCTCGTTGAGGCGCATCGCCTTGGTGGGGGTGATGCGGACGAGGGCTTCGATCTCGCGGAGGGCGCCGCTGGCGGTGCGGTGTTCGATCAGCGAGGCGATGAGCATGAAGAACGCCACCGCGGCGCACTCGAGATATTCGCCGAGCACGAAGCTGGCGATGATCGCCAGCGCGACGAGCTCCTCCATGTGGCTGCCGCCGCGGTCGTCCCCGGAAGTGCCGTGGTCGTGG
>CAZIXN010000152.1:4263-7115 GCA_964543215.1 uncultured Phycisphaera sp.
GTGGTCGTGGGAGCAGTGTCCGGTCCACAGCGATTTGAGGGCTCCGTACACGATGGGTCCGCCCAGCAGGAGTGCGGCGGCCATGGCGACGTACTCGGCGTAGTCGCGGTTGTCCCAGAACAGGCGGGCGAGGACGGCGGCGATGAGGACGACGCAGCCGGCGAGCACGGCCTTGATCTGGAAGTCGATCTTGACCTGGTTGGGGTCGGCGATGCGCACCGGCTGGGGCTGCGAGGCGACGGGCGGGTTGGCGGACAGCGAGGGCGACTCAGACATTCCGGGAAAGCTCCGGCGGGGAAGGGCAGCGGGAAGGAGGTTGGCCGGGAGGCCGGTCGGGGATTCTAGCCGACGCCCGGAAGGATCGGTACGGCTGGACGCGGGCCGGGGTTCTCGGGCGTTGGCGTGGGTGCGGGGCAGACCCACGGTCGATGACCGTGGGCTTGGGTGGTTGTCGTGGGGTCAGAGCAGGGGGCCGGCGAGTCGGAGGGTGCGTTCGAGGAGTTGGTGTCGCCACGGCCGTTGGGCCCAGGCCTGGGGATCGGTGAGGAAGGCGTTGTCGAGGTAGCTCTGGTGGACGGCGTGCATCTGCTGCGTGAATTCGGCGTCGTAGATCCACAGCGACATTTCGAAGTTCAGGTAGAAGCTGCGCATGTCGAGGTTGACGGTGCCCAGGAGGGTGGCGTCGTGGTCGATGGTGAGGGATTTGGTGTGCAGGACGCCGCCGCGGAATCGGGCGACGCGGACGCCGGCTTCGAGGAGTTGCTGGACGTGGGCGTTGCCGGCGTGGTGGGCGAGTTTGGAATCGACGCGCTGCGGCAGGATGAGGGTGACCTCGACGCCGCGGGTGGCGGCGGAAGTGAGCGCGGTGAGCAGGGCATCATCGGGGGCGAAGTACGGGGTGGTGAGGGTGAGGGTTTGTCGGGCGGCGTAGATGCTGGTGAGAACCAGGTCGCGGACGGAATGGCCGTCGAGGTTGGGTCCGGAGGGCACGACCTGGACCCATGCGTGGCCGGGTTGCTTTCCGTGGAGGGCGGCGTCGGTGCGGGTTTCGAGGTCGTCGGGGGTCTGGTCGGTTTCGGCTTCCCAGTCTTCGGCGAACATGGCGTAGAGGGGGGCGACGGCGGGGCCTTGCACTTTGACGACGACGTCGATCCACGGGCCGACGCCGCGTGCGGCGTGGAGTCGGCGGGGCCCCATGAGGTTCATCGAGCCGGTGTAGGCGGTGTGGCCGTCGATGAGCGTGAGCTTGCGGTGGTTGCGGAGGTCGATGCGTTGGATGAGGACGCGCAGCGGGCGCGCGGGCAGGGCGGCGTTGATCTGCACGCCGGCGTCGCGGAGTCGCTGATCCCAAGGCGAGCCCAGGAACGCCCGGCTGCCCATGGCGTCGACGAGCAGGCGGCAGCGGACGCCGCGCCGGGCGGCGCGGACCAGCGCTTCGAAGACCGGCTCGCTGTGGGGGCCGTCGAGGAAAATGAAGTAGAGCATCTCGACGTAGCGCTGGGCATCGTCGATGGCAGCGGCGATTTCGCGGAGGGCGGCGGTGGTGCTGGGCAGGAGGGTCAGGGCGTTGCCGGGCAGGGCGGGGCAGTCGCTGACGTGTTCGGCCTGGCGTGCGAGGGCGGCGAAGCGGGGGTCGAGTTGGGCGGCGGGTGCGGCGCGGCGGAGGTTCGCGAGGTAGTCGGTGTAGGAGCGGTGGACGTTGAGGAAGCGTTTGGCGCGTTTGCGTCCGACGCGGATTTCGCTGAACGCCCAGTACAGGCCGACGCCGACAAAGGGCAGAAGCAGCACGACCACCAGCCAGGTGAGCGCCGCTTCGACGCTCATGCGGCGCATGACGATGCGGACCGCGGTGCCCAGGCGGAGCACGGTTTCGATCAGGAACGCCAATGCCGCGACCCAGGTGAGGCTGGTTTCGGCGGCGAGCGTGGCGGGTGGCAACAGCCCGTGCATCGGAGGATGCTACGGGCAATTCATGCGTCAACCACGGGAGACCCGCGGACGGCGTCCGTGGGATTCACTCGATGGCGATGACACCGGATCATGCTTTGGCGTCGGCGCGTTCGAGTTTGCTTTTGACGGCTCGGCCGAGCTTCTGGGCGGTTTCGTCGATGACTTTGTAGATGTCTTCGCCGTTGTGTTCGACGGCGATGGGGTCGTGGCCGGCGGGCCGGGCTTCCATGACGGCGCGTTTGTCGTGGGAGCCGGCTTTGCCGGCGTTGTCGTCGCGGAGATGGACCTCGACGCGGGTGATGCGGTCGGCGACGTGTTGGAGGACGTGTTCGACCTTCTGGGTGACGCGGTCGCGGAGGGCGTCGCTGCCGTCGATGTCGCCGAAGTTGATCTGGATGTGCATGGGAACTCCAAGAGAAGCAGGAACCACGGATGGCCACGGATGAACACCCAGGGGGCAGAAAGTCTACGCCCGGGTGTTCCTAACGCAGGCCAGGGGTTTGTGGTTCAATCGGGGATGGACGAATCGCAGGGCGTGAGCGTGTTCGAGGTGATTGGAGAAGAAGGGTTCGCGCGGTTGGTGTCGGCGTTTTACCGGCGGGTGAAGGGCGACGACGTGATCGGGCCGATGTATCCGCCGGAGGATTGGGGAGGCGCGGAGGCTCGGCTGCGGGATTTTCTGGTGTTTCGATTCGGCGGGCCGGCGCGGTACATCGAGCAGCGCGGTCACCCGCGGCTGCGGATGCGGCATCTGCCGTTTGCGATTGACGATCGTGCGGCGGATCGTTGGTTGTCGCACATGGATGCGGCGCTGGCGGAGGCCGAGTTGCCGGGCGAGGTGGTGGATGTGCTGCGGCCGTTTTTTGCGGGGACGGCGGAGCACATGAAGAATCGCTGAGCGG
>CAZIXN010000153.1:0-3968 GCA_964543215.1 uncultured Phycisphaera sp.
TCACACCGCCGCCGCCTGTTGTCCCGCGGCGCGTTCACGCAACAAATCCAGCATGCCGCGGACTTCGTCGGCCATTCTTGTGTTGGGGAATTCGCGGATGATGTTTTCGCCGATGCGGACGGAGGACATCCATTCTTTGTCGTGGACGGCGAGTTTGAATTGGACGCCCAGGTTGTCGCGTTGTTTGCCGATGACGCCGCGGGCGACTTCTTCGAATTGCTTGGCTTCGCCGGGGGCGAGGTATTTGTCGAGTTCTTTGAGGAGCTTCATCGCGGTGTCGACGTCGTCGCGGCGGGCGGCTTCGAGGAACTGGCGTTCGAGGTCGCGTTTGTGGACTTCGCGGGCGGCCTTGACGAGCTTGTCGATTTCCTGGACGGATTCGACGGTGGGGAAGAGGCGTTTGATGCGGGCGGCCTGCCGTGCGGCGCGGGGGAAGTCGTCGCGGCTGAGGTATTCGTCGAGCTTGGCGACTTCGTGGCCGACTTTTTCTTCGAGTTCACGGGCGCGGGCGTTTTCGATGCGTTCGCGGAAGGATTCGGATTCCTGGATCTGGCCGTAGGTGTCGGCCATGATCTTGCAGAGGACCAGGGCGGCGTCGAACTCCTTGCGTTGGATATCGACTTCGATGGTTTCGCGGAGCAGACGGATGTCTTCGACGCGGTAGGCGACTTTTTTGGCGGTTTCGGAGATGAGCAGGCGTTCGGTGATGGTGTCGAAGGTACGGCGTTGCTGTTTGAAGGCGGCGACGTTGGGGCCTTGGCCATCGGTGCCGAAGAAGGCGCAGCGGAGGGAGCCGACGGTGGTGAAGACCACGCCGAGGAGAAACAGCAACGAAGAGGGCAGGTAAGCCAGATAACCGCCGCCGGGGATGAGGACCTGGCCGCGGTCGGCGGCCTGCTCGATGAGGTTGACGGTGACGAAGCCGGCGAGCATGGAGAGGACGACGAAGAAGACGCCCAGCGTCACGAGTTTGACGGGCGTCCAGGCAAAGGTCTGCGTGGCGGAGGATTCGGCGGCGGGGACGGGAGCGGGTTCGGCGGACATGGGTTGTCTCCGGGGGCCGGGGGCCGGGCTGGGGGGAACGAAAGCGGGAAGCTGACTTCAGTGTACCGGTGAACGGGGGAAACTCGGGGGTAAAGAAAACCCACGGTCGTTGACCGTGGGCTTCGTGGGATCGTGGTTTTGCCTGCGCAACTTCCGGGGGGGTTAGTCGTTCAGGATGTAGCCGAAGATGAGGGGGGCGACGATGGTGGCGTCGCTGTTGATCATGAACTTGGGGGTGTCGACGTCGAGTTTGCCCCAGGTGATTTTTTCGTTGGGGACGGCACCGGAGTATCCGCCGTAGGACGTTTCGGCGTCGCTGATTTGGCAGAAGTATCCCCAGAAGCGGGTGTCTTCCCATTCGAGGTCCTGGATCATCATGGGGACGGCACAGATGGGGAAGTCGCCGGCGATGCCGCCGCCGATCTGGAAGAAGCCGACCGAGGGAATCCTGGGTTCGGGGTTCGGGGATCGGGGATCGGGCTGGGGATTGGAGTTGTTTTGCTTTTCCTGATCCCTGCTCCCTGTTCCCTGAACCCCGGAGTTAGCGCGGTACCAGTTGGCGAGCATGACCATGGCTTCGGTGCCGAAGCGCATGACCTTGCCGTGGTCGGTGACGTTTCGCTTCATGCACCAGCCGGTGAACATGTTGCCCAGGGTGGAGTCTTCCCAGCCGGGCGTGACGATGGGGATGTCGCATTCCATGGCGGCCAACATCCACGAGTCTTCCGGGGGTGCTTCGTAGTGCTGGGCGAGGTCGGGCTGGGCGAGGACTTTGCGGTAGTACTCGAAGGGGAAGTGGCGGGTGTTGTTTTTGAGTGCTTCGTCCCAGAGGTCGTAGAGGCGGGACTCGACGTGTCGCATCACGTCTTCGGGGATGCAGGTGTCGGTGACGCGGTTGAAGCCCTGGTCGTAGAGCTTTTTTTCGTCCTCGGCGGAGAGGCCGCGCCAGTTGGGGCAGTGCTCGTACTGGTTGGCGGAGAGGAGGGTGAAGATGTCTTCTTCGAGGTTGGCGCCGGTGCAGGAGATGGCGTGGACGTTTCCGGCGCGGATCATGCGGGAGAGGATTCGGCCCAGGCGCGCGGTGGACATCGCGCCGGCGAGGGTGACCATCATTTTTCCGCCGGCTTCGAGGTGCTGCTCGTAGGCCTGGGCGGCGGCGACGGTTTCGCGGCTGTTGAAGTGCAGGAAGTGGTGGTCGAGGAAAGCGCGGACGTGGCCGGTGCCGGACGTGAAGCTTTGGGGGGTTGCGGCGGTGGCGGGGAGCAGGGCGGCGGGGAGCAGGACGGCGGACGACGGGGACGAGAACTGGGTCAATGCATCAAACCTCCAGACGGCGCAGAGCCGGGGGGCGGGGGCCTGGGCGGACGGGCCGGGGCCAAGCGCGCATGATAGGGATTGGCTGCGTGGATCCGCCGGTGAAAAAACATTCAGCGGCTTTCGGCTACAACGTTGCTCCGGCATCCCCCGGTGCGAGGCAACGGCCCCGTGTCCGACGCGACTCACGACCCCCCCGAACTCCAACCTTCGCACGACGATCCGGCCGACGCGGTGGCGCTTGCGCGGGAGTTTGCCCGGCCGCTGCCGTGGACGCTGGCGCTGCTGTCGGGGCCGATCATCGCGTCGATGGTGTCGCGGACGGCGATGCAGTGGGTGGACTTCGTGATGGTCTCGACGTTGGGCACGGAGGCGCAGGCGGCGATCGTGCCGGCGGGGATCACGCTGTTCGTGTTCATCGCGTTCGGGATGGGGGTGATGGCGGCGGTGAACACGCTGGTGGCGCAGCACTTCGGGCGGGGCACGCCGGAAGGGCGGGCGGCGTGCGCGATGGCGACGTGGCAGGGCGTGTGGGTGGCGGCGGGGCTGGCGTTGCTGTCGTTGCCGGCGTGGTTCGTGCTGCCGGCGATGTTCGCCTCGGCGGGGCACGAGCCGGCGGTGGCGGCGCTGGAAACGGCGTACGTGCAGATCGGGCTGATCGGCATCTTTCCGACGGTGGCGGCGGTGGCGGTGGGGAATTTCTTCAACGGGATTCACCGGCCGATGATCGGGCTTTGGGCGACGATCGTGGCGAACGTTTTCAACGTGGCGGGCAACTACGCGCTGATCTTCGGGAACTGGGGCTTTCCGGAACTGGGCATGGACGGCGCGGCGTGGGCGACGATGCTCTCGGCGTGGGTGCAGTTGGCGGTACTCGCGGCGTGGTGGTTGCGGCCGAGCCTGCGGCGGACGTTCGACATGCTGCATCACGTTCGGCCGAACCGCGCGATGATGAAGCAGTTGCTGCGGATCGGGCTGCCCTCGGGGTTTCACTTCACGGCGGACATCGCCACGTTCGCGATTTTCACGGTGTGGCTGGTCGGGCGGCTGGGGACGGTGGAGTTGGCGGCGCACAACGTGGCGCTGAAGTTTCTGGAGTTGTCGGTGATTCCGTGCGTGGGGATGGCGATGGCGGTGAGCGCGGCGGTGGGGCGGTCGATCGGGCAGGGGCGGGTGGACCGGGCGTACCGGTTTGCGCACTGGGGGATGGGCCTGAGCGCGTTGTTTCTGACGGCGATGGCGGGGCTGTTTCTGCTGGCAGGACGGGCGATGGTGCCGACGCTCAGCGAAGACCCGGCGGTGGCGGCGCGGGCGATGCAACTGGTCTGGATCCTGTGCGTGTGCCAGTATTTCGACTGCGGCCAGATCATCTACAGCAGCGCCCTGCGCGGCGCGGGCGACACGTTCGTGCCGGCGGTGGCGACGCTGATCAGCGCGGTGTCGTTCATGCTGATCGGCGGGTACGTGTTGACGATCGTGTGGCCGGAGGGCGGGGCGCGCGGGCCGTGGTTGGGTTTGTTTGCGTACGTGTTCGTGCTGGCGTTGTTTCTGCTTCGAAGGTTTCATCGCGGCGCGTGGAAACACATCGAGTTGGTGAAGCACTGACCGCG
>CAZIXN010000153.1:4068-7093 GCA_964543215.1 uncultured Phycisphaera sp.
GCGTCGTCGCCGTGTCGTGCGAGCTGGATGCAGGCGTGGTCTCGGCCGGCGGCGTCGGCGAGGGTGCGGGCCAGCGCGAGCGCGGTGCCGGAGGGCGCATCCTTTTTGTAGCGATGGTGGGCTTCGACGAGCTCGAGGTCCCAGCCGTCGCCCAGCAGGCCGACGGCTTGTCGCGCGAGGTGGTGCAGCACGTTGACCACCAGCGAGAAGTTGGACGCTTCGAGCACGGCGATGCGCTGCGCGGCGGCGTCGAGCGCGGCGTGGTCGGCGTTGCCCAGGCCGGTGGTCCCGACCACGACCGCGACTTGCGCGGCGGTCGCGGCGTCGAGCGTCGCGGGCAGGGCGGAGGCCGAGGAAAAATCGATCACGGCGTGGGCGTTCTCCTCCCGCAATGCCGCGGCGGAGATCGGCCTGGCGCGGTCAAACGCCCGGGCGAGCGTCATCGCTTCGTCCGCCTCGGCCAACGCACAAAGCCGCCGGCCCATCCGTCCGTCCGCGCCCTGAATCGCCACGTTCATCGCCGAATTGCTCATCGGAGGCTCCTTGGCTTGGCGCCGACGGCCGGCCGCGTTCTGACCGGTTACGGCGTTTACCGAGCCGCAGCCTACGGTACACTGCACCGCTTGGCGGGCCCGGGTGCCGCTTCGTCGTCAGCATCCTGATTCTCTGCGAGGTGTTCCTTTGGCGCTCTTTGGTTTCGGAAAAAAGACCGCGGATCAGCCGGCCGACGCGGCGGGCGACGCCGCACCCAGCAAGGCCGACAAGGCCGAGGCCAATCGCTTCAAGCGCGACCTCAAGAAGGCCCGCAAGTTCTACGACCACGCCGAGGTCGCCGCCGACTCCAAGAACTACGACTACGCCGTCGAGCTTTACATCAACGGCCTCCGCCACGACCCCGACAACATGGGCAAGCACGAAGCCCTGCTCGATGTCGCCAAGCGGCGCAAGGTCGGCGGCGGAAAGCGTGTCAAGGCCAAGACGCTCGGCAAGGAGAACATCGACCTGATGCTCACCGCCGAGAAGACCTGGGCCACCGACTTCACCGACGCCGACCTGGCGTATCAGGTGATGAAGTATGCCGTCGCCGCCGATCAGGAGGAGCACAACGCCGATTACCACCTCGCGGAAGTCGCGCACTGGATCGGCACGATGGCCGCGGACTTCAACACCGCCAGCAAGAAGCCCAGCAAGACGCTGTACCTCAACATCCGCGATCGCTTCTCCGACATCGGGTCGCACGGCAAGGCGCTGGAGATCCACCGCCGGGCGCTGGCGCTTACGCCGCAGGACGGCAAGCTGCTCGAACAGCTCAAAGACCTCGAAGCGCGGAAGTACACCGAAGACCGCAAAGAAGCCGGCGGCGCGCTCGCCAACGTCAAGGATGCCGAAGAACAGGCCAAGATTCAGGCCGAGCTCGACACCTCCGGCACCCACACCGACAAACTCATCGCCGCCCGCATCGCCGAGTACAAAGAGAACCCCGACGACGTGGACGTCATGGGCAAGCTCGTCGACGCGTTGCTCCGTGCGGTCGACGACGAAAAACGCGAGAACCAGGCGATCGAAGTGCTCGAGCGCGCCCACCGCAAGACCGGCCAGTACCGCTACAAGAGCCGGGCCGGCGACGTGAAGATCAAGCAGCTCACCCGACAGGTGCGCGAGTACAAGCAGTTCGTCGACGCCGCGCCCGAGTCCCAGGAGTACCGCGGGAAATACGACGCCGCCGTCAAGGCCCGGCTGGATTTCGAACTCGGCGAATACCAGGACCGCGTCAAGAACTACCCCACCGACCTGCGGCTCAAGTACGAGTTCGGCCGCCGTCTGCTGCAGGCCGGCATGACCGACGAAGCCATCGGCATGCTGCAACAGGCCACCCGCGAGCCCAAGAGCCGGTCCGCGGCGCACCTGCTGCTCGGCCGGGCGTTCCTGAGCAAAGGCTGGACCGACGAAGCGCTCGCCACGCTCAACGAAGGCTTCGAGCAGCACGAGATCAAAGACGACCTGGTCGGCAAGGAAATGCGCTACGACCTGATGCTCGCGTACCGGCAGCGCGGCATGGCCCGGAAAGACGACGCGGAACTGGAAATCGCCCAGCAGCACGCCTCGACGCTCCTTCAGGCCGACATCAACTACCGCGATATCCGAGAACAACTCGAGGCCATCCGCGCCGGCCGCAAGAAGCTCGAAGCCGGCGAAGGATGAATGATTTTGGATTTTTGATCGAGCATTTTTGATTGGGTGATCGGGCGTCGAGCGGGAGTTGCCAAATCCAAAATCCTCAATCCGAAATCCAAAATCACCCTTGCGCCATCGCGATCATCCCGGCCCGCTTCGCCTCGACGCGTTTCCCCGGCAAGCCGCTCGCCGCGGAAACGGGCAAGCCGCTGATCCAGCACGTCGTCGAGCGCGTCCGTGAAGCCAAGCGCGTCTCGCGCGTCGTCGTGGCGACGGACGATGCCCGCATCTTCGACGCCGTCGAGCGCTTCGGCGGGCAGGCCGTGATGACCGGCGAGCACCCCAACGGCACCTCGCGCATTGCCGAAGCGATCGAAAAACTCGGCGACGATGCGGAATTGATCGTCAACGTCCAGGGCGACGAACCCGAAGTTCCCGCTGACACGATCGATGCGCTGATCGCCGGCCTCGCCGACGACGCCGACGCGCAGATGGCCACGCTGGGCTGCCCGTTCGATCCGCACGAAGACCCGAGCAACCCCAACGTCGTGAAGCTCGTGGTTGATCGTCACGACCGTGCGATGTACTTCTCCCGCAGCCTCATCCCCTACGACCGCGACGCCGAGATGCTCGGCACCCAACCCACCGTCGCCCTGCTCAAACACCCGGGCCTCTACGCCTACCGCCGATCGTTCCTCAAGCTGTATCCGACGCTTCCACCCACGCCCCTCGAAGAAGCCGAGAAACTCGAACAACTCCGCGTCCTCGAGCACGGCCTGCCCATCCGGATCATCCGCGCCCCCGCCCCGCACCCGGGCATCGACACGCCCGAGCAGTACGCCGCGTTTGT
>CAZIXN010000154.1:0-4140 GCA_964543215.1 uncultured Phycisphaera sp.
CCTGATCGGTGGCGTAATCCTTGGCTTTCAGTACGGGGAGGTTGGTTTCAGGCATCAGAATCTTTCAGCGGAATCGGAAATCAAGGGTAAATCGAGGAAATCTGCTTAAAAACAGATGTACCGAAACAAGAGAAATCGGGATAGCGGCCCCCGCCCATCTCGCAGATTTCATGTCGTCACCAGTCAAAATCGCCAGAGTTTCCCACATGAAAAGATAAAAAACGAAGCAGACACAAATAGTCAACAACCAAAATCGGAGAAATTTCTGAGCCCAACTTTGATTCCGGTCACGAATGCGTCGTCGACTCTCCGCGATCGCTGCAACTTCCGCGTCAGACTTCTTAGTCAGATCGCCATACATCAAACGGCGAGTAATCCATAGACCCGCACCGCAGCAAGTCACCAAGACCCACCAGACCAGGACTTGGATTTGCTCGTTGGTCATGGCAACTCTTGAAGGCACGAATCAGCATTTTTATGAATCACAGCACATAGCTCCTCGACCGAAACCGCTTGTCCTGCACCATTTTCGACATCAACTCGTCCACGCGAAAATGGCCGTAGCTGAGCGGACGGTATTGGCTGGTGTCGCGTTGTGGGGTGAGAAATTGCAACTCACCCGCCCTGCTCGGTGAGTTGCGGTGGGGCGACTTCGAGGTCGCTGACGAGCAGGAGGTCGATCACGTTGAACGAGCCGTCGGGCTGGTAGACGGTGACGGTACGGCCGGTGGGCGCGGCGGCGAAAAACTCGCGGCTGCGGACCATGATGCTGCGGCCGTCGGTCAGGCGGATGGCGAAGGGGATGAACGGCTCGGCATGGTAGAGGTCCCGGATGGCTTTCAGCGTCATCTGTCGTTTCTCGCTGTCTTCGTCGATGCTCACGGATTCCACCTCATCCAACCGCAGCCGACGCACGCCGCGATGCATCATCAGCATCGAGTCGCCGGGCATGGCCAGTTCGTCCGGGCGGCTGACAGGCACACGGCTGCCGTCCTTGAGCCGGACCCAGAACGGCAGGAACGGCTCGGAATCCAACAAGCGTCGGACATCGGTGGCGTTCAACATAGCGTCGTTTCCTCACGATGCGATCAGGCAACCATCTCAAGAATCTTACCGGCGATTTCTTCCACCAAAAACGGCTTGCCCTGCACCTTGTTCAAGCCCACGGCGTCCACCAGGAAATGCCCGCGGATGAGCAGACGCAACTGCCCGGTGTTGAGTTCGGGGATGAGGATCTTCTTGAACTTTCGCAGCAGGTCGCCGGTGTTGGCGGGCATCGGGCTGAGGTGGCGGAGGTGGGCCTGGGCGACCTTGTGACCGGCGGCGCGGGCGCGCTGGACGGCGGCGGTGATGCTGCCGTAGGTGCCGCCCCAGCCGAGCACGAGCAGGTCGTCGTCGGCCGAGCCTTGCAGCAGCTCGAGGTCGGGGACGATCGTTTTGTCCTCGGCGAGCCTGGCGACCTTGGCGTGGCGCAGATCGGTCATGCGTTGGTGGTTGTCGGGGTCGTAGGAGACGCTGCCGGTGACGTCCTGCTTTTCGAGGCCGCCGAGTCGGTGTTCGCCGCCGGGGGTGCCGGGGATCATCCAGGGGCGGGTGAGGGTTTCGTTGCGTTGGTAGGGGTGGAAGGGGGCGGGGGATTGGCTTGCGGGGTCACTGGCCGGTGAACCGGCCAGTCCGGAGGGGTGGTTAATTTTGATTTTCTCGAAGTCGCTCGCTTGGGGCACGAGCCAGGGTTCGCTGCCGTTCGCTAAATAGCCGTCGGTGAGCAGGACGACCGGGACCATGCGTTGCATGGCGATCCTGCAGGCGTCGATGGCGGCGTAAAAGCAGTCGGCCGGGCTGCGTGGCGCGATGACCACGACGGGCGCATCGCCGTTGCGGCCGAACATGGCTTGGAGCAAGTCGCTCTGTTCGGTTTTGGTGGGCAGGCCGGTGCTCGGCCCGCCGCGCTGCACGTCGATGACCACCAGCGGCAGCTCGGTCATCACGGCCAGGCCCATGGCCTCGGCCTTCAAGCAAAGCCCCGGGCCCGAGGTGCCCGTCACGCCGAGTTGCCCGGCGAACGATGCGCCGATGGCCATGCAGACCGCGGCGATCTCGTCCTCGGCCTGCACGGTCTTGACGCCGTAGTGCTTCATCGGCGCCAGGTTGTGCAGGATGTCGCTGGCGGGCGTGATGGGATAGGTCGCGTAGACCACGTCCTTGCCCGCGAGGTTGCCGGCGGTGATCAGGCCCATCGCCAGCGCTTCGTTGCCGGTCACCTTGCGGTAGAGGCCGGGCTTGATGTCGGCGGGCTGGACGGTGTAGCGCTCGGCGATGATCTCGGCGGTTTCGCCGAACGCCCAGCCGGCGCGGAGGGCTTTGATGTTTGCGTCGGCGACGGCGGGGAGATTCTTTTTGACCGCGAAGGTCTGCGTGAGGTGGCTTTCGGTGGTGTCCAGCGGGCGGTCGAAGAGCCAGTACACCAGGCCCAGCGCCCACATGTTGCGGCAGCGGCTGACCGAGCGCGGGTCCAGGCCGGACTCCTTGAGCACGGTCTGGTTCTGCTTGGAGATCGGCACGCGATACAGGCGGAAGCGTGAGGACAGCGACTGGTCATCCAACGGATTCGCCGGGTCTTTGCTTCCGGGGGGGATGGGGTAGCCGGCTTTCTTGAGGTTGGTTTTGGTGAACTCGTCTTCGTTGACGATGATGATGCCGCCGGCGTCGACGTCGCCGAGGTGGGCCTTGAACGCGGCGGGGTTCATGGCGATGAGCGCGTCGACCTTGTCGCCGGGGTGGAAGATGTCGTCGGCCGAGAAGTGGACCTGGAAGCCCGAGACACCCGCGACCGTTCCGACGGGGGCGCGGATTTCCGCAGGAAAATCCGGGAAGGTGGCGACGTCGTTGCCGAAGATCGCGGAGGTGTCGGTGAGCTGCGTGCCGGCGAGCTGCATGCCATCGCCCGAGTCGCCGGCGAAGCGCACGACGACCGAGCGCCGGGATTCGGGGGCCAAGACGGACTTGGGGGCAGAGACTGCGTGGCCGTTGGAAAGTGCGGAATCGGGCATGGTTTGCGGGGGTGAGGCGGTCGCGGGGTAGGCGTGAATGGAAGCGGAATAGCGTAGCACGGGCGGCCCGGCGGTCGATGGCCGCCGGCCTCGCCGTGTTTCCATTTTCAGACCTCTGGGGCGCGGATCAGGGGACGACGGTGATTTCGGACTGACCCGGCTCGAGCATGCTGTAGACCATGGCGATGTCGGCGTCGGCGAGGCGGACGCAGCCCATGGACATGTTCTTGCCGATGGAGCTGGGGTCGTTGGTGCCGTGGATGCCAAAGCCGGTGCGGCCGACGGCGTCGCCCTCGAGGCCGGTGATGGGCACCCAATACTCGCCGATGGGGTTGTCGGGGTGGTCGGCGGGGTAGTACTCGTTGGTGCGGGGGTTGCGCCAATCGGGGTTGGTGACCTTGCCGGCGGCGACCTTCCACTTGCCCAGCGGCGTGTTGTCGTTCTCGCCCAGGCCCACGGGGAACGACGTCAGGAACGCGGGGGTGCCGTCGGTGCCGAAGACGTAGAGGTCCATGACGAATTCTGATTTGTCGACGCGGGCGTGGATCGGGCCGTTGACGAGCTTGAGCGTCTGGCCGATCTGCATCCGGCGGGCGTCCATGCCGTTGATGAGTTCGAGGAAGGGATAGGGGACTTTGTACCGTTTGGCGATGGAGCCGAGGCGGTCGCCGGACTGCACGACGTAGCTGGTGGTGGCGGGGTCGTTGGGCACGGCCTCGGGCGAGAAGATCAGTCGTGCGTTGAGGTCGGAGAGCTGGTTGCGGATGCGCGAGGCATCGGTGTCGGAGAGCTGGTCGCGGGCCCCCAGCAGCAGCGACGAGAGGATCGCCCGGCCGGCGACGCCGTTGCCACGAGCGATGAGGTCGAAGCCTTCGGCGAGCTGACGGGCCGCTTCGCGCGAAGACGCCGGGCCAGCCTGCAGGCGCGGCGGCGGAGCGGGCGCGGGCCGCGGCTGGGCTTGCTCGGCGGCCGGTGGGGTAGTGGTGGTGGTGGTGGTGGCGTTCGCAGCGGGCGGCGGCTTGGGCGCGGCGCTGGTGGAGTCCGGGCGGCTGGCGAGCACGTTGGAAATGTTCGGCCGGGCCGGCGGAGC
>CAZIXN010000154.1:4240-6856 GCA_964543215.1 uncultured Phycisphaera sp.
CAGAATCAGCGCAGCCTTCCACCGGCCGCCCTTCTTGCGGGAACTCGTGTATCCGCGTCCGCCGACGCCGCGGGGAGATTGGGAAGACAGCACCATGATCGAAAGCCTCCGTGCACGCGCGTGGAATATCCTAACCCCGACCGCCCCGACCGGTTATGTCGGCGTTTCCAACGGTCGGCCGCCAGTTGTCGCCGCCGCCGCCGGACGACGCGGCACCGCCCGCTGGCCGTCGACCCAGGCGAGATATTCGGCGATCCGCCGCTCGTAGCCGCGATCGGTGGGCGTGTAGAACGTCGCGTCCACGCCGAGATAATCCTGATCGACAAACCCGGTGTCCGAGGCGTGGGCATAGGCATACGCCTCGCCTTCCTTTCGGGCTTTGGAAGATCGCAGGTATGTCGGCACGGGCTGGGTCCGGCGGTGCTTCACATCGTCCATCGCGGCGTTGATCGCGGCGTAGCTCGCATTGCTCTTGGGCGCGGTGGCGAGATAGATCGTCGCCTGCGCGAGCGTGATCCGACACTCGGGCAGACCGACGCGGTGCGTGATGTCGTAGGCGGCATTGGCGATCAGGATCCCACGCGGGTCGGCGTTGCCGATGTCCTCGCTGGCCAGGATCGCGATCCGCCGGGCGATGAACATCGGGTCTTCACCCGCGACCAGCATCTTCGCCAACCAGTACACCGCCGCGTCGGGGTCGCTGCCGCGAACGCTCTTGATGAACGCGCTGATCGCGTCGTAATGCCCGTCGCCGCTGCGGTCGTACACGATCGATTTCTGCTGGATGCTCTGCTCGGCCACGGGCAGCGTGACGCGGATCAGATGGCTCGGATCATCCCTTTGCTCGCTGCGCACCGCGATCTCCAGGGCCGTGAGCGCCCGCCGAGCGTCGCCGTCACTGTGCGTCGCGAGATGCGCAATCGCCTCCTCATCCACCGTCAACCGCAGTCCACCGAAGCCGCGCTGCTCGTCGACGATCGCACGACGCAGAACGCCCGCGATGTCCGACTCGCTCAACGGCTCGAACTGGAACACCTGCGACCGGCTCACCAACGCCGAGTTCACCGCGAAATACGGGTTCTCGGTCGTCGCCCCGATCAGCGTGATCACGCCACGCTCCACATCCCCCAGCAACACATCCTGCTGCGCCTTGTTGAAGCGGTGGATCTCGTCGAGGAAGAAGATCGTCCGCCGACCGTCCTGCGCCAACCGGTTCCGCGCCGCATCAAGCACGAAGCGAACATCCTTGACCCCCACCGCCGCGGCGTTGCCCCGCTCGAAGTGGGCCGACGCATGCGAGGCGATCAATTCCGCCAGCGTCGTCTTGCCCGTGCCCGGCGGGCCGTAGAACAGCACCGAACTCACCCGCCCCGCCTCGAGCATCCGCCGCAGCAACTTGCCCTCGCCCAGAAAATGCCCCTGCCCCGCGAACTCGTCCAGCGTGCGCGGCCGCATGCGCGACGCCAGCGGCTCGGCCGAGACGCGGTGCTGTTCCCGCCGCGCTTCGAACAGATCAACCATGCCGCAAGCGTACGCCACGAAGAGCGCGCCATCGGTCCGACAACGCCCGGGATGATTCGCCCCTACATTCAGGCAAAGCGTCCAAAACGTCCACCGCGGGCCGCGTTTTAGGCTTGATTCTGCGGGATTTTTTCGCGGTTCGTGAGACTGCCACTTCAGCCAATCGCCAAAGGCACCGATAGTCGGGCGGGGGGTTCGCAGGCCAAGGTCACCGGATCCTTGGCGCACCGGTTCACCCACCACGATCCAGGAAAGTCTCATGCTCACCAAGTTTCAGTCGCTCGGGCTCGCCTCACGCATCATCGGCATCGTCATCACCGTGGTCGTGGTCATCGTGGCCCTCAACTATGTCATCTTCATCGGCAAGTACAAGGAATCGGCCGAACAGGCGATGATCGACAAAGCCGCGGCCTTCACCGCCACCGCCGACGAAACCAAGAACTTCGCCGCGGAAAACCTCTTCAAGCGCGGCGCATTCGATCAGAAAGCGCTGCTTGCCGACCTCAAGGCGGTGCAGGCCGCCGGCGGCTCGTACAAGGACGCGAAGATCTTCGACACCGTGCCGGTGGTCGTGGGATGGAAAGCCGCCGCCAAAGCCGCTGCTCGCGAAGGCCTGAACTTCCGCATCACCGCCTTCGAAACACGCAACCCCGAGAACGAGCCCGACACCGACTTCGGCAAAACCCTCCTGACCGATCTCACCAAGCAGGTCGAAAGCGACGGCGAAGAGACCATCGCCCGTATCGACGAAGATCACAACACTCTCCACTACATGCGCGCCATCCGGGTCACCACCGATGCCGGCTGCATGATGTGTCACGGCCACCCCTCCACCAGTCCCACCGGCGACGGGAAAGACATCCTGGGCTTCCCCATGGAAGACTGGGAGGACGGCTACATGCACGGCGCGTACCACGTCGAAATGCCGTTGGACCCGGTCGACGCCAATGTTGCCGGTTTCATCACGTTCGGCCTGATGTGGACCGTGCCCATCGTCATCGGTGCCGTAATCCTGTTCATCTTCGTGCTGCGATTAATGTTCGGCCGGCCCATCAAGAACCTGATCGCCCGGGTCCGCGACATCGCCGAGGGTGA
>CAZIXN010000155.1:0-6835 GCA_964543215.1 uncultured Phycisphaera sp.
ACGCGCGAAGGCATCCTGGGCTTCACCACTCCCGAAGTCCGCGTCGTCGTGCTCACCGGATTTCTGGGCGCGTTCACCACGTTCAGCACCTTCGCCTTCGAGACTACGCACCTGCTGCGACACGGCCACGCCGCCGCGGCGTTACTCAATGTGTTGCTTCAAAATGCGGTGGGGCTCACGCTCGCGTTCGTCGGGTTGACGCTGGCGTCGCGCATATTTGGGCAGGATTGAACCAGGCTCAAAGGTCTGAACTCGCCCGGCTCGCGTCTTCGCCCGGGCTCATCGGCAGGTGCAGGCCGCACTCCTGCTTGAGCCCGTTGAACCGCCCGGCGCGCTCGTCTTCACCGGCACCGATCGGCCGGGTCGAGTGCCAATCGCCCACGCTGGCGTAGCCCCGGTCGTGCAGCGGGTGATACGGCAGGTCGTGGGCCTTGAGGTACTGGTGGACGTCCTTGGTGGCCCACCGCAGGATCGGGCTGACCTTGAACCGGCCGTCCTGCAACTCGACATGGCGGAGTCTCTGGCGGTGCTGCGTCTGTTGCTTGCGCAGGCCGGCAAACGTGGCGAGCGGGTTCAACTCGTCCATCGCGCGCTGCATCGGCTCGACCTTGCGCAGCGCGTCGTAACGGTCGATATCGTCGGCGTTGCCGGATTCCCAGAGTTTGCCGTGCCGCGACACGAACCACGACGGGCTCGGCGACGCCCCGTACACCTTGAGGTTGAGCTTCAGCCGATCGGTGAGGCGGTCGGCGAACGCGTAGGTTTCCTGGAAGTGGAAGCCGGTGTCGATGAACACCACGGGGAGGTCGGGCTTGACCGTGGTCACCAGGTGCAGCATGACCGCCGCCTGGACGCCGAAGCTGGTGGTCAGCATCGCGCGGTCGCCGAACGTGTCGCAAGCCCAGCCGACGATGTCCGACGCGGAGCGCCTGGAGAGGTCGGCTTCGAGGGCGTCGAGGTCGAGCGTCGGCAGGGCGGTGGCGGCCGGGCGTTCAACCGAGACTTCGACGGGGCGGATGGAAGGGGTCGTGGACACGGGCATCGTGGGTGTGGCGGGGAACTGGCCGACGCGGCGGCGGTGCGCGACCCCAAAGCGTACCACGGCCAGCCCCACGATAGAACCCCAGATGTTCCCGCATGGCCCGGGATGCCCAGTCCCCGCGAGCCGACGGGTTGCATGGGTGCGGGTGAGGAGGCGCGCGCAGGCCGCTTCGCTGCTGCGGCGTCGCCGGAAGATGGCATGATGCGGCGATGCACGAACGTGCCCTGGTGGCCCTGGGTTCCAACGTCGGCGACCGCGTCGCGATGCTCACCGCCGCGGTGGAGGGGATCGACGCCATGCCCGGCGTGCGCGGCCTGCGGGTCAGCGCGCTCTACGAAACCCCGGCCGTCACGTTGCACGGCGTCGGCCAACTCGGCGATCCCGATGCGTTCCTCAACGCGGCGGCGATTTTCGAAACCGACGCCAAGCCGCACGAATTGCTGGACGCGTTGTTGGCGTTGGAAGCACAGCTCGGCCGGCTCCCGCGCGATCAGCGCGAAACCTGGGGCCCGCGGCCGATCGATCTGGACCTGCTCGCGTTGGGTCAGCGTCGCATCGACGAGCCGGAACTGACGATCCCGCATCCGCGGATCACGCAGCGGTGGTTCGTGCTCGCGCCCCTGGCGGACCTCGTGCCGGACTGGGTGTTGTCCGGCGACGGCGACCGCCCGGCTCGGAAGCGGTCCGTGCGGGACTGGCTCGACCACCTCCAACGCTGCGGCGGCGAGTCGGTGGGCGCCGGGCGCCCCTGTCCCCAAGCGAACTGGCCGCCCTCAACGCTGAGCTGATCCTTCGCCAGCCCCATCATCCGAGACCCATCGAAGCAGATCCCGTCGCACCTGGGCCCAGGCGCGATCCGCCTGCGTCGGCGCATCCCGCCGCACGGCACGCTGCCGCGCTTCGTCGGAGGTGGGAGGCGCGTCGCGCAAGGCCACCACGCGGGGAGCCAGCGCACGCTGAAGCCGGTTCCGCAGGTACGTCTCAAAGCGGTTGTGGCCCGACGCGTTGTACGTGTCGATCGCCTCCACCAGGACGGCCAACCCCTGCTGAAACAAGGCCGCGAACGCCGCCGAACCCGGATCAAACCCCGCGGTTGCCTGGCGACGAATCAGCGACAGCAGCGCCATCAGTTCACCCTGAACCAGAGCGCGGCGGATGCGGCCGGCCTGGCGAACGTCATGCTCGACGGCGTCGAGCTCGCCTGCCGTCAGCGCCGCGTCGCGCGCCGCCTGCGCGCGGTGCTTGCAGAAATTCATCCGCAGAAACGCGCTGCTGCGCACGCCTTCGTCCCACCGGCGGGCGTGCTGCAGCGGCCCGGTGACCGAAACGGGCAGTCCGGCGAGCAGCTCGCTGTGCCCACGTGCGGCCTGGTCGCTCGGCTCGGGCAACGCGTCGCGCAGGTACACGTCCGACGCATCGGGCCGATCGAACAGCGGCGACGCGACGTGCTCGAGCCGCAGCCGCCGCAACACCGCGCTGCGGTGGTCCATCAGCCAGCGATGCAGCGTCGGGGCGCTCTTACCCACGCGCTGTCCGAGCACGCGAAGTGAATCGCCCCGCCGGCGATCACGCAGCGTCTGTCGGCGCTGCCGCGGCGTGAGCAACTGCCCGGGCTTGGGGAACGCGATCGGCGTATCCGGGCGTCGGGCCTGTTTGAGCAGGAGTTGCCGGATCGTCTCGTGCGCCCGGCCGAGCTCGTCGGCGATCTGCTGCGCGATGTCGCTGAGCGACCGCTCGGGCCGGGCGGCCGAAAGTTCGCCGGCACGGCGGGTGGCGTCTCGGCGCTGCGCGTCCGAAAGTTGCGAGAACGCCTGAGCATCGGAAAACCGCTCGGGGTGCAGACGGCGGAAACGCTCGACCGCGGCCGTCGTGTGCGCCACCATCGGCGTCGTCGCGCCCTCCGCCAGGACCCACCGCCAGCGCAGGCCCGCGTCGCGCCACCGCCGGAGCGTCCGCGGATGGACCCGCAGTTCTTCGGCCCACGCCGCGACCGGCTTGGTTGCGTCGGCGACGAGCGGCATCGGATGCGCCAGCGTCACCTCATCGACGATCCAGCGCAGGTCGTGCGCCAGCGGCACGCCAAACAGCAGCGACGCGTCGCCGTAGTCACGCCGAAAACCCGTGAGCTTGAATGCCACGAAATCCAGCGGGTACGTCGCCTCGGGTTCGATCGCGTCGTGCAGCGCCTCGGCTTGAAGCACCAGCTCGTGGGCCTTGCGCTCGGGCAGCGCCGACCAACCCGGCAGCAGCGCCGAAAGCGGCGTGCAGCGCAGCGGCGGCGGGTCACTCGGTGATCGGCGGGGCGGGCGTGGCATCAATACGTTCCGAGAAACAAGCGATCTCCGGATCACGCACCGGACCCAACCCCTCACGCGCCGCCCGGCCAGGGTGCGCCGCGATCCACGACCGGCAAGCCTCCGCGAAGCGTCGCACCGCGTCCAGTTCCACCCGCCCGATCCGGTAACGCAGGACCCGCGTCCAGTAGTCCCGCGCCAACGCGCGCGGCCAGCCGTGCGCATCGGCGTAGCGATCCAGCAACGCTTCCACCGCCGGCCCGTACGCCCCGCCCAGAAGGTTGGCCTCGAGCCGTGCCGCCAACCGCACGGGCAGGTCGCCCAGTTGCGTCTCCCGCCGCGCGAGCCACGCCGCGAACACGAACGGCCCGCCCGTCCACTCGCACCACAACTCGCCCAGGTCCAGCGTGTACGAGAAAACGCCGCCCGGCGGCGGCGACGTCACCACCTTGTCCCCGATCAGGAGCACCGCCTCGGCGTCTTGCGGAAACCCGCCGCTGCGAAAATCACAATCCACCGTCTCGGGCACCACCCCAAACCGTTCCGCCAGCAGCACCCGCAGCAGCATCACGGAGGTGTGACTGTCCGCGTCCAGATGCACCCGCACGATCCGCTCGATCGGCACCCGGCTGAACAGCCGCACCGTCCACGTCGGCCCATGGCACCCGATCCCGCCCACCGGCACGATCACCAATTCCGGATGACGGCACGCATCGATCACCGAACACAGCGCCACGTCGCAATCGCCGCGGAGCACGCGATCCACCAGCCGGCTCGGCACGTCCAGCACCACCCGCGTCTGCGCGTCCGCCAAACCGTGGATCAGCGGCTTGGCGTTGAGGTACGACACGCAGCCGACCGCCCGCCCCCGGGAGAGCGTGGCGTCCTGATTCATCGCTGCCGGGGGATCGACCATGGCCACGGACTATATTTCCCTTCGCCGCCATGCCGAACGAAACCTCCACGCCTCCCGAATCCGCCTCCGCCATCAGCACCACGGCCCAGGTCCTGCTCATCGACGACGAGCCCGACCACGCCGAGGTCATGGCCGAAGCCCTCAAACGCATGGGCCACGTCTGCACGCTCGTGCACGACCTCAAAGCCGCCGCCGACGAACTCAAGCACGGCCAGTTCGACCTGGTCGTCACCGACCTGGTGATGGAGCACGAAGACGACGGCATGAAAGTCCTCGAAGCCGCGCGGGCCACGCAACCCAACGCCGAAGTGGTCATGGTCACCGCCCACGGCGACGTCGCCACGGCCAAGCGCGCCATCAAAGGCGGCGCCTTCGACTTCATCGAGAAACCTCTGGACCTCGACCTGTTCCGCACGCTCTGCACCAACGCGCTCAACACCGTCTTCCTCCGTGCCGCCAACACGGACCTGAAACAACAACTCGACGCCACGCTGGGCTTCGAAGGCATCCTGGGCAACTCGCCGGCCATGCGTCAGGTCATCGCGCAGATGAAGCAGGTTGCGCCCTCGCCGCTGCCGATCCTCATCACCGGCGAATCCGGCACGGGCAAGGAGCTTGTCGCCCGCGCGATCCACAATCACTCCCGCCGTGCGACCCGGCAGTTCGTGCCCATCAACTGTGCCGGCCTCAGCGAGTCGATCCTCGAAGATGAGTTGTTCGGCCACGTCCGCGGCGCGTTCACCGGGGCCGAGAAGGATCGGCAAGGCCGCTTCGAGTACGCCTCGGGCGGCACGATGTTCCTCGACGAAATCGGCGACATGCCCAAGGCGATGCAGGCCAAGCTGCTCCGCGTGCTCGAATCCGGAGAGGTCGTTCGTCTCGGCTCCAACGATCCGCGACATGTCGATATTCGTTTGATCAGCGCGACCAACGTGGACCTCGACGAGCACGTCAGAACCGGCAAGTTCCGCGAAGATTTGTTCTTCCGCATCAAGGGTGTGCAGATCGAGCTGCCGCCGCTGCGCAGCCGGCGCGAGGACATCCCGATCCTCGTGCGGAATTTCGTCGCCAAGTTCGCCCACGAGATGGACCGGCCCACGCCCGGCATCGCCCAGGACGCGATGAACGCGTTCCAGCACGCCGACTGGCCCGGCAACGTCCGGCAGCTGCGCAGCGCGGTGCAGAACACCGTCGTCATGACCGATGGCGACACCATCGAACCCCGCCACCTGCCGCCCGACTTGCGCAAAGGGACGAACGCCGAAACCTCGGCTTCATCCGGCGGGGCCGGCGACCTGCCGCTCAACCTCGACCAGCTCGAGAAGCAGGCCATCCGCAACGCCCTGCGCGTCGCCGCCGGCAACCGCGAACAGGCCGCCAAGATGCTCGGCATCGGCGAACGCACGCTGTACCGCAAGCTCAACGAATATGGGTTGAAGTGATGGCGGATGGGCGATGGCGGAAGGCGTGTTAGTCTGGATTCATGGTCACCACCGTCCGCGTAATGTCGCAACTGGCCCGCCGACTGGCGGGTTCCGCTTCTTCCGAGAGACTCATGATCGAGCGTGGCCTGGGCTACTGGCTGGAACCCGAGGGCGGCGTCATCCCCGTGCCGCCGCGCATCTCTCACGCGGATGTCGCCCGGGAACTCATCGACGAGACCGATCTGAACGAGAAGGAAATCGAAGATCGCCTGATCGACATCAACGCCTTCGCGCAGTCGCAAGGGTGGACCCGCATCCGGATCTACCCGTCGCAGGACATGGCTTACGTTGATTTCGGGACCGGTCGCCGTACGCCGCACGCTCGGGCCGTGACGCAACTTCTCGAACACCTCGGACTCGATCGCGTGGCCGTGAAGTACACCGACGAGCAGGGAAATTACGTCAGCCCGTGAGCGCGATGTCGCCCCGATTTTCCGTGTGCTGTAGCCGCAGGCCGACGGCCTGCACGTCGCGTTGTTGCTGGGTTCAGGCCCGCGCAGGCCGTCGGCCTGCGGCTACAACCCCTTGTGATTGCTTCACCGGGGGTGCCGCGTGAGTGCGCCGCGTTCTTCTGGTTTCCGGGTGGGCCACGGCTTGGACCTGCACCGCCTGGAACCGGGCCATCCGCTGATCGTCTGCGGTGAGAGGTTGGTTCACGACCGTGGCTGCGTCGCGCATTCCGATGGCGATGTGGTGTACCACGCCGTGACCGATGCGCTGCTGGGGGCGCTGGCGCTCGGCGACATCGGGGCGCTGTTCCCGGACACGGATGCGAAGTGGAAGGGTGCCGACTCGCGGGTGTTTGTGGGCGAAGCGATCCGGCGGGTCGGCGAGGCGGGGTATGCGCTGAGCAATTTGGATGTGACCGTTGTGCTGGAACGTCCGAAGCTCCGGCCGCACGTCGACGCGATGCGGAGCAACCTCGCGGGCCTGCTGGGGTGCGAGGTGTCGGCGGTCAGCGTCAAGGCCAAGACGCACGAGGCCGTGGACGCGGTCGGCCGGGGCGAGGCGATCGCGTGTCACGTGGTGGTGCTGCTCGTGCCCGCATAAAGCGGCGGCCGGTGGCCGCCGAAGCGACATCGTTGGCGTTGATGCGGTG
>CAZIXN010000156.1:0-6815 GCA_964543215.1 uncultured Phycisphaera sp.
CGCCATGGGGGATGCCAGCCACGCGCCGCACGCGGCGAGGAGCTTCATGTCGCCGCCGCCCAGGCCACCCAGGAGGACGACGATGACGGCGGGGATAAGCGCGGCGAGGAGGCCTTGCGCGGCGGCGGAGAAGCCGGCGATCGCGAGGTCGGCCGTGCGTTGTGTTTCACCGGGGTTGAGCAACTCGGCGAAGGGCGGGCCGAGGGTCCAGAACAGGAGCCCCGCGAAGGCGAAGCCGTAGGTCAGGCGATTGGGGATGCGGCCGGTTTTGACATCGCGGTAGGAGGCCGCGAGGCACAAGCCGACCAGGCTGCCGACGGCCAGCATGGAGAGCGCGAGGGTCAAGAAGCCTCACGTGGCATCAGGAGTTGGGGATGTTGGTGGGCGGGGGGAGATCGGTCTCGCCGGGGGTCACCACGTCGTCCCAACTGTTGTTCACCCAGTCGTTGATCGCGTCGCGGAAGAAGATGAGCACGCCCAACAGCGGCAGCACCACGACGGCCACGATGAGCAGCTTCTCGAGCCCCTCGGCCCCGCGGTCGTCGCGGTGGAGACGGGTTACGGTGTCACGCAGAGCCGTCAGGCCGGTTTGGATTCGTTGTCGGGTCATGGCACACATCCTCAAAAAGCAGCCGCAAGGGCTTGGGAATGTTCAACAAGTCATACGCCGGCCAAGCCGGTTCGGATCATCCGCGGTTTCAGGGCATCGGCAGGGCGTTGAGCGTCGCGATCAGGCGGAAGTGCTCGGCCACCATCTGCAGGCCCATTCGGATGATCACGTACGACGGCAACACGACCGCCGCCAACAACAACGCGAACTCCAGCGTCGTGGCCCCGCGGTCGCCCTGAAGTCGGCGGAGCATCCGCCGCGTCGCGTGTCGCATAACCCATTTTACCCCGACCCGGTCCAACCACCAAACGCAGCGCAACGGATTCCGCCCGACAACCCCCGCTCGTGAGCACGCGGATCGGCTTGAGTGCACCGTGGGCTGCCCCGCTCCCTGACGGTCGCGGCTGGTTCATGAGATTCACGCCTTCCCGAAGACCCCCGCGGTCAGCCGGCTGATGCGGGCTTCTTCGTCGGCCCGCAGCCGGCCCGCCATGGCGGACACCTGTCCGGTCCAGCTCAGCCACATCGCCTTGCCGCCCGAGTCGTCGCCGATCTGTTCCTGCGCGAACAGGTCGCGGGTCTGGTAGTAGCCGTGGTCGCCGATGGGCAGGACTTCGGTGATCTGCGTGACCAGTCGCCGGCCACCGATCTGCCGGGACATCTGCACGATGATGTCGATCGCCGAGGACACCTGCGACCGCAGGGCCGACAAAGGTAATTCGACCTCGGACATGAGCGCCATGGTTTCGAGGCGATTGAGCGCATCCAGCGGGGCGTTGGCGTGGAGCGTGCCCATCGATCCGCCGTGGCCGGAGGTCATCGCCTGGATCATTTCGAGCGCCTCGCCGCCGCGCACCTCGCCGATGATGATGCGGTCGGGACGGAGCCGCAGCGATGATCGGAACAACTCCCGGATCCCCACCGCGCCGCGGCCGAACCGGTCCGCCGGCTTGGTCTCCAGCGAGATCACGTGGTCCTGTTGCAACTGCAACTCGGCCGAGTCTTCGATGACCACCAGCCGCTGGTCGCGCGGGATCATCGCCGACAGCGCGTTGAGCAGCGACGTCTTGCCCGAACTGGTGCCGCCGGCGACCAGCACGTTCCGCTCCGCCTGCACCGCGATCTCCAGAAACTCGCGGGCCTCGGGCGTGATTGTGCCCAACTCCATCAGCCAATCCAGATCGAGCATGGACTTGGCGAACTTGCGGATGCTCATCACCGTGCCGAAGCGTGCACAGGGCGCTTTGGCGACGTGGACCCGCGAGCCGTCGGGCAGCCGGGCGTCGATGAGGGCCGCATCATCGCTGAGGCTCTTGCCGGTGAACTGCAGCACGTTGTTGATCGCCGCTTCGTACGTCTCGACATCCGCAAACCGGGCATCGGTCTTCACAAGGCCACCGTCGCGCTCGACGTAGATCTCGTCGGGCGCGTTGATCATCACCTCCGACACGCTCTCATCCTCGAGAAACGCACGGATCGGCGCGAGGTAGTGCTCGATGGTTCGCGTGAACAGGGCGGCGTTGGCCATGCGTCCAGTCTAATTGGAACCACGGATAGACACGGATGGGCACCGATGTGCAAGGAAAGATATGGAGAGGGCGGAAATGGATGAACTGAAGATACTTCCAGTTTCACGGATGACGAGCGATCAGAGCTGCATCATCTGCGAAACCTGCGGTTCTCTTCGCTCCGATCCATCGGTGTTCATCCGTGCTCATCCGTCGATTCAGGCTTGGTTTCCCGCAGAACCCGCATTGCGCCGGTGACATAAGGCAAGCCACTGATGACCGTCACGATCACCGTCGCGTACACCAGCGCGTCGCGCACCCAGGCCAGCCAGGTCCAGCCGTCGCGCGTCGGGTCGATCGCCGCGATCACCAGGACCACCGGCACGACCGTGGATTGGAGGATCATCTTCCACTTGCCGAGACTCTTGGCGGAGAAGTCCACGCCCATGCGTTCGGCGACGCCGCGGATGCTGGTCACCAGCAGCTCGCGCGCCAGCACGACCACGACCATCCACGGGTAGACGCCGCTGATCATCGTGCTCAGGGAGCCCGCCTCCACCGCGGCGGGATCCAGGAAGCGCGGGCTGGCGAGGTAGATCACCGCGCCCAGGATCAGGATTTTGTCGGCGAAGGGATCGACGATGCGCCCGAACACCGACTCAACGTGCCACTTGCGGGCGTAGTAGCCGTCGAGCGCGTCGGTGACCGCGGCCAGCCCGAACAGAACGCCCGCCGTGAGCAGGATGATCGGGTCGTTGCCGTCGGCGTCGCCGTAACGATAGAAGTTCAGCACCGCAAAAAACGCCGCCGCGAGCACCAGCCGGGCCAGCGTCAGAGCGTTGGGGATGTGCTTGCGGTGCATGACGAAACAATACCCGCTCGCGCCGTCAGGCCCGCGAGGCGGCCGGTGCACCAAGCCCACTGGAAGTTGTACCCGCCGATCAACCCGTCGGCGTCCAGCAGTTCGCCGCACAAATACAGGCCTTCGGACACCCGCGATCGCATCGTCGCCGGCTCGACCTCGGTCAGCGGCACCCCGCCGGCCGTGCACTCCGCGAATTTGAAGCCACGGTCGCCCATCACCGGAAGTTTCAACGCCACCAGCGCGTGCGCGAGGGCCCGGCGACTGTCCCGCGAAAAGTCAGCGAAAATCGTAGCGGCGCTGATGTTCAACTCGCGGTTCATCAGTGCCTCGGCCAGGCGATCGGGCAGGCGCGAGGCGAGCAGCTTCTGCACCAACAGCTTCGGCTGCTCCTGCGTCGCACGCAGCAGACGCGCTTCGACCGACGCGAATGCTTCGCCCGGGAGCAGGTTGGCGGTGACGGCGGCGCCGCGCGGCAGCTCGGGCGTGGCGAAGCGGGAGAGGTTCATCGGGGCCGGGCCGCTGAGGCCAAAGTGCGTGAAGAGCATCGGGCCAGCCTGCGTCTGGAGCGCCTTGCCCGTTGGCCCGCGGAGCGTGAGTTCCACGTCCAGCGCCACCCCCGAGAGCGATATGGCCCAGTGCCCGTCGGTCAACAACAGCGGTGCAAGCGACGGCCACGTCGGCGTGACCGTGTGCCCCAGCGACTTTGCCAGCTCGTATCCGAAGCCGTCGCTGCCCGAACTCGGCAATGCCTGTCCGCCGGTGGCGAGGATGAGTTGTTTGGCGTGCAGATCAGGCTGACCGTCGATGGCGATCGCATAGCCGTCGGCGTCGCGCTTCACGCCGGTCACACGGCAGGCGGTCCGCAATTCCGTTCCGCTCGCCGCGACCGCAGCGAGCAGGGCGTCGAGCACCGTCCGCGCCTTGTCGGTCACGGGAAACAGCTTGCCCGTGTCTTCACGTTTGAGTTCGACGCCGGCGTCAGCGAACCACGCGACCGTCTGCTCGACCGGGAAACTCTCGAGCACCTTCTTGACGACGTTGCGCGAGCCGCCGGCGTAGTCCGCGGGTTTCACCACGTCGTGCGTGACGTTGCACCGGCCACCCCCGGCGATCAGGATTTTCGTCCCCGGCCGGTTCGCGCCTTCGAGCAGCACGGTCCTGGCACGGCCGTCGCGGGATGGTCCCGCAAAGATGCCGGCGAACAGGCCCGCGGCACCCGCTCCGACGATGGCGATGTCGGCGTGGTCGGTCATTGTGATTCACCGCAGAGGGCGCAGAGAACCGCCGAGCATGAAGCAGGAAACTCAGCGGAATCTTCTCTGCGGAACTCTGCGGTTTCTGCGGTGAACAAAACTCTCAAGTGAAATCTTCGAGCCGCAAGCCGCCCAGGCCCGTGCCGAGCGCGCCGGATTTGCCCAGGCCGGACTTGAGTTTGTCCTTGGGGATGCGCGGCTTGGCGGGAGTGGTCGGGGGAACGTACTGCTCCTCCCGTCGTCCGCCGGATTGGCCGCCGCCCGCGTGGCCGCCGCTTTGCCCGGGTTCTTTCAGCGACAGGGAAATCTTGCGGTGGTCGGTGTCGATGCTCTTGATGCGGAACGTCTTGACCTCGCCGACCTTGACGATGTCGGTGACTTGTCCGACGCGCCGGTCCGCCAGTTCGCTGATGTGCACCATGCCCTCGACGCCGGGCGCGAGTTCGACGAAGGCGCCGAAGTCGGTCGTGCTGGTGACCTTGCCCTCGATCTTCTGATCGACGGCGAAGCCGCCCGCCGCGTTGGACCAAGGGTCGCCGGCGGCGGCCTTGAGGCTCACGCTCATGCGGTGCTTGTCGGGTTCGATCTTGAGCACCTGCACGCGCACCACGTCGCCGGCCTTCACGACGTCTTCGGCCCGGTGGATGCGGTTCCAACTCATCTCCGACATCGGAAGCAGCGCCTCGACGCCTGGCTCAAGCTCGACGAACGCGCCGAAGCTCGCGGTCTTGGTCACCCGAACCGACACCTCTTCGCCGCTGCGGTACTTGCCCGGCACCGCTTCCCACGGGTCGGGCGTGGACTGCTTCATGCCCAGCGAGATGCGATCCTTGTCGGGCTCGATCTTGAGCACGCGGACGCGGACCTTGTCGCCGACCTTCACCACGTCGCTGGGCTTGTCGACGTGCGAGTGCGCGAGGTCGGTGACGTGGACCAGGCCGTCGATGCCGCCGATGTCCACGAACGCGCCGAAGGCCATGACGTTGGTGACCACGCCGTCGCGTTCCTGACCGACTTCGAGCTCGGCCATCGTCTTGCGTTTGTCGCGGGCGCGCTTGATTTCGAGATACTTCCGGCGGGACAGCAGCACCTTCTTGTGCTTGCGATCGATCTCCTGAACCGCGGCGTCGAGCTTCTGGCCGACGAACGGCTCGAGTTCGCCCACGGAGTGCAGGTCGACCTGCGAGGCGGGCATGAACGCCTTGATCCCGCCGACGATCTCGAGTTCGAGGCCGCCTTTGTTGTGCCCGGTGACACGGGCTTCGAGCACCGAGCCGACCGTCAGCTGGTCCCACGTGCTGCGCGAGATGGCGCCTTCACGCGAGAGGAAGACCAGGCCTTTGGATTCGTCGACCGTGTCGACGACGAAGTCCATGATCGCCTTGAGGCGCGGGGCCCGCTCGAATTGTGCGACCGGCACGACGCCCTGCAGCTTCTTGCCGTCGAACTCGCCGACCAGATCGACGAAGACATCCTCGCCGCGGATGGCGGCGATGCGGCCGCGACGCAACTCGTGGTGACGCGGCTCGGCCGACGCATCGGCGTCGTCGGACGGGGCATCGCCATCCTCGGCGTTGACCTGCTTCGCGGCTCCGGGCGCGACCGACGCTTCCATCAGCGCATCGGCATCCACCGCCGCGAGTTCGTCAGCGATCTGCTGCTCAACGTCGCGGGGCTCGGCCGACTGCGCTTCAAGAGCAGCACCTTCGGACGACGAACTCCCAAGAGCAGGACTTTCGGGGGCGGGGGCGGGGGCGGGAACGGGGTTCGGTTCGATGGTCATCGGGGTCCAGTCACGGGGCGGGGCAGTCCGGGCAGACAAGTCCGGGGGGCGATCCCGTCGGCCATCGTCGGCACGGCGGGAACGCAAGCCTAACCGCTGGATTCTAACCCGTCACCACCAATTCGCCCGACTTTTATCGCCGGCTGACGTGCGGATTCCCGGCCAGATAAAAACGCAGCGGCGCGTCCGCCCATTCTTCCGCGTAATCCACGCCGATCCTCGGCCCAACGACAATCCGCGACGACGCCACCGCACGGACACGCAAACGCTCCACGAACAGCGTCGCGCTGGTCGTCAGGTCCACGCCATTGTGCGACAGCTCGATGCCCATCGCCGCGCCAAGCTTGCCCGGACCCGAGCAAAGGTCCGTGACTTGCGGTGCTTTGCGACGCCGCGCTCGCATCGCGTCCAGCCCCTCGCTCGGCTCGAGCGCTCTCAGCAGCACCGCCTGCGGCTCATCGACCCCGGCAACCACGATGTTCAGCAGGCGGTGGATCCCATAGTTCAGAAAGACATACGCCGTCGCGCCGTCGGCGAACATGGTCTGCGTCCGCGGCGTGCGTCGCCAGCCGTACGAATGCGCCGCCTTGTCTTCGTAGCCGAGGTACGCCTCGGTCTCGACGATCGTGCCCGCACAACGCACGCCATCGCTGATGTGAACCAGCCGCTGCCCGAGCAGGCGTCGCGCGACGGTGACGGGATCACGCCGGAAGAACGTGCGGTCGAGGCGGGGAACGTTCATCTTTCAACGCCAAGACGCCAAGGGGCCAAGACGCCAAGGGGCCAAGACGCCAAG
>CAZIXN010000157.1:0-6762 GCA_964543215.1 uncultured Phycisphaera sp.
TTGTCCGCGACTTCGTGAAGGCGTGGGACAGGGTGATGATGCTGGACCGGTTTGATTTCTAAGTCGTTATTCAAATCGCTGTGAGCCTGATGCATGATGTGGATCGTTGTCATATTGATCCCGGTGATTTACATCCCGTCGCTAATCCGGAGTCTGAAAAGTGGCGAAATGGATGATTTTCCTTCATCGCTGGTCGCGAATCGAAAGCGGAATCCAGCACTCTTTTTCGCCATTCATATCTACTCCGGAATCATTGTTGGCGTGATATGGGTGTTTTGCTTTTTGCTTGCCTTGCTCGGTTGACTTGACCTCGCCGCCATATCTGCCACAATACTCGGCTCGACGCAGGCCCACCGCGGGCCTGAACTTTCTTGAACCGCGAAGCCGTAGCCACGGCCGAGCACCAACAAGGGCCGCCCCAACCCGGCGGTAAACGAATCATGGCCAACTACACCGGCCCCAAAGTCAAGCTCTCCCGTCGCGTCGGCGTGCCCATTGCCGACCTCCCCAAGCACACCACCAAGCGGCAGCTCAACCCTCCGGGCATGCACGGCTTCCGCGGCCGACGCCTCCGCGACTATGGCGTCCGCCTCAACGAAAAGCAGAAGCTCCGCTACCATTACAACATCCTCGAGAAGCAGTTCCGTCTGCTCCTTGACGAGGCCGGCCACACCAAGGGCAACACCGGCGTCGTCCTCCTCCAGTTCCTGGAGATGCGCCTCGACAACGTCGTGCGTCGCCTCGGCTGGGCTCGCTCGATCTGGGCGGCGCGGCAGATCGTCGGCCACGGCCACATCCTCGTCAACGGCAAGAAGGTCGACATCTCCAGCTACCGCGTCAGCGTCGGCGACGAGATCGCCATCAAGAAAGACAACGCCAAGAAACTGGTCCGCGAGAACATGGAATCCCTGCCCGGCCTGGACGTCCCGCAGTGGCTCACGTTCGACCCCTCCACGCTGACCGCCAAGGTCGCCGCCGTGCCCGCCCGCGACGAAGTGCCCTTCGACGTCAACATGAACCTGATCATCGAATTTTATCGCTGATCGTTCCGGCCCCTTCCACGCAGACTCCCAGGAATCCCCGCGAACCACGCGGGGATTTTTTTGCGCCGTCTTCGCCGCCGGAAAAACGGCGGAAACACGCCCGCCACCGATATGATGCAGTCGAGTTCCGGCCGCGTATCTCACACCGAAGTGTCAAGCCATGGCCAAAGCCAACGTCGATCCCGAAGAGTTGATGCAGTTCGCCAAGGCGCTGGCGCGGTACCACCAGACGGTCAACGACCTGACCTCTGAACTGCGCGGCAAGATGCGCCGACTCGAGGCAACCTGGCAGGACCAGGAGCAGCAGAAGTTCGCCGAGGCCTTCGAGCAGACGGTGAAAAGCCTCAGCCGGTTCGGCGAGCACGCCGAGGAGCACGTCCGGCTGTTGACCGCCAAGGCCCGGCATATCGAGCAGTATCTCGGCCGGCGCTGAGTCCCAGCCGAGGCGGGTGTCGATCGCCGCACCCAGGATGTCCGTTGATGATGTCCGTTGATGATGCCCGTTGATCCGAGGGAAACGGCCCGGATGATTTACACTGAGAAAGCATGAGCAAGTATGCCCGGGTTCTCGATGTGCAGGAGATGGCGGCCTTCCGGGTGTTGCTCGTGAAGTTCGCCGAGGCGGTGCGTAACGGCGTCGCGGCCGGCGACGCCGAGGTGCGGGACATGCATCGCTGGCTCACGCAGGAACAGCCGCAGGTCTGGGCCCGCCGGATCAAGCAGCTCGAGCGCCAACACGCCGACGCCGTCGAGACGCTGCGTCGCAAGCAGAGCACGCCGACGCCCACCGGCGAGCCACCGAACGTCATGGTCGAAAGGAACCAGGTCCGCCAGGCCAAGCAGCGACTCGAAGAAGCGCACACGCGCGCCGAACGCACCCGGCTGTGGGGCCGACGGTTTGAGCGCGAGGAAAGCGTCTACCGCGGCAGCACCAACGGCGCCCGGTCGGCCGCGCAGAGCACCTTGCCCGGCGCGATACGGACGCTCGACGAACTGCTCGGCCACCTCGAGGAGTACCTCCGCCTGAGCGCGACGCCAGCGGCGGAGCATGCAAGCGATCCGGCGTCGGCCGCCGACTCGATCAAACGCCCGCTCGACGAACGTGACGAACGTGACCAACGCGACGCGAGCGATGGATGTATGGGAGACGCACGATGAGCCTCGCCATGGCGTCCGGCCAACTCAGCGACGCCCGCAAGACCCTCCTGGCCCGGTGGGAAGTGCTCAACCGCACGTGGCGCGACGACGTGGCCGAGCGGTTTGAGGACCGCTTCATCGCGCAGCTCGACCGCGACCTGCGCGACGCGGCGCAGGGGATGGCTCAGATGGATTCACGGTTGCGGCAGATCCGGCGGGAATGCGAATGACCGCGACGCCCGACCAGCACGCCATCGCCGTGAAGAGCACGCCATCGGCGACGGGCTCGCTGGTGCAGGCGCAGCGGGATGCGCTCATCCGTCTGGCCGACGAGGTGACGCGGTACCGGCAGGACAAGATGGCCGCGGAGGACGAGCACGCCGACCGCGCTGCGTGGTTGGACCGCCGCCGCGATGAGACCGGCGAGCGAGCGCGTGATCGAAACCAACGCCGCAGCAAGGCGGCGCAGCGCCACGCGCAGGCCCAACTCGAGGGGTTGCAGGAATCGCACGACGCCGAGCGCAAGCGATTCCAGCGCAACGCCAAAGCCCAGCGCGAAGCGATCGCCAGCGAGACGGCGGAACGCCAGAAGAAAGTCACCGCCGACCTCGAGTACGAACGCTGGACCGCCGGCAGCATTTTCGAAGGGACGATCGGGCGGCTCAAGCAGTGGCTCAAGGATCAGCAGCGGACCGCCGCCGACGCCGAGCAGGGGTTCCGGAAGCTCACGGTCAAAAGCCAGCGGTTGCTCACCCAGTACCGCATGCCCGAACCGGCGGTGTCGCTCAACACGGCGTTGGCAGCGAGGGCAACGCCCAACTCCGCCGCGGCCACCGCGGCGGCGGATGCGGCGACGCCCGGCGTTCGCCCCCGCGCTTCGGACGATGCGGAGTTCGACGGCGACGGCACCGCCGACCACGCAGCACTGACCGAGCCGACGTATCCCGCCGCATTCGATCCGCAGCGGCCGGGCGCCTGGTACGAGCGGGTTGCCCTACAGCTCACCGAAGCGCAGCGCGACCTTGCGCGGATGCCGCTGCCGCGTGCGTTTGTTGGGGAACTGCCGTGGGTTCTGGCGACGTTGTTCGTGATTGCCGGGGCATTCACGGGCCTGCTCCTGCCCGAACGCTACGGCCAGACCGAACTGGGGCCGCCGGTGCGCATCCTGATCGCCGGCAGCGTGCTGCTGTTTCTCGCGATCGGGATATGGTGGCTGCTTTTCCGGATGGCCCGCCGTGCCGTGGCCCGCAGCGTCGCAGGCATCCACGAACTCAATGCTGAATTTCTGGACGCGTTGCGGGCGTTCGAGGTGTGGTTCAGCTATGAGCACGCCCGGCGCCTCGCCGAAGCGCGAACCACCCGCGACGCCGCGTTGCAGCAGGCCGAATCCACGTTCGCGCCGGTGATCGAAGAACTGCGGCAACGCCGAAAGGCCAGACTCGATGTGCTCGACGCGGCGCTCGAGACTCAGCAGCGTGCGTTGGCCGAGAAACACGAGGCAAACGCGGCAGCCCTCCGCAAACGGATCGACGCCGATCTTCAGTCGCGGCAGGAACGCGCGGCCCGGCGTACGGAGATCACGCGTCAACGCCACGGCCGTGGCATCGACGCACTGGCTGAGCAGCACCGGGGCCGCCTCAGCGAGATCGAGCTTCGCTGGAACAGGCAGCGCGACGAAGCACTTAAGACCATTGCCGATATCGAAGCGCAGGCGCACCGCGATGCTCCCGCTTGGCAGGACTTCCGCCCGCCATCGCAGCCCGCGTCGCTTGCGCCCTTCGGCACGATGCGCTGCGAGCCGAGGTACCTGCTGCACCTCGAACACGCCGATCCCGAAGCGCTCGGGCTGCCTGGTGCACTGGAGCTGAGCGCCGCGCTCTCGATGCCCGGCCCGCGCTCATGGCTCATCGAAGCCGAGCCCGCCGACCGCGCCGTCGCACTTTCCGCGATGCGCAGTCTCATCCTGCGCCTGCTCACCACGCAGCCGCCGGGGCAGGTCCGAATGACCTTGCTTGATCCGGTTGGCCTGGGCGAAAGCTTCGCGGGCCTGATGCACCTGGCCGACTACGACGAGCGTCTCGTGAACGCGCGCGTCTGGTCCGAGCCGGCGCAGATGGAGCAGCGCCTCGTCGATCTCACCGACCACATGTCGATGGTGATCCAGAAATACCTGCGTAACGATTTCGAAACCATCGAGGCGTACAACGCGCAGGCCGGCGAGCTCGCCGAGCCGTACCGCTTCCTCATCATGGCCGACTTCCCGCACGGCCTTTCCGAAGACGGCCTGGCGCGGCTTGCGAGCATCGCGTCTTCGGGCGCGCGCTGCGGGGTGTTCATCCTGCTGCTGCGCGACCCGCGCAAGCCGCTGCTGCGGGCGCTCGACGAAGACATCCAGCGGCACTGCGTCGCCGTGCGCCGCGATCGGCTCAAGCCCGGCAACGTCGGCGGCTGGCGCATCCGCGACGACGTCTTTGCCGAGTTCCCGCTCACGCTCGATCAGGCCCCCGATGACGGCTTGTTTTCGAAGCTCATCCACCGCATCGGCGTTGCCGCCGTCGACGCCGAGCGCGTCCAGGTGCCCTTCACCAGCATCACTCCCACCGAGGCGCAGCGCTGGTCTGCCGACAGCGCCGAAGAGCTCTCCGTGCCCATCGGCCGGACCGGCGCGACCCGGCTGCAGAAGTTCACGCTCGGCCACGGCGTCGAACAGCACGCGCTCATCGCCGGCAAGACCGGCTCGGGCAAGTCGTCGCTGCTGCACGCGCTGGTCACCAATCTCGCGCTGTGGTACCCGCCGGACCAGCTCGAGCTGTACCTCATCGACTTCAAGAAGGGCGTCGAGTTCAAGCCCTACGTCACGCATCGCCTCCCGCACGCCCGTGCGATCGCCATCGAGTCCGATCGCGCGTTTGGTCTGTCGATCCTCCGCGAACTCGACCGCCTCATGGATCAGCGAGGTGAACAGTTCCGCGACGCCGGCGTGCAGGTGCTCGCCCAGTTCCGCAGGGCCCGGCCGAGTGAACCGATGCCCCGCGTCCTGCTGGTCGTCGACGAGTTTCAGGAGCTGTTCAGCCGGGACGATCAGATCGCGCAGGACGCGGCGCTGCTGCTCGACCGCCTCGTGCGGCAGGGCCGGGCCTTCGGCGTTCATGCGCTCATGGGTTCGCAGTCGCTTTCGGGCGCGGCCGGGCTGGCGCGCGGCACGATGGGGCAGATGGCCGTACGCATCGCGCTGCAGTGCAGCGAGGCGGACTCGCAGCTGATCCTCAGCGACGAGAACGCCGCCGCCCGCCTGCTCAACCGGCCGGGGGAAGCGATCTACAACGCCCGCGGCGGCGATCTCGAAGGCAACTCGGTCTTTCAGGTCGCCTGGCTGCCCGATGAGCAGCACGTCGATGCGCTTCATTCCGTCAATCGCCTGCGCGAGAGCCGCGGCATCTCGCCGCTGCCGCGCGCCGTGTTCGAAGGCAGCGCCCCGGCTCTGCTCGCCGAGAACGCCGAACTGCAACGCATGCTTTCGGGTACGTCGCAACCGCCACGCGTTCCGCAAGCGTTCGTCGGCGAACCCATCGCCATCGAAGCGCCCACCGCGATCCGCCTGGCCCGCGAGCCCGGTGCCCATGCGCTCATCGTCGGCGGCTCGGCCGACGCGGTCCTGCCGATGTTCGTCGCGTCCATCCTTTCGCTCGCCGCGCAATCGTCGTCGCAGTCGGCACGGTTCGTCGTCCTCAACGGATCGAGCGAGCCGGCACACGACGCGGCCTTCCACGCCCTCGCCGATCAGTTGCTGCACGACGTCGACGTCGTCTCCCCTCGCGACGCCGCCCACCGCCTCGTCACGCTGCACACCCAGATGACCCGGCGGCTCACCGAAGACCACGTCCACGGCCCGGCCGTCTTCGTCTTGGTCTTCGGCCTGCAGCGCTTCCGCGATCTGCGCAAACAGGAAGATGCGTATTCGTTCCGTTCGCTCGACGACGACGGCCCCAAACCCGTGGCCCCCGACAAGGCCCTGGGCGAGCTTCTCCGCGACGGCCCGGCGTTGGGGTTTCACCTGGTCGCCTGGTCCGACCGCGCCGCTTCGGTCGATGCGGTGCTCGATCGGCGGGACCTGCGTGAGATCGATTCCCGCATCCTTTTTCAGATGTCCGCCAACGACTCGGCCCAGATCATCGATTCCACCGACGCCAACGACCTCGGCGGCTTCCGCGCCCTCCTGCACCGCGAAGACCGCGGCACCATCACCCGGTTCCGCCCGTACGGCCCGATCGACCCGGCGTGGCTCAAGCAGGCGTGCCTCGGCGTGCGCAACTTGTGGGATGGCCGGGACCCAGACGCCGGTGCGTAGTTCTCCCGCCCGGGGTGGGGCAGGTGGCGGGGATACGTGCCCGGGTTGGGTTCATGCACCACGCGACCACTCTGGTCGTTGCCAGGGAAGATCGGCGGGGTTGCTGGCGCGGCCGTGTCGGGATGCGATAAACTGCGTTTCGGGAGGATTCCCGCGTTTGCCACCGTAGCTCAATTGGCAGAGCACCGCTTTTGTAAAGCGAAGGTTGCCGGTTCGATTCCGGCCGGTGGCTTG
>CAZIXN010000158.1:0-6742 GCA_964543215.1 uncultured Phycisphaera sp.
CGATGTCCGAGCAGAGCGGGTTGATTGTCGCGGCGGTGTTGGGGGTGTTTGGCGTGATCGGGCTGGGGATGTTGGTGCGCCGGCTGAACTGGCTGACCGAGGAGGCCGACGGGGCGCTCTTGCGGCTGCTGATCAACGGGTTGTTTCCGGTGTTCATTCTGAGCGTTTTACTGGGGAATCCGGCGTTGGAGCGTTTTGGGGATGCGTGGCTGCCGCCGGTGGTGGGGTTTGGTTGCACGGCGCTGGGATTTGCGGCGGGGGCGGCGGTGGCGTGGACGATCGGGCCGAGGATCGGGCTGGACACGGCGGGCAAGCGTCGGGCGTTTGCGGTGGTGGTGGGGATGTTCAATTACGGGTACGTGCCGATCCCGCTGGTGGAGGCGTTGTTCAGCCCGACCGACGGCGGCGAGACGCTGGGGGTGTTGCTGATGCACAACGTGGGGGTGGATGTGGCGATGTGGAGTCTGGGGGTGATGATCGTGTCGGGAGGGATCAGCGCGGCGGGGCTGCGGAAGGTGTTGAACATGCCGCTGGCGGCGATTGTGTTGGCGCTGTTGTTGAATGTGCTGGGGGTGCCGGCGTGGTTGAACGGATTGGGCGGCCCGGCGGCGGTGGGGGTGTCGGCGGCCAAGGCGTTCGGGGCGTTGGTGGGGGCGACGGCGATTCCGTTTGCGTTGCTGCTGGTGGGGGCGACGAGCATGGACGAGCTGCGCAAAGCGAATTTGCGGGAGGGTTGGGGCGTGGTGGGCGCGGGGCTGGTGCTTCGGCTGGGGGTGTTGCCGATGGCGTTTCTGGCGGTGGCGTGGGGGCTTGGGCCGGCCGCGACGGGGTGGGGGAGTCTGGAGTTGCGGCGGGTGATCGCGGTGGAGGCGTCGATGCCGTCGGCGTTGTTCCCGGTGCTGCTGGCGCGGCTGTATGGCGCGGACCCGGGCACGGCGATGCGGGTGGCGCTGACGACCGCGGCGACGGGGCTGGTGACGATCCCGCTGTGGTTGAGTTTTGGGCTCAAAGCCTTGGGGCTTTGAAACGCAGGAGAATCAGGAAACGCAAGAAACGCAGGAAATCAGCACCGCGTCTCGAAACGCAATGTCTAATTTTCTGCGTTTTCTGGTTTCTTGCGTTTCCTGCGTTTTGCTTCACAGCAGTTCGAGGATCTCGAAGCGTTTGGGGCCTTTGGGCAGGTCGACTTTGACGGTTTCGCCGACGCGTGACTTCATGAGGGCTTCGCCCATCGGGGAGTTGGCGGTGACTTCGATTTCGTCCGCATCGAAGTTGCCCGAGGCGGCGCCGACGAGTTTGTAGAGGTCGTCGGAGTTGTCGTCGAGGTCCTTGAGGCGGACGACGCTGCCCAGGAAGACCATGTCGTCGGGCTTGTCGACGTCGTCGGCGACCTGGGCGTGGGCGAGGCGGTCTTCGAGTCGTTTGATCTCGGCTTCTTCCATGCCCTGCTGTTCGCGCATGGCGTGGTACTCGGCGTTTTCCTTGAGGTCGCCGTGCTCGCGGGCCTCGGCGATTTTCGCGGAGACCTTGGTGCGGTTGGACTTGAGGTGGTCGAGTCGGGCTTGGAGCTTGGCTTTGTCTTCAGAGGTCAAAAATTCCACGGCTCGGCTCCTTTCGGGGCGAGTTGGTGCGTTGAGTCGTCGGTGTGTCGTGGGTCGGCTCCGACGCGGGCCGAAGTGACAGTTTAGCAGACCGCGGACAACCCACGGGCGGTGCCCGTGGGCTGCTTACCGGTTCTGGAGGGCTCGGAGGGCGGCGCGGGTGGCGTCGAAGGCCAGGTCGTGGGGGTCGTGGGTGGCGGGGTCGATGAGTTCGAGGCCGGCGATTTCGGTGGCGTCGAACCAGGAGGGCAGTTCGGGCAGTTCGGCGACGAAGTAGGTGTCGAGGCTGTGGTAGGTGACGCCGGCGTAGGGGTAGACGTTGGGTGCGGTGCACAGGAAGCGCAGCGTCTGCGGGGGCAGGTCGAGTCGGAGTTCTTCGCGGAGTTCGCGTCGGGCGGCTTGTTCGGCGGATTCGTGGGGATCGACGAAGCCGCCGGGGATGCCGAGCTTGCCGGCGGAGGGTTGCCGGGTGCGGCGGACGAGCAGGACTTTGCCTTCGTGCATCAGCAGCACCGCGGCGGCGGCGGCGACGTTGGTGAAGAAGGTCCAGCCGCAGGCGGGGTCGTTGCAGCGGATCGACGGGCCGACGCGGGCGATGTTGGGTGAACCGCATCGGCCGCAGCGTTGGAAGGCGTCGGCGGTGCGGGGGTGGGTGGCGGTCATCCTCGGGATTTTTCGGTGACGGCGGGCAACCCACCGACGGGGTCCGTGGACTCCGATGTTGGTTCGATGACGTGGGTCGGTTCGGCGGATTTGCGGGGAACGGTCGCGGCGAGGACGCACCAGCCCACCAGCGCGGCGGCGGCGATGCCCAGGGTGTAGTCGGCCCAGGGTCGGGGCAGGTACAGCGCGGGCGCGGCGGTGAGTTCCCACGCGGCCTGGAGCGGGGAGATGCGCAGGTTGGGCAGGTCGTTCCAGGGCGTGCCGTTGACGGCGGCGTTGACCAGGAGCGCGAGCGGTTCGAGGACGATGAGGCCGACGCAGCCGAGCATGGCGATGGTGCGGAAGGTGCCGGTGCCGAAGCTGCGTCCCCAGGCGATGAGCAGGCCGGTGAGCAGGGCCCAGCTTGCGACGGCGGCGTTGACCATGAGGGTCTGTTCGAGGCTCCAGCGGGCGACGATGCGCATGGGCCAGAGCACGGCCTGGAAGACCAGCAGCATGCAGAGCCAGTCGACGAGGATGATGGTGCGGGCCCCGGGCCCGCGGTGGTCCTGGCTGAGTCGCGCGGCGGGCCAGAGTCCCATCAGGCCGATGAACGCCGCGAAGATCATCCATCGGTAGGCCAGGGGTGACCACCCGATGGTGACCAGCAGCAGCGCCCAGACGCCGATGAGCCAGAGGCACCATGCGAGCACGAGGGCGCGGGAGTCGAAAGGCGGTTGGGCGGGATGGTCGGGCTTGTTGGCCACGGGGCGAGTCTATTGGCTTTGCGCGAAACGCAGGAACGTCAGGAAACGCAACAAACGCAAGAAACGCAGGAAATCAGCACGGCGATGCGAGACCGGTTTCCGATGTCCTGCGTTTCCTGCGTTTCTTGCGTTTCCTGCGTTTTCAGTATCCCGAAGCCTGCTGCATCGCGGCGGGTTCGACCAGGCGGGCGTCGCTGCGGATGGGGCGGTTGTCGGTCTGGACGCGCTGGGTGTTGACGAAGACGGTCTGCATGCCCATGTCGATCCGGCCCATGTAGGTCTCGGCGATGCGGCGGAGGCGATCGACTTTTTCCTGGGTGCTGACTTCGGCGACGGCCCACGCGTCGCCGGGGGGCCGGCCCCAGATCACGCCGCCGCCGTCGGTCTGGAGCACGAGGCACAGCTTGCCGGTGCGTGGGTCGCGTTGGCCGACGTCGTAGGCGGTGATCTGCGGGGCGAAGGCTTCGGTTTTGAGGAGCTTGACCAGTTCGACGCCGGCCTCGATTTCGGCGCCTTCCCAGGGCACGCCCAGCTCGCCGGGCGGGGCGACGGTGACGTTGGTGATCAGCGGCAGACCCGCGGGCTCGAGGGCCTGCCAGTACGCCGGTCCGGCGAGGCGGACGCCGTGGGTGTCGATGATGTGGTAGCCGTCGCGGGCCTTGACCATGGCCAGGGGTTGGCGGTACTTCGCTTCGACGACCACCCCGGTGGGCGTTCGGCGGACCTGCCTGACCTCGGCGACCCAGGGGTCGAGCGTGAGCATGGCGGCGGCGTCGACCAGGCCGCGGCCGTCGAAGGGGTCGGCCTTGATGCGTTGGGCGGCGGCGTCTTTGAGGCGCTGCTCGATTTTGCCGCCGGCGATCCAGGGCGGGGTGTCCAGCAGGGTGATGTCGGCGGGGGTGATGGGCTTTTCGCGGTGTTCCCGGGCGTAGCCGATGAGCGCGGATTGCCCGGCGGTCCAGACGACGCCTCCGCCGACCATGGCGGCGGCGATGCCGACGATTTTCAGGCCCAGGAGCGTGCGCTGCGGGTCCCACGGGCGCTGATTTTTCTTTTTCCCCCTGCCTTTACCCGCTGATTTCGATTTTCCGCGGCCTTTTTTTGAGGTCGACGAGCCGGGTAGCGAGAAGGGGAGAAACCAGCCCATGAGTTCGTTTGTCCTGCCGGAGTGAATCGCGTTGGCCCCGAAACACTTCCGGGGGCGGGGACCCGGGGAACATCGACCAGTCGGGCGACTTGGCCGCAACGGTTGACCGGCGGGGGCAATAACCCGTTGCGGACGTGAGGGGAAAACGCACAACAAACAAGAAACGAAGAAAACGCAGGAAATCAGGCATCCCGCACGGGACGCAGCCGCTGATTTCCTGCGTTTCTTGATTTTCCTGCGTTTCCTGCGTTTGGCTTCGCTTACGCGACGGCGGCCAGCGGGCGGGGGTCTCGGGATTCGCTCGGACGCGGGAGGATGCCGGGCTTGGGCGGGCCCAGGAGGTTGCTGAGCGCCGCGACGTGGTCGGCCCGGTAGCGCCGGTGGCCGCCGGGGGTACGGCGGGACGGCGGGATCAGGCCCTGCCGTTCCCAGTTGCGCAGCGACTCGGGGGCGACGCCCCAGGCGGCGGCGAGCCGGCCAACGGTGAGCTTGGGTGCGGGGGCGGTGGGGGATTGCGGGGGCAGGTCGAAGGTTTGGTCGAGGACGCGGTGCATGGGGCACCTCCGTGGGAGAACGTGGGGGAGAACCCGCGCGGCAGCGTGGAAGCCGCGGGCATTCGGGAGCGAAGACAAGGATGTGGGTCGGGGGGAGCCGGTCAGGCTCGGGAAGGTGCTTCAGCGAAGGCTTGGCGAACTTCCGGGGGGGGTGGGCCTGACCGGCGTGGCGTGCGTGGCTTTGCGGTCCTGCCACGAAATGAGCGCCATGCCGATGGCCGAGAGAATCGAGACGCAGACCGGATTCAGCGCAACCGCGACGACGCCGACGGCGGGATAACCGGCGGTGGCGAAGGTGGCGGGCTGGGTCTGCGTGGAGAACATGGGACCGCGAGCGTACCGGTGGTTTGCGGTTGCGCCAAGGGGTTTCCGGGCGTGGCGGGAGGTTTTGGAGGTTTTCGGATTTCCGAAGCCCCGCGTGTGAACGCGGGGTCGGTGTCGCGAATCGGCACCGCCTTGACATGCGGTGCTCAGGGGACGTTTTCAGGCGGTCCCGATCAGCACGCGCGGGAGGCGTTCGTGGTCGGGCAGCACGGCGATGTCGGACCAGCCGGCGGCCCGGGCGAGTTGCTGGACGGCGTCCGATTGCACGGCGGCGATTTCGAAAGCGAGCAGCCCGCCGGGCTTCACGAGGTCGCGGGCCCCGGCGATGAGCGGGCGCAGCACGTCCAGGCCATCGACGCCGCCGCGCAGGGCAAGCGTGGGTTCGTGGTTCTTCACATCCGGCGGGACGTCGTCCCATTCGTGATCGGGGATGTAGGGAGGGTTGCTGACCAGCGCGTCGAAGGGCTCGGTTTCGTTGCGTAGCGGCGACAGGCCATCGCCCTGGCGGAAGGTGATGCGGTCGGCGACGCCGTGGGTGTCGGCGTTGCGCTGCGCGACCCGCAGCGCGTCGTCGCTGAGGTCGGTGGCGATCGCGGTGGCGTGGGGCAGGTGCTTGAGCAGGGTGAGGATGATCGCGCCGCTGCCGGTGCCGATGTCGGCAATGCGGAGGGGTTCGGGGAACGGGGAACGGGGATCGGGTGGCGCCTCGGTCGCGTCCTGCGGGTGATCGCTTGTTCGCTCGTCCTGATCCCTGATCCCGGTTCCCTGATCCCTGCGGCGGAGCTGCTGCATCACGTGTTCGACGAGCGTTTCGGTGCTGGGTCGGGGGACGAGGACGGCGGGGGACACGGCGAACTCCAGCGCGAAGAACGTGGTGTGGCCGACGAGGTAGTCGACGGGTTCGTGCTGGGTCGCGCGGCGGACCAGGTCGCGCAGCGTGTCGCGCTCGGCGGCGGTGGCGGGGCGGTCGGGGTCCATGTAGAGCTTGAGGCGGGGCACCTGCAGGATGTGCCCGAGCAGCATCTCGGCCCGGACGCGCGGGGCGTCGAGCCGATGCTTCTCGAAGTGCTGCGTGGTCCAGTGCAGCAGCCTGCGCGTGGTCCAGACGTCCGTGTCGGGCATGAGGAATCGGGGACTTGGGTTCGGGGATCAGGGATCGGGTGAGTACGCTCTGCCGCCCGCAAAAGTGGTCCTTCCTCGCAAGGGTATCGGGCACGGGATCGACGCGACAACGCAGAGACCGGCGCTGCAGTGCTCATTTCCGATCCCTGATCCCTGATCCCGATCCCTGAAAAAACCGGCCGCACGTGTGGAAGCGTGCGGCCGGCGGTTTCTCCCCTTCGCCCCGAGGTTTCGGGGGCGCGTGGCGTGGACACGCGGGGTGCAAGGGTCTTTGAGGCGGCTTTACGCGGCGTGGGCGGTGTCGTCTTCGTCGGTGTCGGTGTCGGTGGCGGTGATGCGGAGCTTGCTGCGGCCTTGACGGTCGCGCTCGGCTTCCCAGGCTTTGAGCACGGCTTCCTCGGCCCGCTTGATGCGCGAGAGGCTGCCCCACTCTTCGTCCAGCTCGGCCCGGCCGGTGGCCAGGGCCTGCCGCTCTTCGTTCAGGTCGGCCTTGGCACGCTCGAGCTTCTCGATGCCGTGGTCCAACTGCTTGAAGCCCTCGGCGATCTTCTCGTCGGCCTCGGCGCGGGCCAGCTCGATCTCGCT
>CAZIXN010000159.1:0-6675 GCA_964543215.1 uncultured Phycisphaera sp.
GCCGCGGCGCCCGCGGCGGGGCTGTCGGGGTTGGTGACGGTGGGCGACGACGCGGGCGTGCCCGGCCTAGCCGGCGCGGAGGGGGGCGCCGCCTGGCAGGCGAGCAACAACACCGTGGCGAGGCCGAGCGGCAGCGAGATGAGGCGCAGGGGGTTGGCGTGACGCATGGGCAAGCGTAGCGGGGGGCTTCGCAGCGCTGGGCGAGGGCAGCTTGACGCGGGGGTGTGTCGAGCGGGCTCAGAGGTCGGCGCAGTGGCGGCTTGCCGAGGCTCGGCGCTTGCGGGTTGAGGCGGAACGCCGACATCGGGTCGACCCGGGTTTCACGCAGAGGCGTCGGTGGCGGGCGGCGGTGTTGGCGCGGGCGTGGTTTGCCCCCAAGGCGGATGATGATCATTTCACGGTGGCGCTGGCGTCGATGACGGCCAAGTATGTGCGTGAGCTGTACATGCACCGCTTTCAACGGTGGTTTGCCCGGCGACTTCCGGGCGTGAAACCCACCGCCGGCTACGGCACGGACGCGAACCGCTTTGCGGCCCAGATCGCGCCGCATCTGGAAGCGCTGGGCATCGTCGGCGATCACCTGATCCGCCGGTTGTGAGCGGCGCGTTGGCCCCTGCGGCGGTGCAAATCTGCGTCAAAACCTGCGGGATTTCGGAGATTTCGCGGCTTTCCACATTTTTGAATCGCCGCCCTTGGCGCAGACCTTCCAAATGCCTAACGTGCTCGGCATGTTCGCCCGCCTGCCCGATGGTCATCTCGACGCGCATCTCAACGCGCATCTCGACGCCCGGCTCGCGCGATTCAACATCGTCGGCGGCATCGCCGCGGGGTTCCCTTCGCCGGCCGAGGGGTGCGAAGACAACACGCTGGACCTCCGCGATTACCTCGTGCGGAACCCCGCCGCGACGTTCTTTTTCCGGGTTCGTGGCGATGCTCTGATCCGTGAGGGCGTGCTCGACGGCTCGGTCCTCGTGGTGGATCGTTCCGTGTCGCCCCGGCCCGGCAAGCTGGCGGTCATCGAAGACGCCGGCGCGTTCGCGGTGGTGCGACTGGGGCGCAATGAGTGCGTTGTCGCCGGCGTCGTCGTGGCCTGCGTCACCAAGTTCCGATGACCCTCCCGAAAGTTGGAAGCCCGGAAGCCCGGAAGCCCGGAAGTCTGGAAGCCTGTCATGTTTGCGCTGATCGATGGCAACTCGTTTTACGCCTCCTGCGAGCAGGTGTTCGATCTCGACGCGGCCCGCCGGCCGGTGGTGGTGCTCTCCAACAACGACGGCTGCGTCGTCGCCGCGTCGCGGGACGCCAAGGCGTTGGGCTGCGAGATGTTCAAGCCGTATTTCCAGATCAAGCAGCAGCTCGCCGGGCACCACGTGAAGGTGTTCTCCTCGAACTACACGCTCTACGACGATTTTCAGCGCCGGCTCGTCACGCTCTACCGCCAGCACGCCGAGGACGTCGAGGTGTACTCCATCGACGAAGCGTTCCTCACGCTCGGCAACTTGCCGCAGGGCCAACTGCTTGCGTGGGGCGACACGCTCCGCCGCGCCGCGAAGCAGTGGACCGGCATTTCCACCGGCATCGGCATCGCCAGGACCAAAACCCTCGCCAAGCTCGCCAACCACGCCGCCAAGCGCGATTTCCCGGAAGCGCGATTGCCCGCAAGCCCTCCGGGCGTCCGCGCTCTGATCGAACCGGCCGACATCGACGACGCGCTGGGCCGTATCGAACTGGGCAGCCTCTGGGGCGTCGCGCGGGGCAGCCTCGCCCGCCTCGCCCGGCTCGGCATCACCACGCCCCGGCAGTTCCGCGACGCCGACCCGTCCCGTGTCCGCGAACACCTCGGCGTCGTCGGCCAGCGCCTGGTTTACGAGCTCAACGGCATCTCGTGCCTGCCGCTGGAAGCCGTTCAGCCGGACCGCAGGAACGTCTGCTGTTCGCGCAGCTTCGATCGCGTCACCGGCGACCTGCTCACGCTCACCGAAGCCATCAGCACCTTCACCGCCCAGGCCGCGGTGAAACTCCGTCGGCAGGGGCTGGTCGCCCACGGCGTCTCTGCGTTCATTCAGACCGACCGCCACGCCGACGTCGAGCAATACGCCAACAGCCACGGCGTCACCCTGCCCGTGGCCAGCGAAGACACCCGCGAACTCACGCGCGTGGCGTGCTGGTGTCTGCGCCGCATTTTCCGAGGGCAGCACCGCTACAAAAAGGCCGGCGTGCTGCTCACCGACCTCGTCCAGCGCGACACCCGGCAGCCCGGCCTGTTCGACCGCCGCGACCACGCCAGGACCCGCCGACTCATGGCCACGCTCGACCGCATCAACACCCACCACGGCAAGAACACGCTTCGCCTGGGGTCCGCCTCGCCGATGACGCTGGAGCCCTGCCGCACCTGGCACCTGCGCAGCAACCACCGCAGTCCGCGGTGGACCACGCGCTGGGACGAGTTGCCCGTGGCGCAGGCGATCAAGGCGACGCGCGCAGAGGTCGGGTGACCGCACCTTGGGCCGGTGCGGTTATTCCGTGGCCGTGTGGGTCGCGGGGCTTAGAAACACGTTTCGACGGATTTCCTTTTGGAGGCGTTCGTCGGCGTGCTGCAGGAGTTGCAGTGCTCGGGGCCGGAGCTGGTCTGGCGTGAGCTGCTCGAGGGGCCCCAGGCGTCCGGCGCGAGCGTCGTCGTAGAGGGTGGCCACGGCGTCGCCGATGCGTGTCATGGCTTGGGAATGAAAAGGGTGCGACGAGCGAAAGGGGACGTCGGGTGCCAGTTCGAGGTACAGGCGCCCGGCGGGTTGATCCGAGAAGTACGGATCGGGCTCGTCGTAGAACGGCTCATTCCAAAGGTGCTTGACGGGGGTGACGATGCGACTGACGACGAACAGTTCTTCGGCGAGTTCGCGGGAGAGGTACAGGCGTTTGGCCACGGCCCATGATTGCTCGAAGTCTTCGGTGGCTTTGGGGATGCCGATCATGGTGCCCCCGCGCACGCTGGTGCGGCGACCGCGGGGTTCCCAAGCGGGCAAGGGCATGAGCTTCATTTTTCCTGCCAGTTGTGGCAGGTCGTTGCGGAGCGTGCTGCACATCCAGTCGGGCGCGAGCTGGGCGACGACGCGTCCTTGGATTTTGAGTTGGTTTCCCGAAGCCGTGAAATCCGGTGCGTCGATGCAGATCCTGTTGGGTCCGATGCACCACAAGACGACGTGCGCCGCGACGGTCACGTTGGGCGCTGAGGCCACCAGCGATTGCCCTTGGGGATCGAACGTTCCCCCGCCGGCCTGAAGCATCAGCAGTTCAAGCTGGCCCACGTCGGTGTACCAGGCGTTGAGCAGGAAGCGGTCGATCCGTCCGTCGCCGTCGATGTCTGAGAGCAGGGGCGCGAACGCACGGGTGAAGTCGTCCCAGGTCTGGATCGAGGACACATCGATCCCGGCGGCCTCGGCCAGATCGGCACGGTAAGCCAGCATGACCGGATGCACGTCGTGGGGTAAACCAAAGATCCTGCCGCGGACGCTCCACGGCGCGAACGAAGCATGGTTGAACAGGTCCATCAGGCCCTCGGCTTCGAGGTGTTGCGTGAGGTCGACGAACCCGACATCCTCCAGCGGGCCGGAGACGTACTGCCCGATTTTGCTGCGTTCGATTTCGATCAGGTCGCCCAGCGGGGTGCCGACCCAAAAGCCCGAGAGGGTTCGTCGGGTCAGGGCTTCGTTGTCGATGACCAGGAGGTGCACCTCCTGTGGGGCATGGTCTGGCGTCGTGCCGTGGGGGGGCGGCGAGGCGTCGCGTTGGAGAATGCGTCGGTAGGTATCTGCATGCGTGGTGGCAAAGGTCCACAACTCCAACCCGTCTCTCTGGGGCACGGACCACAAGACCACCGCCGCCGAAGACCCCACCGCGATGAGCACCATCAGCCATCCGCCGAGCGGGAGGGTGTCCAGTGGGTTCCAGAGGCGCGGGTTTCGGTGACGGAACATGACATGTTCATTCAATCGTTGGGGTCGCGTGTCCACTGCCCATCGGGCAAGCGGCCGATGGTGGACAGATCGATGTCGTAGGACACGGTGTCGCCGGGTTCCTGGACGGCGATATGGCCGTCGCCGTAGGCGTAGACGTACAGCTCGTCGTGCAGTTCGTAGCCCACGCCGCCCTGTTGCGGAAACTGCGGGAGTTGCTGGTGGGGGATCTCCGCTTTCGCGGCAAAGGCCGAGCCCAGCAGATTCACGCCCACACGCGTCACGGTGTTGAACGGCACGCGCTCCACCAGCAGCAGCGTGCCGCTGGCGTCGCGGATGTCGGCGTACTTCAACAACGAGGGACGATCGTTCGGACCCAGCGATGGGCGGCGTGCCTGACTCTGCCAGTTGTACGCGCCCATGCCTCCGGGCAGGCCCTGGTCGCTCGCGTTGCCGGTGTAGGCCTGCAGGTCCGGCCCGGACACCATCGAATACGTCCTGCCCTGCGACACGTCGTCTTCGGGACACAGAAACACCGGGCTCCACCTCTCGCGCGGCAGCCCGTTGAGCACCCGCTCGGCCTCGGTCAGCTCGATGCCCAGATACGGGCTGGCCAAATCGTCAAACGAAATCGACGGCGTGCCGTTGGTTGGCCAGAACACCGCGTACGGGATGGAGTCGTTGTTGTCCGCGCCGTACGTCACCATCGCCAGCGCGACCTGCCGCTCGTTGGAAGCACATGCGGTGCGCCTCGCTACGGAGCGTGCCGCGCCCAGGGCCGGCAACAGGATGCCGATCAGCAGCGCGATGATCGAGATGACCACCAGAAGTTCGATGAGGGTGAAACCGACACAGTGAACGCGGGCACGCATGATGAAGCCTCTGGATCGAGAGGGGAAAGGCGGGTACGGCATCCAAGCCGGTGGGCAGCCGTCGCCGAGAAATCGCAGCGCCGCCGACGTACGGCAACGCCACGAGGAGGGGTGCAAAATCTCAGGCCCCGCGGCGACGCAGCATCGCTGCGTACCCGACGCCCACCAGCGCGAGGGTCGCGGGTTCGGGAACGCTCACGCCGCTCAAGCCCGGACCCGAGGTGCTGCCCCAGTTGTTCAGCACGCGGTCGAGTTCTTCCTGGTCGACGTTGGCGGTGGCGAAGCCATCGGCGTTGGCGACGAAGCCAGCCGTGCGCGGCCCGCCCCAGTTGTTGAGCACGAGGTCCAGGTCGCCCTGCTCGACGCTGCCGTTGCCGTTGTAGTCGCCGGCCAGGGCGCTGCCGATGCCCAACAAGCTTTCGAGAAAAGCGACGTCGCCGGCGTCGATGTCGCCGCTGCCGTCGAGGTCCCAGCGCGTGGAGTTGGCCAGCAAATCGCCGGCGACGACGAGGTTGAGCAGGTCCAGATCGGTCTGATCGATCTGGCCGTCGAAGTTGAAGTCGGCCCCGGGGTCGCCGGCCGAGAGATTCACCACGGCCGCTTCGTCCACAAACACCAGACCGCCGCCGAAGTTCTGCTGGATGAACAGCAGCGCCACCCGGGCGAACGCCGCGCCCGCGGGCACGGTCGCCGATTGATAGCCCTCGACCCACGGCCCTTCGTAGACCGCGCGGCTCTGCGTCTGCGGGTTGAACAGATCGACGAGATATTCTGGGATCGGCTGACCGTTGGCGTCGATCTGCATCCGGTTCGTGCTTACGCCGTCGAAGAACTCCAGGACGGTGAACACGCGGTTGCTGGTGCCCAGTTCGAAAATTGTGTCGGGACGGCCCGAGCTCGACTGCAGAATGGTGGGGTCCGAAATCGCAAAAAGGTTCGACGCCACCACATCGCCGGGCGTGACGGCGACTTGCTGGAAAAGTCCCGAAAAACCGGGGTTGGGAAAGAACTCGCCGAGTACCAGCGCCGAGCTTTCGCCCAGCAGTGCCGGTGCGCCGGTGGCCGAGGGGAAGACATTGCCGAACTGCGAGCCGCCGGCGGTGGTGCCGGTGTACGTGCCGTTGGCGAAGTTGTCGTCCTGCACGTCGGTGTCGAAACCTACGAAGCCGCGGAACGTGCCTTCGCCGATAGGGGCGAAGGTGTAGCCGTCAAAGCCGGTCTGATTGACGACAAAACCGTTGTTGTCTTCGAAGCCGCCGTTGACGAGCAGGTTGCTCTGGGCCGCAAGGGGCGTGGCCGGTAAGGCGAGCAAGAGTGCGCAGGTGGCGAAAAGGGAGGCGTGTGGAATCGATGGGGTGGAGACATGGAACATCGTGTGAACTCCTGAAACAGCGTGAAGCCGGGGCGAAGGGACGGGACGCGACGAGAAACTCGAAAAACCAAGGGGCGGGGATCAACTCGGCCGCCGGGCGTTGGCCCGCCGGCCGCATGGAGGAAATGGCGATTCAGCGGCGGCGACGCAGCGCCAGCGAGCCCAGGCCCGCCAGCAGCGCGGCCGACGCCGGCTCGGGAACCAGCGTGGCGTCGTCGAGGAACACCAGCCCGCCCGGGAAGCCGGTGGGCTGGTTGAACAGAACCACGAAGCGCGCCGTGGTCGCGCCGGCGGGCACCAGCGAGGCGAGCGTGGTGCGGTACCACTGGTCTTCGATGATGCCGCTGTCCATGCCGTCGGCGATGGTCACGCGGTCCACCTGGAACGGGTTGGCGGCGCCGGGCGCGGTGCGATATTCCAACAGCAGTTCAACGAAGTTGCCCGTGCCGGTGATCACGTCGGGGTTGCCCTGGCCGTTGAGGAT
>CAZIXN010000160.1:0-3309 GCA_964543215.1 uncultured Phycisphaera sp.
GCGCTGCAGGTCGCGCGCTCCAACGTCTCCACCTCGCTCAAGGAACTCCAGGGCTGGGGCATCGTCCACGTCGTGCCCGTGCTCGGCGAGCGACGCGACCACTTCGGCACCACCACCGACGTCTGGGCGATGTTTCAGGTCATCCTCGACGAACGCAAGAAGCGCGAGCTCGACCCCACGCTCGAACTGCTCAAGCAGTGCGTCGCCGAGGCCGACACCTCGCCCCACGAAACCGACCACACCCGCCAACGCCTCCGCGAACTGCACAACATGATGCACACCATCACCGGCTGGTACGCCCAGGTCCGAGCCCTGCCCCAGGGCGCCGTCGTCCAATTCATGAAGATGGGCACGAAGGTGTTCAAGACGCTCGGCCTGGCCGGGTAAACCTCTCCTCCGCCGCACACCCCATTCGCACGCCATGAACGCACCCCACGGTCAACCACAACGCCCGCACTTCCCCGGTTCGCCCGACTACTTCCGTCAGCGCGCCGCCACGCTCACCGACAAGATCCACCGAACCCATGACAGCGGCGCGACGCACCTCCACCCCATCGCTCGCGTCGCCCTCATCGCGCTCGCCGTCGCCGGCACGGTGACCTACGGCATGCACGTCCACGACCGCTTCGCCGACGCCGGCCTGGGCTGGGTCGGCCCGGGCGTCGCCTGGGGTGCGGGGGTCGCCTGGGCCGCCCTCGCGCTCGGCACCACCGCCATCGTCAAAGACCTCCGACGCCTCGGCGAACTCGCCGACCACGCGCTGGTCACCCTCACGCTGGGCATGGTCGGCGTCCTCACCGCCATGGCGCTCACCAAGGCCACGCCCGCCCCGCCCGTGCCCACCCACCTGATCCTCCTGGGACTCGCCAACGTCGCCATGGGCGCGTACTTCATCGCCCGCGCCCCCGCCGTCCGCATGACCCGCCCCGTCGCGGCGCTGCTCTGGATCGGCCTGATGAACGGCGTGCTGGCCGTGGGCGTCCTGATCAGCTTCCTCCTGCACGAATCCGCCTGATTCGCAAGGAAACACCCATGACCGTCACCGCCACCCGCCGCCACCGCCGCCACGAAACCCACGGCCTCCAACCGTGCAACCACGCCGCGCTGCGCCCCACCGTCAGCATGATCGGCACGCTCGACCGCTGCGTCCTGCTGAGCTTCCGCACCCCCGCCGACTCCGTGCAGCACCTCGTGCCGCCGGGCCTGGAACTACTCCGCCGCGGACCCTTCGCCTTCTGGAACGTCGTGCTCTGCCACGTGCACCGCATGCGCCCCGCCGGCCTGTCCGATCTGCCGGGCGTGGGCGTCTCCTACCACCACGTCGCCTACCGACTCATGGTCCGCGCGATGACCGAGCGCATCGACACCCGGCAAGGCCTGTACTTCGTCCGCTCCGACGCCGACGCCACGCTGCTCGGAGCCGTGGGCAACCGACTCAGCGACTTCCGGTTCCACCGCGGTCGGGTGCAGTGGCACGAAGCGCATGAACAACAGCACATCGAGGTCACCACCGCCGACGGCCGCGCCGACGCCGAACTCACCTTCCGCGCCGCGCCGCCGACACGCCACCCCGCCGACTCCTGCTTCCCCACGCCCGCCGACGCCGCGGCGGCGCTCAAGTACCAACCGCTGGGCCTGGCCGTCAACCGCCACGGGCAACTCAAGCTTGCCGAGGTCTTCCGCGACGAAAGCCAGTGGCACGAAGACCCGATCGACATCACCGCCGCACGCCTGGGCTTCTTCGACACGCTCGGCCAGTGCGACGTCCACCTCGAACGCGCCACCGCCGTCGCGCCCCTGCCCTACCGCTGGCGTCTCGGCCGACGCGAACGCCTGCTCGCCCGCCCCCCAGCGCCCCGCGCCGAAGCCCTGCCCACGCCCCGCGCCCCCGAAGAAAGCGCCGCGCTGCCCCGCCCGGCGGTTGCATAATGGAATGGCTGATCTACCTGCTGTGGATGTCGCCCTGCCTGCTGCCCGTCGCGGCCGTCGCCCTGCTGGCGCTGATCGCGCTGCTGCGGCAGGCGAAGCAGGATGCCACCCGAAACCGCCACGGAGCGTGTCGCCGACCTAAAGCGGCCGCCGCTTTATATCCACCCGCGCCAGCGGAACCAGCTCAGCAAGCCGATCATCGACGCGGCGCAGGTCCCTAAGAAAATCCAGAAGCCGTGCGGGTTGCTCATCAGCGGCACGTACTCGAAGTTCATCCCGAACACGCCCGCCAGGAACGACGCCGGCAGCAGCAGCGACGCAATGATCGTCAGCACCTTCATCACCTCGTTCATCCGCGTGGACATCGCGTTCATCCACGTGTCCTGCAACGCCGCCGCCACTTCCCGCGCCGTCTCGATCAGTTCCAACGCCTGCAACGCGTGGTCGTACACGTCCCGCAGATACATCCGCGTCGTGTCGTCGATCAAGTCCGGCTCGGCGTTGGTCAGCTGATGCAGCAGGTCACGCAGCGGCCAGACTTCCCGGCGGATCAACATCAGCTCGCGCTTCAGGCCGTGGATCTCGTGGATCAGCTTGTCGTCGGGCTTGAGCACCACGCGGTCTTCCAACTCGGCCAGGCGATCGGAGTAGTGCTCGATCACCGGATACAGCGCGTCGGCGATCGCATCCAGCAGCGCGTAGAGCAGGAAGGGCGCGGCGTTGTTGCGCAGGCGCGAGCCGGCCTTGGCGATGCGTTGCCGAACGTTGTCCCAGACGTCGCCGGGCGCTTCCTGGATCGTGATGATCACGTGCGGACCCACAAAGAAGCTGACCTGCTCGGTGCGGAGTTGGCCGTCAACAAAGCGGACCATCCGGCAGACGATGAACAGGCGCAGCTGCGCCGCGTCCTTGCTGTCGTAGTGTTCGAGCTTGGGGCGTTGGCCGACGTGCACGACGTCTTCCATCGCCAGGGGGTGCAGGTCGTAGCGGTGCGCGAGCGTGGAAAGCAGTTGCGGATGGTCCAGGCCGTCCACATCGATCCAACGGCAGGCGACGCCCTCGCCCGGCTCACGGTGCAGATCATCCGCGTCGTCGAATTGGCGGACGTCGTGGACGTCCGGGCCGTAGTCGATGCGGGTGAGCACGACGGGCTTTTCGCCGCGGGGCAGGTCGCGGAGCTGCTCGACCGTGAGGCCGGGCGTTGCGCCCGGGCCGGTGTGGCCGTGCCGGCGATGATGCAGCGAGATCGGCGAAGCGAGCACGTGTGTCGCGCCGCGCAGCGTGCGCTGCGCCGCCCGGCCCAGCGTGTGCACCGCACGGTTGAGATACAACGGATCGTTCTGCGGATCGGGCCTGGGCATCGGCGCATCGTAAAGAAAC
>CAZIXN010000160.1:3409-6581 GCA_964543215.1 uncultured Phycisphaera sp.
AGTTTCGGGAACACGTCGCGCAGCGCCGGGTACAGCGAGGCGTACACGTCGTGACGCCTGGCGTAGAACGCCTTGCGCTTGCCATCGGGCTTGCGCGATTCGGTCTGCTCGATGGTGGCGGCGCAGGCTTCGGGAACGGACTTCCAGACGCCCGTGCCCACACCCGCCAAAAGCGCCACGCCATACGCCGGCCCTTCGGACGCGTTGGTCAGCGCCACGGGCGTGCCGTACACGTCGGCCTGCAACTGCCGCCAGACCGCGCTCTTGGCCCCGCCGCCCGAGAGGCGGACCGACTTCATCGCGATGTTCATGCCGTCGCGCATGATCCGCACCTGGTCGGCCATGCCGAAGGTCACGCCTTCGAGCACCGCGCGGGTCAGGTGCGCTCGGCGGTGTTGCGGCGTCAAGCCGATGAACGTGCCGCGCGCCTGCGGATCGGGATACGGGCAGCGCTCGCCGGTGAGGTACGGCAGGAACATCAGGCCCGCGCTCCCCGGAAGGACTTCCGCCGCTTCGTCCACCAGCTTGTCGAAGGGAACCTTCGGTGCCAGCGCATCGCGGAACCATTGCAGCGAGCCCGCGGCGCTGAGCATGCAGCCGAACACGCACCACGTGCCCGCCACCGCGTGGCACATCGTGTGGACCCTTCCTTGTTCGTCATAGCTCGGTTCGTCGCTGTGCGCGAACACCACGCCCGACGTGCCGAGCGTCGCGCTGACGATGCCGCGCTGCACGATGCCGTTGCCCACCGCGCCGGCCGCCTGATCCCCCGCCCCGCCGACCACGGCCACGCCTTCACGCAAACCCAGCGCCCCGGCCGCGCTCCTGGTGAGCGTGCCGGTGACTTCGTGCGACTCGACGCAGCGCGGGAACAGGGCCGGATCCAGCCCGAGCTTGCGCATGAGCGTGGTGTTCCACGCGCGCCGCTTGACGTCCAGCAGCAGCGTGCCGGAAGCGTCGCTGACCTCGGTCGCCAGTTCGCCGGTGAGCCGCAGGCGCAGCCAGTCCTTGGGCAGCAGGACGTGCGCGGTTTTGCTGAAGTGTTTCGGTTCGTGCTGGCGGAGCCAGAGGATTTTGGGGGCCTGGAATCCGGTGAGGGCCGGGTTGCCCACGGCGTCGATGAGCTTGCGCGGGCCGCCGGCCTTCTGCGTGATCTCGTCGCATTGCGCCGCGGTGCGCTGATCGTTCCACAGCAGCGCGGGCCGCAGCGCTTCGCTCGTGTCGTCGGCACCTTTGCCCACGAACACGCTGCCGTGCATCTGCCCCGACAAGCCGATCGCGGTGATCTGCCTGCCGTCGACGCCGGCTTTCTTCACGGCCTGTTTCACCGCTTTTCTGCACGCCGTCCACCACTGCGCCGGGTCCTGCTCGGACCAGCCGGGCCGGGGGCTCTGCACGGTGTGCGGCGCGTGGCCGGTGGCGAGCACCTTGCCGCGGAAGTCGCAGACCAGCGTCTTGGTGCCCGAGGTGCCCAGGTCGATGCCGAGGAGGTAGGCCATAAGGAGGGTTGAGGGGTGAGGGGTGAGGCACGAAAGATTCGAAACGCGGGAGCAGCCTACGAAATCCTGCACGCGCACGGTACGATTCTGCTTTCTTTGGTTGTCCATTCTTGAGGAGCACACCATGGCCATTCGGTTGGGCGGATCAGGAAGACGCGGGTTCCCACGGGGGCGCGGCGGCGGCATGGGCGGGCTGAAGGTGCGCCTGGTCATCGCCGGTGTGCTCGTGGCGGTGGCGCTGGGCGGCTACTTCCTCAACACCTCGACCAACCCGTACACCGGGCAGGCGCAGCGCACCGGCGGCATCACCGCGCAGCAGGAAATCGCCATGGGCCTGCAGGCCGCCCCCGAGATGGTCCGGCAATTCGGCGGGCCCTCCACCAACCGCGCTGGCCAGGCGGAACTCGAAGCCATCGGCGGAAAACTCCTCCGCGCCATCCCCGCGGTCTACCCCGCCATCGAACACGTCGGCGACATCCAGCACGCCTTCTCGTTCACGCTTCTCGACGACGACCAGACCATCAACGCGTTCGCCCTGCCCGGTGGCCCGACCTTCATCACCGACGCCCTATTCGACCGCCTTACCGCAGGCCAGATCGCCGGCGTCATGGGCCACGAGATCGTGCACGTCATCCAGCGTCACGGACTCCAACGCATGGCCAAGCAGAACCTGCTCCAAGGCATCGCCGGCGCCGCCACCACCGCCGCCGGCGACATGTCCGCGGGCCAGGTCACGCAGATGGTCGGCAACTTCCTGCAGATGTCCTACGGCAGGGAACAGGAACTCGAGTGCGACCGCGAGGGCCTGCTGCTCATGGTCCAGGCCGGCTACGACCCGCGCGCGATGATCGAGGTCATGCGCATCCTCGCCGAAGCCTCCGGCGGAAGCACCGGCCCCGAATGGGCCAGCACCCACCCCGACCCCGGCAACCGCCAACAACGACTCGCCCAACAGATCGAAGAACTGTTCCCCAGCGGCGTGCCCGATGGCTTGATCCCGTGATCCCCGCCCGACGCCCCCGCTCGCGGAACGCGGGCTTCCTACGCTTGACACATGAACGATCAACCCGCCATCCTCCTCTTCGTCGGCGACGACTACGAAGACCTCGAACTGCAATACCCCAAGTACCGCCTGCGCGAAGCGGGGTACGCCACCGTCATCGCCGGCCTCGACGCGCCCGGCACGACGTACCGCGGCAAGCACGGCTACCCGCAAACCGCCGATGCGTGCGTGGCGGAACTCGACGCCCACGGCTTCGCCGGCCTGGTGATCCCGGGCGGCTGGATGCCCGACAAGCTCCGACGCTCCGCCAAAATCAAACAACTCACCAAAGCCTTCGCCGAGGCGAACAAACCCATCGCCTCGATCTGTCACGGCCCGTGGATCGACATCTCGGCGGGCATCGTCTGCGGCGTGCGTTACACCTCCACGCCCGCGCTGACCGACGACCTCACCAACGCCGGCGCGCTGTGGCAAGACGCCGAAGTCTGCGTCGATCAGGAACACCGTCGCGTGTCCTCACGTCGGCCGGACGATCTGCCCGCGTTCATGCACGCGTTCCTGCGGCTGCTCAACCCCTAAAGCACGGGGATCGCCATCCCCGGGCTTCACGAATCTTCAATCCACCGCGACCTTCACCACCACCTTGCGCACCCGCGACGGACCCTCGCCC
>CAZIXN010000161.1:0-6548 GCA_964543215.1 uncultured Phycisphaera sp.
GCGGGGGGCGTGGTCGGCGGGGCGTTGCGGAAGATTTCGTACGGCGGCTTAGCGCTCCGTCGCGGCATGGTCGTCTCCCTTTCTCGCGTCCTGGTCCGGAAAAGCTCCGGGGGCGCGGGGAACGGCGGTGGCCGGCGTTCCAACGCCGGCATCTTTCTCGATCAATTCCCCAGAACCCCCGGTTTCACCCGTAGGGCGTTCGGCACGCCTCCACGAGCCTTTGGACCTCAAGGATAGCGGCCGTCCGGTAATCGGCCACCCCCGCTGCAGATAAATCGTCCACGGACCGGATGCAGCGTGACTTTACACCGCAGGAAAACAGCCGTCGTTGGGAATCAACCGCCCCGCCGCGATCCCGCGTCTTCGGGGCCGCCCGTCGAGACGCCGATGGCCGAGGCCACCGCGTGCGTCTCGATGTGACTGATGCTGATCCACCATTGATCGATGCCCAGCTCGGCGGCGACCTGAGCGCACACCCCGTGCAGCTTCACGACCGGCCGACCCGACGCCTCGCGGACGATCTCGGCATCCGTCCACGCGATCCCGCCCGACCAGCCCGTGCCGAGCACCTTGAGGATCGCCTCCTTGGCGGCGAACCGGCCGGCGAGGTGTTCGAGCCGGCGCTTCCTGCCCGCATCGGCGTAGTCCCGCTCGGCGGCGGTGAAGCACCGCGTCTCGAAACGCTCGCCGTGTTCCTCGAGCATCCGCGCGATGCGCGACTTGTCGACGAGATCGATGCCGTGGCCGATGATGCGCATGGGGAGAAGAAGCTAGGAGTTAGGACTTAGGAGCTCGAAAGAGGACATCACGAAACAATCTCGCATTTCTAGCTTCTAGCTACTTGCTTCTAGCTTCTTGAGCGAAGCGGAACGCAGGTCGCCCAACCGCGCGAAAAAATCCGGGAACGTCTTGTTCACGCAGGTCGGGTCGTTGATCGTCACGCCTTCGCGCGCGAGGCCGACGACGCTGAAGGCCATGGCCATGCGGTGGTCGTCGTAGGTGTCGATGGCGGCGGGGGTGATTTGGCCGTCCTTGGGCGGGGTGATCGTCAGGTCGTCGCCGACGATGAGGACCTCGGCCCCGAGCTTGGTGAGCTCGACGCGGAGGGCTTCCATGCGGTCGGTCTCTTTGACGCGCAGGTTGCCGACGTTGCAGATCGTGGTGGGGCCGTCAGCCAGCAGCGCGAGGCAGGCGAGGGTCTGGGCCATGTCGGGCATGCCGTTGAGGTCGACGGTGACGCCGCGGAGCTTGCCCGAGGCCGGGGCACAGACGGTGGTGGCGTCGAGGAACTGCTCGACCTTGCAGCCCATCCGGCCGAGCACGTCGCAGAACTCGGCGTCGCCCTGCAGGCTGCGCGAGCCGATGCCTTCGACGGTGCAGCGCGAGCCGGACACGGCCGCGGCGGCGGCGAGGAAGTAGCTCGCGTTGCTGGCGTCGGGCTCGATGTCGTAGGGCTTGGCCTTGTACCGGCCGGGGCTGACGCGGATCGCGCGGTAGCCGCGGTGGGCTTCCCACTTGGACCCGAACTTCTTCATCAGGTTCAGCGTCATCTTGATGTACGGCAGGGACGTGATGTCGTCGCCGGTGAATTCAAGGTCCAGGCCGCGCGGCATGTACGGCGCGATCATCAGCAGCGCGCTGACGTACTGGCTGCTGAGCGTTGCGCCCAGGTCGAGGTGGCCGCCGGTGACGCCGGGGCCTTCGGCATCCACCTCGAGCGGCGGGAAACCGTCTTCTTCGAGATAATCGATCTCTGCGCCGAGCTCTTCCAGCGCATCGACGAGCTGCCCGATCGGCCGCTTGCGCATCCGCGCGACGCCGTCGAGCTCGTAGGTGCCGAAGCCCAGGCAGCACACGGCGGTAAGGAAGCGCATCGCCGTACCCGCGTTGCCCAGGTGCAGCGACGCTTCGCGCGCGGGCGGGCCGCCCTTGTCGCCTTGGACGGTGACGGTCTGCTCGTCGTCGTCCACGTCGAGCGTGTAGCCGAGTTCCTGCAGGCCGGCGATCATCACGCGGGTGTCGTCGGCGAAGAGCACGCCGGTGAGCACGGACTCTCCCTTGGCCAGCGCCGCGAGCACGAGCGCGCGGTTGGTCAGCGACTTGCTGCCGGGCACGCGGATCGAAAAGTCGAACGCCGATGCGGGTTGAATCGCCAGTGAATCCATTGCGACGTTGTACCGACTCCGGCGTCAGTCCGCCTTGCGGAACACGGCCACGACGTTTTCGACCGGCACGACGAACAGGCGGTTGTCCCCTTCAAAATCCACGGGGATCGCGCCCTTGGGGTTGAAGAGCACCTTGTCGTACTGCTTGAGCGGGACGTTCTCGTCGTGCTCGACTTCGGCGGACACGGTGACGATCCGGCCGGTGAGCGTGGGGATCTCGATTTTGTCGGGCAGGTGGATGCCGGCCTTGGTGGTTTTTTTGTCCTCATCCTTGCGGATGAGCACGCGGGCACCCACGGGCTCGACGATCTCGAGCTTGGGGGTTTTGGTAGCGGGTCGGGAATCGGTCATAGGCACAAGTGTATGCGCCGTGGGAGCCGGCCACTCTGGGGCCGGGTCCCAGGACCGAGTCCTCGGCTCGCGATTGCGTCGAATTCGATTCAGTGGAACGGGCCTTGCGGCAGGTAGGCGAGCGTGGCTTTGCTTGGGCCAAAGCCGTGCTCGTCGAAGACGGTGAGCACGTTGGGGCCGTCAAGCTTGATCCACGGCTCGGGCAGGTAATAGAAGGACTGCGGCGGCACTTTCGCGCGGGTGTGTGTCTGGCAGAAGTATCGGCCGAGGTTGTGGCCGTTGAGGTAGAGCTGGCCCTTGCTGAGGGTCGACGCATCGAAGAAAAGCGGGGCATCGGCGGCTTTTGCGTCGAACGTGCAGCGGAACCAGCCCGGCCGGTTGGCGGCGCGGTCGTTGAGTGGGCCGAAGGCATCGTCGCCGGGCATGGACCATGGCGCGAACGCCCAGACGGACTTGTCGGTGCGGTGTGCCTCGACCTGAAAGAGTTCGAGGTGTTTGGCGAGCGCGGCGTGCTTGTCGTCGGCGGAATCGAAGTGGACGACCAACTCGTTGCTGCCGGTCTTCAGCGGCGAGTCTTCGGCGGCGGGGTCGAGGACGAACTCGTTTTCGCCGGAGGTGTGGTCGCCGATGCGCCCGATGGGCCGGCCGTTGACGCAGACGGTGGCTTGGGGCTGCCAGTCGTGGCCGCGCAGGATCACCGGCTTCTTGCCGGCGATCTTCAGGGTCCACAACAGCTTGGTCCCCAACGGACGCTGGCCCTCGCGGCGGTGGTAAATCATGCTGCCCAGCGTGAAGGGGTCCGGCCCGGGCTCGATCGTGACGGTCGGCTTGCCGAGCTTGACCGGCTTGACGGCACAAAAATGCGAACGCAGACCGACGGGTTCGGCGGTGCGCTGGCCGTAGTTGAACCGTCCGAGGTTGTCCGCGAGGACGACGATGTCGCCCGCCAAGGAGAGCGACTCGGGTTGATGCGTGGCACCGGGTGCGTGGCCGAGGATCGTGTCGAACCTGCCGTCGCGGTAGAGGTGCAGCCGGTCGCCCGCGTTGGGCACGAGGGTTTTGGTGGATCGCGCGGAGGCGGGCTTGGTGTTGGCGATGCGGTACCAGCCGTAGCCCTCCATGACGCCCAGCTGCGCGAGCGATGCCGGGCCGGCGATGGGCTCGAAATCCTCCGCGGTGCCTTCGAGATAGGCGGCGCAGTCGGCGTAGTCCCAGTCGGAGAGCTTGGGCGCGGGCGTGGCTTTGGGCCCGGTAGCGCGGGTGGTGGTGCAGGTACCGTCGGGGGCGACGTGGGTCTGCGTGGGCCAGCCTTTGAGCGGGACCGGTTGGCCGTGCTCGTCGGGCCGCTCGACGCCGACGATCACGCCGAGCGCATCGAGGTACGCCGCGTCGATCTGCTCCTCGTTGAGGACAACCAGGGTGAGCGGCCCGATGCGTTGCACGTTGGGCGTTTTGCCGGTGGGCACGGGCGCGGGGTGCGTGGCACCATCGAGGCTGATCAAGCCGTTCGCGCCGGCCGGGCCGTAAAGCACGAGCATGCGCTTGTCGGCGAAAGCCCAGGGCCGCAGGTTGGTGAAGTCGAGCGTGACGGCATCGCCGAGCTTGACGCCCAGCAGCAGCCACGCGGCGCGGTCCTGGCCCAGCGGGACGTCGAGCGATCGGCCGTCTTGCAGTTGGAGCTTGACGGACGCGCGTTGGTCGCGTGGGCCGCGCACGACGAACACGGCGTCGCCGAGCTTGCCCCGCGCGTGGATCACCGCCGGCGGGTGATCGTCCTCGCCGCCCTGAATCGTCACGGCCTGATCGGTCGGCTCAAGGTTCGCCAGCACCGGCGCAAACTGCGACGCGAACGTGCAGATGCGCTTGGTCATCGCGAACTTGTCGGCGCGACCGCCGCCCTCGCGCAGCGGCGCGTCGTAGTCGTAGCTGGTGACCATGTAGCAATCGGTCGAGTTGACGGTTCGGCCGCCGCTGAAACCGAAGTTCGTCCCGCCGTGGAACATGAACAGGTTGGGCATCGCGCCCTCGGCGAGGATGCAGGCCAGGCGGTACAGATGCTTTTGCGCATCGACCGACTGGGCGTGCTGCCCGCCCCAGTGATCGAACCACCCGGTCCAGTATTCGCTGACGATGCGGGGCGCATCGGGCTGCACGACGCCGAGTTGCCGGATCGATGCGGAGAGGTCGGCCGAGGCGTTCCACGTGTGGATCGTGCCGTCGACGGGTTGCCAGAGCTGGTTGCACGCGTTGACCGGAACGCGGCAGCCGCCTTCAAGCATGTACCGGATCAGCTGCCGGTGGTACTCGTCGTGCTGCTTTTGGTTATGGCTGAACCATTCGTTCTCGGCCTGCATCAGCAGGATCGGACCGCCGCCTTCGCCGCGGTAGCCGTGCGCCGCCTGGCCGGGCTTGACGTCGAAGGAGCCGCCCCGCTGCAGGTTCGGGTCGTGGCCGGCCACCTGCAGGCCCTTCACCTGCGTCATCACCGCCGACAGGAACCGCGCACAGGCCGCCATGAACGGCTCGCTCGCTTCACGCAGCTTCATCGGGCCGGACTTCTTGGTCGTCGGCACCGTCTCCAGCCACGCGGGCAGCCCGCCGCCGTCCCACTCGGCGCACACGTAAGGCCCCGGCCGCAGCCAGCACCACATCCCCTCTTCACCCACGATCTCGATGAACCGGCGGAGGTTCAGGTCGCCGGCAAAGTCGAACTCGCCGGGCGCCTTCTCGTGCGCGTTCCAGAACACGTACGTCTCGATGCAGTTCAGCCCCGCCTGCTTCGCGGCGCGGATGCGGTCCCGCCACAGCTCACGCGGGACGCGCGGGTAATGGATCGCCCCGCTCACCAGGAACACCCGGCGCCCGCCCACGACGAACGCCTGCTTGTCGTACGAAATCTCGGCCATAGTGGGCAGAACCTACGTCAACCAAGAACGCACGGCAAAACCCAGCGCCGAATTGTCGCCATCGGCCAACGGTCGGCGGTTACACTGCGGCCATGGCAGAAATCGGCGCGACGTGCGGCCGCTCATCTCCGCTCTGGGCCGGGTTCATCGCGGGTGCCCAGGTCGCCGTGTCGCTCGCGGCGTTGGTCTTACCGGCCTGTGTCGCGCCGATGGACCAGCTCGACCGCGACGCGGCTCGGATGATCGAAGCCCGCCAGCACAACACGCTCGGCCTTTCCGCTCCCATCGATACCGATCCCGTCCCGCCCACGCCCGTCGAAGTCAGCGACGAAGCGCTCTACGACGAACGACCCACCACCGAAAACCCCGTCGGCGATGCCCTGCCCGCCGTCACCGACCCTGACCTCACCATCGACACCGATCGCCTGCCCGGGTCCATCGGAACCGATGAGGGCCCGACCCTGACCCTGGACCTCGTAGGCATCCTGGCCACCGCGATCCGCTCGGCCCCGGACTACCGACGCGAAAAAGAAGAGCTCTTCCTCACCACCCTCTCGCTGATCATCGAGCGACACCTCTGGGGGCCACGCTTTTTCAGCGGCGTCTCCGGCCAACTCTCCGGCACGCCCGAAGACGGCGACTTCGACACCGTCGGATCGCTCGTCGCCGACCTGGGCGTCACGCAGCGGCTCCCCTACGGCGGGTCGGTCTCGGCGCGGGCGCTGGTGGATTACGTCGCGTTCCTCCAGCAATCTTCCACCAGCACCGCCGACGAGGAGACGCAGGGCGGCGCGGTGGAGTTGTCGCTGAATCTGCCGCTGCTGCGCGGAGCCGGCATGGTCGCCCGGGAAGACCTCATCCAGGCCGAGCGCGATCTGACCTACGCCGTCCGCGGCTTCGAGCGCTTCCGTCGCGAGTTTCTCGTGGAGTTGTCCGGCCAGTACTTCGACCTGGTGTTCGCGCAGCAGGAGATCGTCAACCAGCAGGCGCAGCTGCGGAACCTCTCGTTTGTCGCCGACCAGTTCCGTGCCCTCGCCGACGCCGGCAAGATCCGCGGATTCCAGGCCGAGAACATCGAACAGGACGTGCTCTCGGCCCGCAACCGGCTGCTCAACCTCCGCGAGTC
>CAZIXN010000162.1:0-6521 GCA_964543215.1 uncultured Phycisphaera sp.
GCTTTTGCTATCGCGAACAAAGCTTGGCTTTACCGCCGAACAGCGCGTTCATGTCAGCAACACCAATACGGAGCACTACCAATGAAGAACAGCGCCGCCGCGCAGACGACAAGGACGAACAGCGACCAACGACTTTTCATCTGCTGCGGTGCACACTTGGTAACCAGGGTGGCCTGCACCGCACGAAAAACGCCAACTTTGGAGAATGCACGACAGCCACGCGGCCCCGAAGCAAAATGGCCGATGGACGTCCAAGCATCAGGGCTTGTTTCAGCGCGCAGCCGACGCTGCCCCTGCATCGTCGACATGGCTAAATCGTGGACGACCACTAGTTCGCCGGTAGGTAGACCTCGCCGTGATAAGTACGAATCGCGACACCAGCGTCCTTCAAGAGTTTGCTCGGCAACATGCCGCCTGCAAAGACGAGCACATAGTCGTTTTCGATCCGCCGTATTCCTTCGCCCATCTTGATCTCGACATGCGCTTGCGTGATCGCTTGCGGCGAAGCCTCCAGCAGCAGCTCGACCAGACCCGCCTTGACAGCGGCGTCCAGACGTTTCTGGTTTTTGGTTTTAATGCGATCGAACATGCGACCGCGATGCACCAGTTGCACGACGGCCCCGGCTTCGCCCAAGGCAACAGCGGCTTCGACGGCCGAGTCGCCGCCGCCCACCACCAAGGTTTTCGCGCCAGCATAGTTCTCGGGCTCCAAAAGCCGATAGGTGACCTTGGCCAGATCCTCACCGGGAATGCCGAGTTTTCGCGGTGAGCCGCGGCGACCGAGCGCCAATACGACGCGTTGCGCTCGCAGCTCCCCAGCCTGGCCATCGCACTGCGTGCCTACGATGAACAGCCCATCGTCGCCGCGCGTCAGTGCAGTGAGCTGGGTCAGGCCGCGCACCTGCACGCTGGCTTTTTTGACGATGTCCTCCCACAAAGCCAGAAGGTCTTCCTTCTGCACGGACCCCAACTTGATCCGGCCATAGACCGGCAGATCGACACTGCGCGTCATCACGATCTTGTGGCGTGGGTACTGCAATACGGTCCCGCCCATCGAATCCTGATCGATCGTGACGTAGTCGAGCCCCGCCTTGATCGCGGCCAGCGTCGCGGCCAGCCCGGCTGGGCCAGCGCCCACGATCACCACCTGATGTGCGCCAGCGACCGGCGCTGGCATCGATTTGATCAACCGCGCCATGCCCGTCAACGCCTGGGTCATCGCGTTGTAGATCAGCCCCATGCCGCCCAGTTCACCGAAGATGTACAGACCAGGCACATTGGTTTCAAATCCAGGCGCCAGATCCGGAATGTCGACGCCACGAGTCTCCGTTCCAATGACCAGCTCGATCGCACCGACCGGGCAGGCCCGCAGGCACTCGCCATGGCCGATGCATGCGGTGGGATTCGCCAATCGCGCCTGTCCATCCACGATCGCGATCACATTGGTCTCCGGACAAGCAGCGACGCATGCATCCGTCCCAATGCACTTTTCCAGATTGATCCGCGGATGCAGGCTGGCCGGTTGCGCGCCCATCGCCTGGCTGTGCTCGAAATCCTTGCGCAGTTCGCGCATGCGAAGCACGGCAGCGCGCATCGAGATCACGGTCCAAACCAGGATCGCGAGGATCAACAAACCACCTGTGCCGACGATGATTTCCAATGGTCCTATGGCTAGATCTTTCATCGCTGCACTCCGATGATCGAACCATGTTCAGATGCAGAGCGGTCTTGTGACACCGGCTTTAGTTCCCGAACAGATACGATAGTGCGACGTGCACGGCAGACAGCGCGAACATCACTGCCGCGATCGGTCGATGAGCCACGATCCAGAGTTCAAACCAAGGCAGCACAACCCCCAATGCGATATAGCGGCGGCGGAGCCTGACTGATCGTTCGGCGAGCCTCAGGATCGGCGCAGGCAATCCCAGACGTCGCAATTTGCGCAGTGCCTTGCGCGCCTTCCAGTCGAGCGAGATCAGACCGGACAGGCCAACCCGTTCCGGCAGCTTGGCGCCGGCCAGCGCTTTGACTTCCGCTGGCAGATCTTCGTCTGGAAACGCTCGAAGCTCGGCCTCGACATCACGAGCCGACATTTGTTCGCCGCGCATCGCCCGCGGCACCATGGAGTACAGATACCGGCCGACGAGTCCCGAGCAAAACACGGTCGCTACTCCGATGGCTGCAAGTACGCCGGGGTTCATCCAATAGAAAGGCGACGCCGCTGTCAGCGTCGGGAGGCAATGGAAGAACGCAAACAACACCCCTTGTACGCCGCAGAAAATGTGGAAGTGCAACCAGATCTTGAGCGGAGCAAGTCGTTTCATCGTCTTCGACCGTCGCGCGATCGAATAGATCAGCATCACGATCATCGAGATGAGCGCCGCCCAACCCAGGCCCACTGAGAGTGGATCACCGTTGGCTACAGCTTCGGTCGCGTACCAGTAAATCAGGATCGCAGTCTCCACCGCGAGCACCGTGGCGTAGCACGCAATCAATGCCTGCTCGATCCTGAAGTTCGGTTTTGCTTTGGCTACGGCGTTGTTCATGGTTATCGCACGAGCCGCCAGGTGACCTGGCTGACGTGACAATCGGTACAGTCGAAGTCACCAAAAGGATGATCGCCGCGCAACGCACGCGCGCGACCCGCGTCCAGCGCGTGGCATTCAAAACAGTCCGTGGGCACACCCACCCAGCGTTGATTGACGTGACAGGACGAACACGGCGTCGAGTGATGCCGCCCGCGCAACGGCCATCCCGCGAGATCGTGATCGAAGCGTGCCAAGCGCCAGCGATCCGGCCGATGGCACAACTCACACTCAGGGCTCATCCCGCCGGAATGTGGATCGAGATGACAACTGGCGCACTCGCCAACCGGCGTTGCGTGGCCCGCGGCGTGACACTGACTGCACTTGAGTCCGACGTGACGTCGGGTGAGCCAAAAGCCGGTGAAATCGTGATCAAAGGACATGCCACGGGCTGAATTGAACGTTTTGCCATCGGCCACCGAATGGCAAGTCAGGCAGTCCTTGCCCAGCGTGTCGTTGTGCGGCGCGGCATGACAGACGCTGCACGTTGCAGCTGCGGTCGTTTTGGTCGCAGCCAGCGCCGCTCCGCGTTCGCCGGAGTGACAGTCGTCGCAGGAGAGTTTCTGGTGGACGCCTTGCACACTGAACCCGGTCACGGCGTGGTCGAAGTCCGCCACCTGATTGAAGGCTGTCGTGGTGTGGCAGTCCTGGCACGCGACGCCGAGCTTGCCCGCGTGAGCGTCGAGGTGGCATCCGTTGCACTGGGTTGGTACGTCGGTCAGCGAAGCTTGCTGATGGCACTTCCCGCACTCCAGTTCCAGGTGCGCGCCGGTCAGCGGGAACGCCGTGTCCGCATGGTCTGCCACGTCAAAGGTTGACGGCCGGAAGCCCGATTCCGAATGACAGTCAGCGCAGACATTGCCCATGGTGCCGCCATGCGGATCGGCATGGCAATCGTGACACGTGCGCGGGGCATTGCGGCTATTTGCGCCGCCCGAGGCGCTGGACAGGCCAAGCTCGGTGCCGCGAGCAGCATCCACCGATCTGTTTGCATCTGCGGCGAAGTCAGTGTGACAGTCCAGACACGCAAGTCCCTCGTGTTTGCCGCGCAGCGGGAAGCCAGCCGCGCCGTGGTCGAACTTCGATTCGGCAAATCCGGACGTAGTGTGACAACTTGAGCAGTCCCCGGCCTGGCTGAGATCACCGTGCACCGGCAGCGCCTGAGCGCGGTGGCAGCCGGCGCAGTCTTCCGGCGCGTCCTTGAACGCTGCGCCTTGGTCGTGGCAGCTGCTGCATTGCAGATCAATGTGGCGACCGGTGAGGGCGAAGCGGGTGTTCAGGTTGTGCTGGAAATGGTCGGTACCTTTCCAACTCGTCGTCGAGTGGCACGCACTGCACACGCCCAATGGCTCATGGGGCAGGTCCGCAGCATGGCATTCGTGACAGTTGCGGGGTGTGCTCTCGAATTGGAAGTCCTGGTGACAGCCAAGACAGGTGACGGCTTGGTGGTCTTGCGGCAAAGAGCGCGCACCATGATCGAACAGAGCGGGTTGGAACGCGCTGACCTTATGGCAGGTGTCGCACGCGGCTTCCGTTCCGCCGTGTACCTGCTGATGGCAGTTGCCACAGGTGGTCTGGGCGTCAAAGTGCAGGCCACCCGTGTGGCAATCCTGGCATGTCGTCTGAGCGTGACCGCCGCTCATCAACAACGAATGGTCCACGCGCGTCTTGGTCGCCGGTTCAAAGGCAACATCGGAGTGACATGCGAGGCAGTTGTCGCCAAAGCCACCGGCAAACGCCTTGGCATGGGGATCTTCGTGGCAACCGCTACATTCGCCGGGCGGGCGCTCGCTCAAGCTTTCGAGCGGCTGGCTATGGCAAGCGTCGCAGGCGAGCTCGGCGTGGGTGCCGGCGAGCGCGAATCGGGCTTTGCCGTGGTCGAAGGCTTCAGTTGCGATCGACTTGGTCATGGAAGCCTCCCGACCACCGTGGTCGCGATGACAGTCCGCGCATGATGTCTCGGTCAGATTGCCGTGAAACCCTGCCTTGGTGTCGATCAGTCCTTTGATCGCGACGTGGCAAGCCAGGCAGCGATCGTCCGGCGTTCCCTTAAAGTTCTCGTGACAGCTCTCGCAATTGCCGTCCAGCTGAGCGTGTTCGGCATGCAGCGGCCCGGGCGACAGGCTCTCCTTCCAACCCGAAGCTGCGGACAGCTGCAAGGCAAACACCAAACCGCAAATCAGACCCGCGAAGGCAGCCCACCAGCGGGGCTGGCTCGCGTGGCTTTTGCAGCTCTTGCTGCCCGAGAATCCACTCTTCACGGTCGTTCGCCAAATCGATAGCCCAGCTGGGCGAAAGCTCGAAACTCACCGCCGTCTTCCAGGTTGCGTTCGAGGTCCAGACCGGCGAAATACCTGCGCCCGGTCCAAAACACGCGCACGAAGGCGTTCGTCTGTGCCTCCAGGACGAACAGCGAGTGATCGCGCGGGTTGACCGGCTCGTCAGGATCGACGACCGTGAACGTGCGGCCCGAGTACGGTCCATCTCGATCCAACCATTGGCCCCCCGCTTCGATGTGCCAGCCGTCTTGGCCGAATCCGAGCGCCGCACTCAGGTAGCGCCGATCGCCGTCCAGCGCAATGGGATGCCCGCCTCGCTCGGAGATGCGATCGAAAACGCCGGCCAATCGCAGCGTGACTCCCTCTCTCAGCAGGTCGTTCGCATGCAGCTCGCCACCGAGTCGAAGCTCAGATCGATCCGGGCGCACGCGATATCGTGCGTTGGCGCGGACCCAACCCTGGGTTGCGCCCAACACAAAGCGACGCTCCGCCCGTAAGGCATGATCGGTGAATCTCGGCGTGAAACCAGGGTCACTCACTTGTTCAATGCCGCCAAGACCGTCCGGCAACTGCAGCCCCACGCGATAGACAGCGGCGCGCTGGCTATGCAGCGCGTACCGGAACCGCCAGTCGCGGTTCGGACGCCATCGCACAAAACCGCTTGCGTGCCACAAGTCGAGCGCCTCGGCATCGAGATCCAGCGCCGACCAACTCGGACCGAGTCTGAATGTGGCTTGCTCGAACCCGGCGAGCCGGAAGTACGTGCTGACGCCGTGTGATAGCTCCGCAGTGGCCTGCACCGCAGCAGATAACGAGCCATAACGCCGCTTCAGCTCCTGCGATGCCGGCAACAGAATCGCCTCGTCTTCGGAAAACCCCAGGGTGCCAGCGAAGGAGTACCGTTGGTTGCGCCACTGCCAATCGGCGCCGAGCGCCGGCAGAAACTCGTCGACCGGGACGTTGCGGCGCGAGGTAAGCACACCCCGACGTCCCGCGAACATGCGCACGGTGCCTTGCCCACCACTGAACTCATGTTTGCGTGTCAGCTGCACACCGTCAACGGGCAACAATACGACTGATGGCGCCAGGAACCGCCCGATCGACAGGCTTGTGTTGGCGTTGAGCGGCAAGCTCACGTTAGCAGCATAGAAGAGCCGAACGGCGCTGTTTCGAGTGTTGCCTTGCAAGGCTTCGCGACCGTGGTAGTCGATCTGCAGCTGAGCGCCATCTCCAAGACCGGCAATCGGGGTTGTGTAGAGAAACCGGATTCCCAAGTCACCAGCATCGAGAGTGGTTTGGCCGCTGTCCGCCGCCGCCGCATCTGCCACGGTTTCCGCCCGAGCGTACAGATAATCGAACACCAGCTCGCCCTGGGCATGCGCAGCTCCCGCGCCAACGATTGCCCAGCAACAGAGCAGCCAACCACTCGATGTCAGGCCTCGTTTCATCCGTTTGCTTGTGGGAAGTGCAGTATCGTACCCCGACCCGTTCTTGCCTTCATATCGCAAACGGCGCGCTACGCAAGAGCAGGAATGCCATCGGGATGCTCCAAGGTTCGTAGTGAGGCTTCGGCGAGCACTCTGAATCTTAAGACCTTCTGATCAGCGCTGTCGCCTGTCTTTAGTTAGCTACGCGCACAAACTTTGGTCAGGGCTGA
>CAZIXN010000163.1:0-6488 GCA_964543215.1 uncultured Phycisphaera sp.
TCACCCCGCCAGCGTCCCCGCCGCGTGGGCTTTGCTCAGGTGCAGGAGGTAGTGGGCCATCGTGTCGATCGCGGCGGCGACGTCGGCTTCGCTGACGACTTCATCCGCATAGTGCCGGTCGCCATCGGGTTGGCGCACGAACAGCATCGCCACCGGGCACAGTTCGGCCATGATCACCGCGTCGTGCCCCGAGCCCGACGGTAAGTCCGCCGGCTCGTAGCCCGCCGCCTGCGCGGCCTGCATCAGCACGCTGCTCAAGCCGCCGTCCACCGGCGTGGCCTTCTGGCTCTGGCGGTCCAGCACCTCGAAACGCACGCCTTCCTCCTCCGCGATCCGCTGCGCCGCTTCGAGCAGCGCATCGACGGCCGTGACGCGGATGTCGTCGAGCGCGTGACGCACGTCCAGCGAGCACTGCACCGCGCCCGGCACGACGTTGCGCACGTTGGGCCAGGCCTCGAACAGACCCACTGTCGCGCGCAGCCCGTCGAGGCTCTTGCCGAAGTCCTGCACCTCCACGGCGAGCTTCGCCGCCGCCACCAGCGCATCGCGCCGCTGGTCCATCGGCACGGTGCCGGCGTGGCCGGCCTCGCCCTCGAAGCGCATCATCAGCCGGCTCTGCCCCGCGATGCCCGACACGATGCCGATCGGCCGGTTCGCCGCCGCCAGCACCGGCCCCTGCTCGATGTGCACCTCGGTGTAGCCCAGCACCTGCCGGCCGTCGTACGACGCCTCGGGCAGCCGCATCGGGTCCAAACCGAACGACTCGAGCGCCGCGCGCAGCGACACCCCTCTGGGATCCTTGCGCTCCAGCACGTTGGGGTCCAGCGTGCCCGCCACCGCCCGGCTGCCGATGTAGGGCGTCTGAAACCGCACGCCTTCTTCTTCCGAAAACCCAACGATGTCCACGTGAAACGGCAAGGTCTCGTGGCCCAGCGCTTCGACGGCCGCGAGCGCCACCAGCACGCCCAGCACGCCGTCGTACCGCCCCGAGCCCGGCACGGTGTCCAGGTGCGAGCCGAGCAGGAACGTGGGAATCCCTCCCGCGGCCGAGCCGTGGCCCCGGCGGTGTCCGATGAGGTTGCCCGCCGCATCGACACGCACCGACAGGCCGGCGTCGGCGAACCAGCGTTTGAGCACGCCGTGCACCGACGCGGCGGCGTTGGTGAGGAACAGTCGGGTGAGCCGGTCGCGCTCGTCGGTGAAGTCGGCGAGGTGGTCGCAGCGTTCGAGGACCCGTCGCGCGGCGGCGAGGCGTTCGAAGCGCAGCGACGGCGCGGCGGAAGGGGTCGGTAGGTCGAGGCCGTGCATGGCGATGGCGCTGGGGATGGGTCGGTGGGCGTCCTGCGGGCCGCGGAACACTTCTGTGCGGCGGTGAGAAAGCAAGCGGGCAGGCCAATCCTAGAACAACGCGGCCGCGCGGTCGAGGGTTCGCGTGTATTTCGTGTGAGGGCCGTTGAACCGCGCGGGCCGCGAGGTCGCCCTACCCCCACTACCCCCCACGGGGCGCGAGCGCCGGGCGCGTCGGGGCGCCGCTCGTGCCACCCGTGGGGTTGCGGCTACCGGCGGGGCTTATGCTGGGCGGCATGGCAGCACCGCAACCGCTCGTCGGCATCCTCATGGGCAGCCGGTCGGATTGGCCGACGCTGAAGCTCGCCGCCGAGCTGCTCGACCGCTTCGATGTGGCGTACGAAGCGCAGGTCGTCAGCGCGCACCGCACGCCCCGCCGGATGGTCGACTATGCCGAGTCGGCCGTGTCGCGGGGGTTGCAAGTGATCATCGCCGGCGCCGGCGGGGCCGCACACCTGCCGGGCATGGTCGCCGCGAGCACGACGCTGCCGGTGCTGGGCGTGCCGATCCAGAGCAAGGCGCTCCACGGCCTGGATTCGCTGCTGTCCATCGTGCAGATGCCCGCGGGCGTGCCCGTCGCCACGCTGGCCATCGGCGAGGCGGGTGCAAAGAACGCGGCGCTCCTGGCCGTGTCCATTCTCGCGGGCGGCGACGCCACGCTGCGCGAGAAGCTTGACGCGTTCCGCAAGGAGCAGGCGGACCAGGCGATCGTGGCGTTGGACTGAAATTACGTTTCCCGTTGGTTGAGATCAACGTTGCGTGGGCTGAGGTCCATGTGTCAGATGCCGTACCTCAATCTGAGCTCGTCGAAAACGCGCATGGCAGACGGCCAGTGTGGACCAAACTCCTCTTCCTTCTCTTCTCTCCAGTGCTGCCAGAGCTCTGCATCGAAATCCGGCGGTACATCTAGCCGCGACGCAGCAAAGTCGAGCACATACGGAGCACGTACGGTCGTCAGTTCAATGATCAATCGTGCGTCGTCGACGCCGAGCAGTTTGGGAATACTGGCTCCACAGATTCTTTCGACGCCTTCATCCGTGAGACGTCGATATACCGCCAACTCATTCTGAAATCTCACTGTGTACTCGTGAACCTTGACGGCGCTTCGTCGCGTTGACTCAAAAACGGTTCCATCCATCCCCCATCCACAACGATCAACAATTTGGTCGGGGGCGAGGTACAATTCTGCTGCCTGACGATGTTTTTGTTGGTCGAGAAGCATGCGGGATTTTTCTACCGATGATCAGTCAATACTCCACAGAAATCGATCTTTGGCTTGAAGGTAGTTGGGGACGACAACCTTTGCGGCAAGTGGGTGACACGTTCATTATGGGTGATGCAGAGTTCGCCGTCGCTCCCGGCTCGGCGGAGGTGGTGGTTTCGATTGATGGCCGTGTGTTCCGTCACCCGGTTCATTTGCCGGAGGGTTATCGGCCGGGACAGGAACGAACGCCCATTGCGCCCGACGACGACATCCCAATCTGATCCCGCATTTTTCGTTGCCTCAGCGGTGCGCGCAAGGCGTGAAGAAGCCCGCGTTCAGTGAACGCGGGCTTCGGATCCGACTTGCACGCGCAGGCCGTGGGGCTGCGGCTATCAGCAGCACGAACGTGCACGCCGTGGCGGGCTCGGGGATCGCCGTGAGGTTCAGCACCGGCGACGCATGGCCGCCCCAGCGGTTCAGGACCACATCCAGGTCGGCCTGCTCGATCGTGCCGTCGCCGTTGAAGTCGCCATCGCTCCAATCCAAGGCACGCTGCGCGGTGGAATCGCCCCAGTGGTTGAGCACGGCGTCGAGGTCGTGCTGATCGATGCGCTGATCGAGGTTGGCGTCGCCCAGCAGCGCGCGCTGCGCGATCAGGGCCGAGTCGGTCTGCACGACGGCCAGGGCCGAATCTTCGGTGAGGCGGACCCCGGCGATGCGGTCGAACCAGCCGGTGAACGCTTCGGCGGTGTCGGCGAGCGTGAACGGCTCGTACCACGGCATGGCCTCGATGGGCAGCGCGGGGAAGTTCTCGTTGCGACGCAGGTCCAGCGTGCCGTCCAGCCGGGCGTCGTCGGTGAAGCGCAGCGTGCCGTGCGTGATGGTCGGGAGGCTGGGCGTGTGCGGGTCGGCGTCGTGATCGATGGGGATCACGGCGTATCCCACGGCCAGCGTCGCATCGGCGAAGAACCGGCTGAGCCGGGCGGCGTCGACGGTGAGTACGCCGCCGGGCGCTTCGACCGTGCCGACGACGGTGAGCTGGCGACCGAGCGTGAGCGTGCCGTGGCCCGAGAGCGTGCCGCCGGGCTCGACGCTGGCGGAGTTGGCGGAAGCGTTGGCGTCCTGCAGCGAAAGCGTCGCGCGGTCGTCGGGCCTGGGGCCGCCGATACGCAGTTCGCCAATCGTGCTCAGCGATGCGGACGAGTCGAGGAGCGCGACGCGATGGCCGCCCAGGCCGGGACCTTCGGTTGTGCCGCCCAGGTCGATCGGGCCTTGGCTGGTGAGTGAGCCGCGCAGCGTGAAGCGCGCGGCGGCGGGGGCCTGACCAATCGGCGAGAGGCCGAGGATCGGGCCGAAGCGCAGCCCGCCTTGCCCGAGTTGGAGGGCGCTGTGGGCGTCGGCGGTGAGCGTGGCCGGGGCGTGGGGCGCGGTTCCGGCGTGGAGCGTGTTCGCCGAGAGCGTCGCGCCGTCCAGCAGGATCGTCGCGGCCGATGCCACGCCCAGATGGAGCGTGCCCACCCGCGCGAAGGCGTTGTCGAACAGCTCGGCTTCGGCTGGGCCGGCGTGGCCCAGCGACCACACGCCCGGCACGTCCAGCAGCGTGCCGTCGCCCGCAGCGCTGAGCGTCACCGTTTCCGGCCCGGCGTAGCCCAACGCGAACGAGCCCACGGTCCCCGCCGCGACGCCGCCGGGGTTGCCCAGCCCGAAGCGCAGCGTGGCGCCCTGATCCAGCGAGACGCTCGGCCGTCCGGGCGATTCGGGGTGCCGGGCGCTCACGTAGCCGTGCCCGCCCAGGTCGGCGGTGGCGTAGCCGTCCACGATCAGTCGGCCGGTGCCGCCACTTTGCCGGCCGAGCCACAGGTCCGACGCCGGGCCGGTGGTCAGCCGGGCGTGCTGTAAAACGCGCAGCTCACCGACACCCGCGTCGCCGATCACCAGGTCGTCGAGGCTGTCCGCAATTGCCGAGGTGCCGCGCACTTCGAGTTGGCCGTGGCCGGTGGTTTGTCGGCCGAGCGTCACGCCCGCGGAACGGAAGCTGCCGCCCGACGACACGGAGACCGCGCCGGGCGCATCGTCGCCGATCACGACCCAGCCCTGCACCGCGACGCCCGAACCGGACACCAGCCCCGGCAGCGACTGCCCCGTCGAAACGACCTGGGCATCGATGCTCGGCCCGATCAAAGCGCACGCCGCTGCCACGCAACCCGTACCGGTCCACCGCAAAGCGCAACGCTTCCTGGGCATGGTCTTTCCCTCCGAGTCAGAGCTGCATCCGGCCGGACGCACACGTCGCAAAAGGTGCCCGCCTGCCGGTTCTTCCTCAACGTCCGGAGTGAGTTATACCCGCCCAAGCGCTATGCTTGCCGACCATGCCCGACGCTACCCCGCCGCCGCCCCATCCTCGTCGCATCGTCGTGGGCATCACCGGGGCCTCCGGCGCGCTCTACGCCACGCGGACCGTCCAACTCCTCGTCGCCGCCGGCGTCGAAACCCACGTCGTCGCCTCGGCCCTGGGCCAACGCCTGCTCCGCGACGAACTGGGCATGGAAACGCTCGATTCCCGCAAGCTCGCCGGCCTGCCCGACGACGCCGAAGCCCCCGCTCACCTCATCCTGCATCACGCCAAGGACGTCGGCGCGACGATCGCCTCGGGCAGCTTCCGCCACGACGGCATGGTCATCATCCCGTGTTCCTCCAACACGCTTTCCGCCGTCGCCACCGGCCAGGCGTCCCACCTCATCCACCGCGCCGCGCACGTCACCCTCAAGGAACGACGCAAGCTCATCCTCGTTCACCGCGAAACCCCGCTCTCGCGCGTCGACCTGCACAACCAACTCGCCGCCCACGACGCCGGCGCGATCATCCTGCCCGCGAACCCGGGCTTCTACATGCTGCCCGAAACCGTCGAGCAGCTCGTGGACTTCGTGGTCGGCCGGGTGCTGGATCAACTTGACGTCGCCCACGACCTCAAGCTCCGTTGGCCGGGCAACATGCGGCACGTCCGTGCCGGGGACCAGGGATCGGAGATCAGGGACCGGCCCACCGCCCCCGCCTGAATCACCCGTGGACCGCCGCAAGTCGAAACCCTCAGCCCCACCACTGGGCCCACTCCCTCCCTCGTGACCGCCTCCCCGATCCCCGATCCCCGATCCCTCAGCCCGATGGCGCAAGCGATCACACTCGGACGGGACATCAAGCTGTCGCACACCGTGTTCGCGCTGCCCTTTGCGCTCTGGGCGATGGTGCTCGCGGCCGGCTCGGTGAACCGCACGCCGACGTGGACCGAGGCGCTGCTGATCGTGCTGTGCATGGTGCTCGCGCGGACGTTCGCGATGACCGTGAACCGCCTGGCCGACGCACGCTTCGACGCGCAGAACCCGCGTACCGCACGGCGCGCCATCCCCGCGGGGCGCATCAGCCGACGCTTCGCCGCCACCACCATCGCGCTCACCGCGCTGGCGTTCGTCGCCGCCGCGGGCGGGTTCTGGTTGTTCCGCGGCAACGCCTGGCCCGCGGCGCTCAGCCCGCTGGTGCTGATGCTCGTGGCGAGCTATTCGTTCGCCAAACGTTTCACCGCCGCGTGCCACCTGATCCTGGGCGTCGCGCTGGCCGTCAGCCCGCTCGCGGCCGCGATCGCGATCGAGCCTGCTTATGTCGGGCAACGCACGGTCTGGCTGATCGCGCTTTTCGTGGCGCTGTGGGTCGCGGGCTTTGACGTGATCTACGCACTCGCCGACGCCCAGGTCGATCGAAGGCTCGGCCTGCACGCCATTCCCGCGACGCTGGGCCCGCGCGGAGCAGTACTTGTGTCGCGCGGCCTGCACGGGCTCGCGGCGCTTGCCCTGGGCGGCGTGGTGTTCAGTTCGCCGCAACTCGGAACCCTCACGCAAGGCGCGGCTGGGGTTGTGGTGGCGTTGCTCATCACCGAGCACGTGCT
>CAZIXN010000164.1:0-6377 GCA_964543215.1 uncultured Phycisphaera sp.
CGTGCCGCGCTGCGCCCAGGAGACGATCACGTCTTCAAGGCCGGTGGTCGAGGCGCTCAAAACGATGGACATGCCATTGTTGGATTGCGCGCCGGTGCCGTCGTCGCCACCCTGGGGCGACAGCGAGCCGCCAGACGCCACGGCGGGCAGTGCGTTCTCGGTAGAGCCGCCGAAGCTCTGGATGGTGGAGTAGGCACCATTGGCACCGACGGTCATGTCGAAATCTTCAAGGGTCAGTGTGCCCGTGCCCTGGTCCGCGGGCTGGGGGAAGTCGGCCGGCGTGAAGCCGAAGAGGCCCCCACCCAAGTCGTTGCTGTTCTGGTCCCAGTACGCCACAACGTCGGCCGAGGCGGCGGTGCCCAGACCGATCGAGAGCGCGATCATCGCAGCTTGCATTTTCATCTTCCGTCTCCAAAGGGGATTGAAATTCGTGGAGGGCCGTGTGCCCGCCTTCGCAACCGCAATTCTGGCGATCCTGCGGCTGGCGTCAAGCATCTTGTCACGAAATTATTTGATTTTGAACACAACTGCCCAATGCTTATGCAACGCGGACTTGTGGTTGCCGAATTGCCCGGTTTCTACGCGGGGCGAGGGGTCTGAATCTTGCGCTACGGCCAGCCTGAGCGGATTCCACGGCGTTTGCCCGACTCGGGGCGGAACACGATCGGCGGGGGGCGCGGGGGGCGCGGCGGGCCGGCGGTTCATCGGGCCGAGCCGGAGCGGTGGTCGTGGATGGGCTCGGCGGCGTGGGCGTCGGGCCGCGCGGTGACGGTCAGGCCCGCGTCGTCGGTGTGGTCCACGGTGACGGTGCTGCCGTCGGGGACCTGGCCGGCGATGAGTTCCCGGCCGATGCGGGTTTCGAGTTCGCGTTGCAGGAAGCGCTTGAGCGGGCGGGCGCCGTACACCGGGTCGTGGCCGGCCGAAGCGATATGCCGGACCGCGTCCTCGGTGAGCGTGAGCGTGATGCGGCGGTCGGCGAGGCGCTTCTGCAAGTCGGCCACCAGCAGCGTGACGATGCGCTCGATTTCGCGCAACGTCAGCGGCTTGAAGAGCACGATCTCGTCGATGCGATTTAAAAACTCGGGGCGGAAGTGCGAGCGCACGTCGGCCATGACCGCGTTGCGCGCGTTGTCGCTGAGCTCGCCGCCGCCCAGCACCGCGTCATCGAGCAGGTGTCGGCTGCCCAGATTGGAGGTCATGATGACCACGGTGTTTTTGAAGTCGACGGTTCGGCCCTGGCTGTCGGTGAGTCGGCCGTCGTCGAGCAGTTGCAGCAGCGCGTTGAACACATCGGGGTGCGCTTTTTCAACCTCGTCGAAGAGCAGGACGGAGTAGGGCTTGCGGCGCACGGCCTCGGTGAGTTGGCCGCCTTCTTCGTAGCCGACGTATCCGGGCGGCGCACCGATCAGGCGCGCGACGCTGTGTTTCTCCATGTACTCGGACATGTCCAGGCGGATGAGATTTTGTTCGCTGTCGAAGAGCGCTTGGGCGAGGGCTTTGGACAGTTCGGTTTTGCCGACGCCGGTGGGGCCCAGGAACAGGAAGCTGCCGATGGGCCGGTCGGGGTCGGCGATGCCGGCACGGGCGCGGAGGACGGCGTCGGACACGAGGCGGACCGCCTCTTCCTGGCCGACGACGCGTCGCGAAAGGGTTTCGTCGAGCTTGAGGAGTTTCTGGCGTTCGCCTTCGAGCAGGCGGGACACGGGGATGCCGGTCCACCGGCCGACGATCTCGGCGATCTCGTCGTCGGTGACGGTGTCGCGGAAGAGTTTGGGGGCGTCGCTGGGTTCCGTGGCACCGGCATCTTGCCGGTGATTTGCCGCAGGTGAAGCGGCTTCGCGCTGATCCTCGGCCTCACGGCCGACCACCGGCTGGAAGCCGGTGCCACTGGATTCCAGCGCCGCGAGCTTCTTTTCGAGGTCGGGGAGCTTGCCGTATTTCAATTCGGCGGCTTTCTGCAGGTCGTAGGCGTTTTCGGCCTGTTCGATGTGGAGCCGGGTCTGCTCGATCTGTTCGCGCAGCTCGCGGACCTGGGTGACGCCGCCGCGCTCGTGTTCCCACTGGGCGCGCATCGCGTCGGCGCGCTCCTTGAGGTTGGCGCGTTCCTGCTGGATGTTGCTCAGCCGGGTCTTGCTGTGCGGGTCGTCTTCTTTCTTGAGCGCAGCGGCTTCGATCTCCAGCTGCATCACGCGGCGGGTGAGGTCGTCGAGCTCGGCGGGCATTGAGTTCATCTCGGTCTTGATGAGCGCGCACGCTTCGTCCACCAGGTCGATGGCTTTGTCGGGCAGGAAGCGGTCGGCGATGTAACGGTGGCCCAAGGTTGCCGCATTCACCAATGCGTTATCCGTGATGCGAACACCATGAAAAACCTCGAAGCGTTCGCGCAGGCCGCGGAGGATCGAGATCGTGTCTTCGACGGTGGGTTGATCGACGAGCACGGGCTGGAACCGGCGTTCGAGCGCGGCGTCCTTCTCGATGTACTTGCGGTACTCGTTGAGGGTGGTGGCGCCGATGCAGTGCAACTCGCCGCGCGCGAGCATGGGCTTGAGCAGGTTGCCGGCGTCCATGGAGCCTTCGGTTTTGCCGGCGCCGACGATGGTGTGCAGCTCGTCGATGAACAGCAGCACCCCGCCGGCGGCGGACTTGACTTCGTTGAGCACGGCCTTGAGTCGTTCTTCGAACTCGCCACGGAATTTTGCGCCGGCGATGAGCGCGCCCATGTCCAGCGCGAAGACGGTTTTGTCCTTGAGGTCATCCGGCACGTCGCCGCGGACGATGCGCTGCGCGAGGCCTTCGACGATGGCGGTTTTGCCGACGCCGGGTTCGCCGATGAGCACGGGGTTGTTCTTGGTTTTGCGGGAGAGGATGCGGATGGTGCGGCGGATTTCCTCGTCGCGGCCGATCACGGGATCGAGCTTGCCGTTGCGGGCGGCGGCGACGAGGTCCTGGCCGTATTTGGCCAGGGCGTCGTAGGTGGCTTCGGGGTGGTCGGTGGTGACGCGCTGGTGGCCGCGGACTTGCGTGAGCGCGTTGAGGAAGGCGTCATGGGTGATGCCCAGGTCCGTGAGGGTCTTGGTGGCGGGCAGGTCATTCTGCTGGAAGAGCGCGAGCACGAGGTGTTCGACCGAGGTGAACTCGTCGGACATCCCGGTGGCCTGGGCTTCGGCGTCGGCGAGGAGTTTGTGGACGGCCTGGGTGATGCCGGGCTGGGCGGGGTTGCCCCCGGAAGTCGTGACTTTGGGCTTCTTCGCCAGCGCGCGTTGCAACTCGGCGGCGACGAGGTCGGCGGGGCGCTTGAGTTTGTCGAGCAGGCGGGGCAGCAGGCCATCGGGCTGTTGCACGAGCGCAAGCAGGAGGTGCTCGGCGTCGAGGGCCTGGTGGCCCTGGCTGGCGGCGAGGGATTGAGCGCTCTGGAGCGCTTCGCGGGATTTTTCGGTGAGGCGGTTGAGATTCATGGTGGGCTTCTCCTGGTTGGAAGAGCGCCTGCGCGGCGGGCGGTCAAGGGCTTCGCCCCCGACACCCCCAGGCATCGGGCAAGGCCTCGGCGACGCGGTTGGGCTTAGCTCGTGTTCGCGTCGCGCAGCGATTCGTAGGCTTGGCGCTGGGCGTCGGTGAGTTCTTTGGGCACGCGGATCATGAGTCGGGCGAGCAGGTCGCCGCGCCCCCCGGAAGACGAATCGCTTGTGGGAGCCGTGGTGCCCGGTTTCCGGGGCAGGCCTTGGCCGCGGAGCCGGAGCTTCGCGCCGCTGGAGGAGCCGGGCGGGACGGTGAGGGTGGCGTGCTTGCCGTCGGGGGTCTGGACGTCGGCGGTGCCGCCGAGCGCGGCGGTGGCGGGGTCGAGGTGGACGACGGTGATGAGGTCGTCGCCGGCGACGGTGAAGTGCGGGTGAGGGGTGAGCTGGATTTTGAGCAGGAGGTTGTGTTCTTTGAGGCGGATCCTGCTGCCGTCGCGGACGCCGGCGGGGATTTTGACGTCGAGGTGCTGCGGGCCGTGGGGGCCTTCGAGGTTCAGGGCGCGGGTGCCGCCGTGGAGGGCTTCCTGGAGCGTGATGCGGAGCGTGTGCTCCTGGAGCTGGGGCGTGGCGGTGCGGAAGGCGTTGGGGTTGGCGCGGTCTTCGGCGTCGTGGGCGTCGCGCATGCGTCCGAAGACAGATTCGAAGAAGTCGCTGAACCCCGCGTTGCCGGAGGTTTCGAAACGGAAGCCGCCCGGGCCGGCGGAGGCTCCGCGGAACCCGCCGAAGTTTCCCGCCCCACCGGCCCCACCGGCCCCACCGGCACCGCCGAAGCCGCGGAGGTCGTCGGGGTTGATGGTTTGGCCGTGCTTCCAGTTCTGTCCGAACTGGTCGTATTTCCGGCGTTTTTCGGGGTCGGCGAGGACTTCGTAGGCTTCGTTGAGCTTGCCGAACTTGGCGGCGGCCTGAGGGTCGTCCTTGTTGACATCCGGATGGTGCTGGCGGGCGAGTTTGCGGTAGGCGCGCTTGATGTCTTCGGGGCTGGCGTCCCGCTTGAGGCCGAGCGTCCGGTAGTAGTCTTCGAAGGTGACGGACATGGTTTCGCTGTGGAGGAGGGGGCAAGGGGCGCGCCAATGCGGCGCAAGGAGGAACCGCCACGGATGGTGGAAAATCTTGGGTCTTGCGTGATTTTAGGGGGCGTGCTTCTGCCGGATTGGCAGACGGGTGGGGAGGCGTAGGCGCGTTCGTCCACCGGGCGACTTTGAGAGGAACCCGTGGCGGTCGGACGGTTGGCCGGTGGCGACGGGTTCTAGTCGCGGGTCTGGAGGGCGGTGGCGAGCCAGGTCGGGCCGGCGACGAGCGGGAGGTGCTGCAGCAGGTGCAGGCGGATGGTGGGGTCGATGGCGGCGGCGAGGGGGACGGCGCGGTCGGGCTGGTCGGTGAAGAGGTGGAGGATCGGGGGCCCGGGATTGACATCCGGGGCTTGGGCGTCGCGGGTGGTGAGGGCCAGGGCCAGGAGGGCGCGGTGCTGGGTGGCCCAGCGGCGGGCATCGGTCAGCGCGAGGAGCGTGGGGCGAGGGTGGTCGGCGTCGGTGAGACGGGCGAGCAGGTGGAGCCTGCCGTGCGCGTCGGCGGCGAGATGCAGGTGCGGGTGCTCGGGGCAGCGCACGGTCAGCGGGCGGAGGTCCAGGTCCGGGTCGGCGTCGGCGAGCAGCGCGGGCAGGTCGGGCTCGTGGTCGTGCTCGCGTTGGTGGGCTCCGGGCGAGGGCGGCGTGGCGGCGGCGAAGCGGGGCGATTCGGGCGCGGTGGCGACTTGCAGGGCTTGACGAGTTTCTGGATTCTCGGCTCGTTGCGGGGTGATTGAGACGTCCGCGATGGCCGGTTCGGGTTCGAGGATGCGCGCGGGCCTGGGGGCGGCGGGACGAACTGACGGAGGATTCGTCGATGCGGTATCGCGGGGCTTTTCCCGGGCGTGGGCGAAGAAGGTGTCGAGGAGGGAGCGGCGCAGCACGGGGGCGGCGGATGTGGGTTGGGGTTCGGGGACCCGCGGCGGTTGTCCGTGGGCTTCCCGGGGTGGGGTTTCGTTGAGCGTGTCGAGGGTGGCGATGAGATCGGCCCACTGGGAGTCCAGGCCGGGGTAGGTGCCCAGGGTGCGGACGGCCGCGGGTCGCATTTTCTGGAGGTGGCCGAGGGTGGCGACGGGGGTGTCGAAGAGGTCGGCACAGGCGGCGGCGATCTGGTCGGCGGCGGCGTTGGCCTTGTCGGGCGGGCTGCCGACGACGAAGAGGCCGACTTCGGCGGCGCGGCTCTGGGGGTCGGCGTCGGCGAGGATCTTGAGGCCACGCTGGGCGGCGACGATGGCGGTGGGGTCGGCCCCGGTGAGCAGGGTCCAGACGCCCACGTCCAGCAGGCGGTCGATCTCGCGGGGGTCGGTGTCGGTGTAGACCAGGATGGTGGCGACGGGGGTGTCGCGGTCGGCGAGGTGTTGGTGCAGGACGGTGGCGAGGGATTTAGCGGGGTCGGTGGTGGTGGACGGCGCGGCCCACGGTCGGTGACCGTGGGCTTCTGGGGTGGTGCGGGCGGTGTCGAAGCCAAGGAGGGCGTCGATGTCGTTCTGGACGCCGATGGACTCGGGCACGCGGGTGGCGCCGGTCTGCGGGAAGGGGGCGAACCAGTCTTCGGGGTGGTCGGGGTCGTCGGCATCGCTTTGGGGTGAGAAGCGGTGCAGCACGTCGCCGACGCGGGGTTCGATGAGTTCGGCCTCGATAGCGCCGCCTGGCTCGTGGTCGGGATTGATGGTCAGCAGGAGCACCGGGCCGTCCTGCTCGGCGAGGAGCTGGGCGTATTGCGTGAGCCAGACGTGGGCCATGCCCGGCAGGTTGCCCAGGAGGAGGGCTTCGAGACGGGGGGCGGGGGTTGGGCGGG
>CAZIXN010000165.1:0-6345 GCA_964543215.1 uncultured Phycisphaera sp.
TGCGACGCGAGCTTGTCCTGTCCGCCGGCGAAGGGCTGGGAGATGTTGAACAAAGGCGTCGTGCCTTGCACGCCGGTGGCGATGAAGTTCATCCACCGCCACCGGTTGCTGCCGTAGAAGTTGTCCCGACCAACGAGAGCGACGGTGGGGGAGGATGCGTTTCCGAACACCTGATAGCTCAGCAGGGAGCCGTGATCGAAATCGCCGTTGAGCGTGATGGCCGCCCTCGCGGTGGCTCCGAACGTGCAGCTTGCGAGCACCGCCCACGTCAATGCGTGGAGAAACCGCCAGCCGCGGTTCGAATGGTTCGACATAAAATCTCCTTGCGGCGAGTGTAACCCCCCGATCCGGCAGGGCCAACCACTCTGGTGTGGCGGGGCGGTTTGCTTCGGCGTCGCGGCTTGCCGAAGATGCGGGAATGCGGTTTCGGACCCAGCCAGCCATCGCCGACCCCGTTGCGCTCAGCCTCATCGCGCAGCGGGACGCGCCCGCGACGCGGCGGTCACTGCACCGACGCGATCGGGATCGCTTCCTGGCGTGGCAACGGCAGGCCGACAGTTCGGGTTGGAACCCCGCCGAGGCGACGGCGACACAGCGGACGCTCCGCTGGCTCGACGAGTTTGAGGACGGCCGGTTGCGTCAGCGCGTGGCTTCGACCAGCGGGTGGGCCTGGGGGATCGCCGTTGTGTTTGCAGCGGTCGTCGGCGTCGGCGCGGCGATGGCGCTGTTCCGCTACGACGGCAGCCGGCCGATCAACGTGCTGTGGGTCCTGGCCATCTTCGTCGTGCTGCCGCTCATCACCGCGGTGCTGTCGGCGATCGGCATGCTGATCGGTTGGCCCAAAGCGCACTGGATGCCCGGGGCGACGCTGACGAACTGGCTGTGGCGGAAACTTGTCACCCACGGCCATGCCGAGTCGAGCTTGCCGTGGACCTCGCTCTGGCAACGTCACGCACGGGTGCTGAGCCCTTCGCTCACCGCACACGCGTGGTGGGTGGGCCAAAGCGTCGGGCTGGCCTTTGTCGCAGCCGGTGCCGCGACCTTTGCGTTGCTGCTGGCCACCAGCGACCTGGCCTTCGGCTGGGCGAGCACGCTGAACCTCGAGCCCGCGGCCGTGCAGCGAGGTTTGGCGCAGGCGTTCTGGTTTGCGCCGTCGTTGGCGCCCGACACGGCGATGCTCGAAGCCACGGTCGCCGAGCGCGCCACGCCGTTCGTCGAGCGCTACGCCGATCATGCCGAAGCGTTCAAGGCCTGGTGGCTGCCGCTCCTGGCGCTGTTGCTGGTTTACGGCTTGGTCCCACGGCTGGCGCTCACGCTGTTCGCCGGTTGGCGCCAGCGGCGCATCATTGCGCGTGCGTTTGCTTCGCACCCGGCGTTGCAGGAGATCGACGCCCGGATGACCACGCCGTTCGTGGAAACCGTCGAGGCTTCGGCCGATCACCGCGCCATCGACAACGCAGGAGACGCGGCGGAAACCCAGACACGATCCTTCGACTCGCGAACCTCGGCGGCGACGCAGCTTTGGTTGCGGTGGGCCGATGCGCCGTTGCCGCGCGACGTGTCGAGGGCGGACGCTTTGGTTGCCGGCGGCGACGCGACGCTCGAAGAAGATCAGCGGTCGCTGGACGTGTTGGCCCGGGCGGCAAGCGGCGCGGCCATCCGCATCGCGGTGAAGGCCTGGGAGCCGCCGCTGGCGGAGTTCACCGACTGGCTGAGGATTCTGCGGAAGCGGCTGGGTGACGGACCGACGATCGAGGTCGTCGCGGTGATGCGTGATGACCACGACCGCGGCGCCGCCCATGTCTGGCAGCGCAAACTCGGCCAACTCGCCGATCCGTGGTTGCGCATCTCGGTGGCGAAAGCGGGGGAGACGCCGTGACGACCCAGCACCTTGAAAGTTCGTCCGACGCGGCGCCGCGTTTCGTGGTGGTCGGGCACCCCAACAAGGGCAAGTCGAGCGTCGTCGCGACGCTCGCCCAGGACGATGCCGTACGCATCGCGCCCGAGCCGGGCACGACGACGTCGGCCGATCCGTTCGAATTACGGATCGACGGCCGGCTCCTTTACAGCCTGATCGACACGCCCGGCTTTCAGCGCGCTCGCGCGGTCCTCGCGTGGTTGCGCGAGCACGAGACCGATGCGGCCGAGCATCCGGCGGTGGTCCGGCGTTTTGTTCAGGTGCCCGGACACGCCGAGCGCTTTCCCGACGAAGTTGCGCTTCTGGCGCCGCTGGTCGATTCGGTGGGGCCGACCGGGATCCTGTATGTCGTCGATGGGTCCACGCCGTACGGCCCGGAGTACGAGCCGGAGATGGAGATTCTCCGTTGGACCGGCCGGCCTGGGATGGCCCTGGTCAACCCCATCGGCACGGCGGACCACGTGGAGCAGTGGCGTCGCGCGTTGGGTCAGTTCTTCGGGACCGTCCGGGTGTTCAATGCGGTGAAGGCGCCGTGGGCGAAGCGGATTGAGTTGCTCGAAGCGTTCGGCGAACTCGACGAGGCGTGGCGGCCGACGGTCAGAGCGGGCACCGAGGCGCTGCGTGCGGATCGCGCGATGCGGCAGCGGCAGTGCGCCGAGCTGATTGCCGATTCGCTGGTCGCTGCGTTGCGGCTGCGGATCGAGCGCCGCCTCGGGGCGCTGGCCGATGCGAAAGACGCGCGGGAAGCGCTCGAGGCTGAATACCGCGAGAAGCTCGCGAAGCTGGAGCGAGACACGCGCGATCGCGTCGAGGAGGCGTACGGCTTTCTCAGGCTGCAGCGAAAGGATGAGTCGGACGAATCCGTGCAGAGCCTGCTCGGCGACTTGTTCGCCGAGTCGACGTGGAACCGGCTCGGGCTTTCGCGCAGCCAACTGCTTGCGGCGGGGTCGGTCAGCGCCGCGGGTGGCGGGTTTCTCCTGGACCTTGCGGCACACGGCCTGAGCTTCGGGCTGTTCACCGCATCGGGCGCGGTCCTCGGCGCGGCCGGGGCGTGGTGGGGCAGCGGCAAGCTCCCCGAAACCAAGGTGCTCGGCCTGCCGATGGGCGGCAAGCTGGCCGGCGTGGGCCCGATGCAGAACCCGAATTTTCCGTTCGTCTGGCTCGGCCGAGCACGCCTGCATCACCGCTTCATCGCGCAGCGCACGCACGCAAGGCGGGACACGCTGACGATCGAAACCTCAGCCGAGGTGGTCTGGGACACCGACGCACGCAAGGCCCTGGTGCAGACTCTCGGGTCGGTCATGAAGAAGCCGGAGTCCGATGAGATCGCCAATGCGGCGCGCGGGCGGGTCGCTCGTGTTTTCGGTGAATTGCTCCGAGGTGACGTCGACGCCGAGGCGGTTTGACGCATCAGGCCTCTTCGTTTTCACCGGCTTTGCGCAGCCGCATATGCCGAAGGATCTCGCCTTCGGCCATGTAGAGCACGTCCTTGGCGATGTTGCAGGCGTGGTCGGCGATGCGCTCGAGCTGCTTGGAGATGCTCATGAAATGGACGAGTTGCTCCATGCGGTGCGGGTCGCGACGCATGGCGGCGATCACCGCGTCGTACATGTTCGCGTTGATGCGATCGACATGGTCGTCCTGCTTGCGCACCCCGCGGGCCTTGTCGGTGTCGAGCGTGACCAACGCGTCGAGCGCGTCGCGGAGCATCTCGGTGACGTGCTGGCTCATCGTCCGCAGGTCGTACGGCACGCGTTCCAGCTCGGCCTCTTCGGCGAGGGCGATGGCCTGCTCGGCGATGTTCTTGGCGTGGTCGCCGATGCGCTCCAGGTCGTTGTTGATCTTGAGCACCGCGACGACGTACCGCAGGTCAAACGCCACCGGCTGGTTGAGCGCCAGCGTGTGCAGGCATTCCTCCTCAAGGTCCACCTCGGCAAGATCGATCTGCTTGTCGCGCTCGATGACCCGCTCGGCAAGATCGACGTCGCGTTTGAGGACGGCGGTCACGGCGTCTCGGACGCTCTCTTCGCAGAGCGTCCCGATGGCGAGGACTTGCTTCTTGAGGCGGTCGACCTGGCGTTCGAGAAAAATAGACACGTTCGGCTCCAAGCGTTTTGCGCGGGCGGCGCGGCGGATCGCATCAGAGGTCAGGCGGCCGGTGGCACGGCGGCGTTGCCGGGCTGCGAAGCCGCGTCCTCCGGGACCCCACGAAGATACAGGCGAAACGTCGAGCCCACCGACGGTCGGCTCTCGACGCCGACCCGACCGCCGTGGGCCACGGCGATGTGCTTGACGATCGACAGGCCAAGGCCCGTGCCGCCCATCGTGCGGCTGCGCGATCGGTCGGTCCGGTAGAACCGCTCGAAGAGCCGCGGCAGGTGCTGGCTTTCGATGCCTCGGCCGTGGTCGGTCACGGCGATCACGGCGTGGCCGTCTTGGGCGTACGCACGCACCGCCACGGTGGTGCCGGCGTCGCTGTACTTGACCGCGTTGTCGATCAGGTTGACCGCCGCCTGTTCCACGAGATTCGCCTTCATGATCGCCAGCAGGTTGGGCGGGCAGTCCAGCGTCACGTCGATCGATTTCTCCCGGGCTTTGGGCGAACACGTTTCGATCGCCGCAATCAGCACCGGCGCCAGCCAGTCGGCGTCCATCGTCGCGGGGGCGTCGGCCGGCTCCTGCTCGATCCGCGCCAGAGCCAGCAGGTCTTCGACAATCGCGTCGAGGCGGTCGGCCTGCCTCGCGATCATGCGCTGGAAGTTCTCGCGATCGCTTGCGGGCATCGTGCCGTCGCGGTCGTCCAGCAGCGTTTCGACCGCGGCCTTGATCGCCGCGACCGGCGTCTTCACTTCGTGGGACACGTTCGCGACGAACTCACGCCGCACCGATTCGAGCCGACGCAGCTGCGTCACATCGTGCAGCACCACCAGCGCACCGATCGTCTGACGGTCCGCGTCGAGCAGCGTGGCGGTCTGGGCCTGGATCACGCGCGGGTGTTCCAATGCGTCGCCCCGCAGCGCCAACTCGAACTCGTCGTGTTGCGGGGCGTGGTCGCTGAGCGTCGCCTGAAGCAGCTCGGCGATGTGCGAGTTGCGGACGACGTGCTGGAGCTTCTCGCCGATCACCCGGCTGCGTGAGAGTCGCAGCAGGTCCGCCCCCGCGCGGTTGAGGTTGAGCAGCCGACCCTCCTGGTCGATCGCCAGCACGCCCTCGGTCATCGAGCCCAGCAGCGCTTCGAGTTCGTTGCGCCGTGCGGTTTCCGACGCCAGGCGTTGCCGGAGTTGGCCGGTCAGTTCCTGGTCGCTGCGTCGCAGGGTGCGGAGCACACGCACCTGCCCGCGGTGGGCCACCGTCAGCATCCCGACCGCCACCAGCGCCAGAACCAGCAGGATGCCCAGCAGCCATTGCATACGCGTTGCCTTGCGGCCGGTCGGGGCCGCCGTGAGTCCAAGGGCATCGAACGCCGACGCCTCACCGGGGAAGCCGGACCTACTCCCGGAAACGGTAGCCGACGCCGCGGATCGTCTCGATGCTCTTACCCACCGGCCCGAGCTTCCGCCGCAGCGCGACCACCTGCACGTCCACGCTGCGATCCGTCACCGCCGCAAAGCCCTCGTGGATCGACTCGATGATCTGCTGCCGCGTGAACACCCGCCCCGGCTTGCTCACCAGCAGCGTCAGCAGCTTGAACTCGGTCGCGGTCAGGTCCACCGGCTCGCCGTCGGCCCGGGCTTCGTGGCGATCCAGATCGATCTTCACCCGGCCGGCTTCGTGCACGCGACGCGGTGTGCCGTCGTCCATCGCCTCGGCCCGACGCATCACCGCCGCGATGCGCGCGAGCAGCACCCGCGGTGAAAACGGCTTGGTCACGTAGTCGTCCGCGCCCATCTCCAGGCCACGCACGATGTCCGACTCCTCGCCCTTGGCGGTAAGCATGATCACCGGCACGGTCTCGCTGGCTTCACGGCTCCGCAGCGTCCGACAGACTTCCAGTCCGTCCATCGCCGGAAGCATCAGGTCCAGCAGGATCAGGTCCGGCACGTGGTCGCGGAGCTTTTTGAGCGCTTCCTCTCCGGTCTCCGCCGTCTGTACCTTGTACCCCTCGCGTTCAAGGTTGTACCTCAGCAACTCCAGCAGGTCGCGCTCGTCTTCCACCAGCAGTACGGAGATGTCGGACAAGGCAGGTCTCCCTCAAGAGTCGCGGCGGTTCACGAAAACTCTGACGAACGACCAAACTACCGCCTCGATTCATATCCGACACGACGCTCACAGAAAACACACGAAACGCCGCGGCGACATGTCCCCAAAGCCCGCGGATGGCCGTCCCCGGGCGTCACGCGCGCACCGCTCCCGCCACGGATCCTCTCGATTTTCGAGTCGGCTTTTTGCCCGCAAGCCGCCGCGGATCTTCGAGACTCAAAGATCCC
>CAZIXN010000166.1:0-6267 GCA_964543215.1 uncultured Phycisphaera sp.
GCTCGCGCGCGGCGCAGCGGCCGAGGGCGCGGGGTCGGGCGTGGTGTCGGGGGCGAAGTCCAGCGCGGAGACGTCTTCGGGGCGTTGGGCGGGCGGGGCGTCGAAGCCGAGCACGTCGGAGAGCAGGTCGGCGGGGCCGGGGGAACCGGCGGACCCGGGGGAGCGGCGGGCGGGTTTGGGTTTGGTGGGCGGAGCTTTGGGGGGATCGGGGTGGTGATCGATGGGCTGGCCGTCTTTGTCGATGCCCACGAGGTCTTTGCCGGTGAGCAGGGCGAGCTGTCGGTCCAGGGAGCGCTGGGCGGACTCGGCGGCTTTGCGGTTGGGGTACGCCAGGCCGAGCTCGTTGCGGTGGCGTGGGGTTTTGAATTCGGTGTCGCAGATCGGGCACTTGTCGGGCTGGTTGGCGGGTCGGTTGGCGGTTAGATCGGCGGGCTCGAAGCGTCCGCCGCAGGCGTGGCAGTAGCCAAGGCGGTGGGCGACGCCGGGGACGTTGCGGGCGATGGACCAGAATTGGCGCGTGGTGGGGCCGCGCATGACGGTGGTGGGTCCGATCTGGCCGGCCTTGATGAGCTTTTCGACGACCTCGAAGGAGCAGCCCGGGCGGAAGGGGTTGCGCAGGTCGCGGAGGAACCAGGGGCCCATGGCGATCTGCGTGGCTTTGCGGGAGAGCGGCTCGAAGAGGCCGCCGCAGTGGTCGCAGCGTTCGTTGGAGCGGGCGTTGGGTTTGGCGTGGGGCTGCTTGGCCTGGGCGTGGCCGCAGTAGGGGCAGAGCACGGCGTGGGGCGTGCGCTTGCGGGCCGGGGCGTTGGGGTGGCCGGGTGCTGCGGGGTCGGCGTCGGGGTCGAGGTCGCCCAGCGCTTCGGTGAGCGCATCGTCGGGGTTCACGGCTTCGCCGGGGTTCACGGCTTCGGCGGGGTCGCCGGGGTCGGAATCCGCGGCGGCGTCTTCGTCGATGGGGTCGTCGAAGGCGTCGCCGACGACGGGTTCTTCGGCGTCGGGCGGCGGCGAGGCGTCGTCGCGCAACTCATCGGGATCGGGGGGCGTGTGGGCCATGATGGCGTTGCATTGGGTCGGCGGTCGGTTGTGCCGTAGCTTGGACCGATGCGACTGAACATCCTAACCGCCCTTTCGCGACGCCCCCGCCCAAACCGCCACCTCGGCCGGCCCACCGGTCGCCACTTCGCCGCGATCGCCGCCGCCGCGATGTGCCTGAGCGCAGCCGGCTGCACGAGCGCTCCCCAAGGCCCCGCGTTGGCCACGCAAACCGGCGACCGCCCCGCCGTCGCCACGGTTTCGTCGGACGCCTCGCCGATCGTCGCCTATGTCGATGGCCAGCCGCTGCGGCGCGACGCGATGTGGCCGGCCCTGACGGAAACCGCCGGCGACCTGGTGTTCGACGAGTTCATCCTCGACGCCGCCCTGCGGCGCCGACTCGCGCAGCGCAACCTCACGGTCACCGAGGCGCAGATCGCCGCCGAACGCACGATGCTTTCCGAAGCGCTCGCCGACGATCCCGACGTGGCCACCCGTCTGCTCGTGCAACTCCGCGAGCGCCGCGGCCTGGGCGATGATCGCTTCGACCGCCTGCTGCGACGCAACGCGGCGCTGCGTCTGCTCGTCGCCGACGATGCGCAGCTGCCCGCCGAGCAGCTTGACGCCCAGGCCCGCCGCGCGTTTGCCCAGCAGTACGGACCGGCGTTCCGCGTCCGCCTGCTCACGGCCGACACCCCCGCGCAGGCCCAGGCGCTGAGGCAGCGCATCCTCGCCGGCGAAGCTTTCGCCGACGTCGCCGCCGAACATTCCACCGACCCCAGCCGGGCGCAGGGCGGGCTGCTGTCGCCGATCAATCCGCTGGACCCGACGTATCCGCAGGTGTTACGCGACGCGCTGCCCAGGCTCGATCCCGACGTCGACGCGGGCCTGAGCCCGATCCTCGCGCTCGATGGCGGGTACGCCTTCGTGCAACTACTGCAGAGCATCCCGGCCCAGGCCGTCACCTACGAGCAGCAGGCCGACCGCCTGCGTGCCGCCGTGCAGCAGGGCAACCAGCGACTTCTTATGGAACAACTCGCCGATGCGTTGCGCGACGAGGCGGACGTGTTGGTCACCGACCGCGAGCTGGGCAAGGCGTGGAAGAAGTGATTTGTCGGTCTGGTGATTTGGCGATTTGGTGATTGGCCCGGAGTTGCCGATGATGGAGCGGGGATTGCGCGTCGCCTACGTTTGCCACGCTCTCATCGCCAAACCACCCCACCGCCCGATCAAGAACCCGCCCCATGGACATCCACCTCGCCTCGCGGATCGAACGCCTGCCCCCTTACGTCCTCGGCCGGCTCAAGCAGATGATCTACGACGCCCGTAAGGCCGGCGCCGACGTCATCGACATGAACATGGGCAACCCCAGCGACGCCCCGCCCGATGCGGTGGTCGAGAAGCTGCGCGAAGCCATCCTCGACCCGCGCAACTCGCGCTATTCCGTCTCCAAAGGCGTCTACAACCTCCGCCGCGACATGGCGATGAAGTACCGCCGCAAGTGGGGCGTCGAACTCGACCCCGACGCCGAAGTCATCGCCACCATCGGCAGCAAGGAAGGCTTCAGCCACCTCATGCTCGCGCTGCTGGGGCCCGGCGACATCGCCGTCGTCGCCGACCCCGCGTTCCAGATCCACACCACCGCCGTCGTGCTCGCCGGGGCGTCGGTGGTCACCGTGCCGCTGGGCAACGACGATGCGTTCCTCGACAAGGTCGACCACGTGCTCGATTCGCTGACGCCGCAGCCCAAGCTGGTGATCCTCTGCTACCCGCACAACCCCACCGCGCTGACGGTCGGCAGCGACTTCTTCCCCAAGGCCGTCGAGCTCGCCGAGCGTCACCGGGTCATGCTCATCAACGACTTCGCCTACGGCGAAACCTGTTTCGACGGCTACAAAGCGCCGTCGTTCCTGCAGGCGCCGCGGGCCAAGGATTACGGCGTGGAGTTCAGCACGCTCAGCAAGCCCTACAACATGGCCGGCTGGCGCATCGGCTTCTGCTGCGGCAACGCGAAAATGATCAGCGGCCTCTCGACGATCAAGGGCTACTACGACTACGGCATCTTCCAGGCCGTCCAGATCGCCGCCATCATCGCCATGCGCGAAGGCGATAAACACATCGAAGAGCAGAACGTGAAATACGCCGCCCGCCGCGACCTGCTCGTCTCGGGCCTGCGTAAATTCGGCTGGGAGGTCGAGTCGCCCCGCGCCTCGATGTTCATCTGGGCCAAGGTCAACCCGCAACACCTCGAGCCCTACGGCGGGAGCACGGATGCCTTCTGCGTCGCCATGGTCGAACAGGCCGAAGTGGCGCTCACGCCCGGCTCCGCCTTCGGCCCCCGCGGCGAAGGCTACGTCCGCCTCGCCCTGGTCGAGAACGAGCAACGGATTCGGCAGGCGCTGCGGCAGTTGGGCAAGGTGCTGATCACGCCGGCCACGGCGGCGGTGTGATCTGAATTCGCGTCACCCCGGGTCTGGCGTGACGAGCGTGCGGTGCCTTCAAGCATTCTCGCGTGCCTTTCCCGGGCCGAACCGAACCCGATGCTCACCCGTCGGCGGGCGCTCGGGTATTGCGCCCTTCGCAAGGCTTCGGCCCGATTTCGCTAAGATTTTCAGGTTTATCGGGTAGGATTATGCGTCTCGCATGTGAAACTGTTTCATTTGTCGCGCCGCCCGTGGTTGCCACGTCGCGCAGAAACGCGAGTCGCTCCCTTCTCTGGAATCGCTATGCCGTTGTTCGCTCTCGCTCTCGCTGATGTTCGTGGCTGGGGCGGTCGGGCTGGCCGATGCGTTGCCTCTGCGGCCGTCCTGCTGACCGGCCCCCTTGCCCACGCCAATCCCCTGAACCTGCCCGGCTGGGACCTGATCTGGCACGACGAGTTCGACGGCCCGAGCGTCAACACCGCCGACTGGGAAGTGCTCAACCGCCAGAACAGCTTCAACAACGAGAAGCAGTACTACCTCGACGATCAGGTCACCCTCGACAACGGGCACCTCGTGCTCACCGCGACCAACCAGCCGATCGCCAACAAGCAGTACCGCTCGGGCCTGGTCGACAGCAAGACGCAGTGGTCCTATGGCCGGTTCGAGGCCCGTATCGATCTGCCCACCAGTCAGGGCATGTGGCCGGCGTTCTGGCTCCTGCCCGACACCACGCAGGTGCCCTGGCCCAGCGGCGGCGAGATCGACATCATGGAAAACCGCGGCAGCCAGCCCAATCTGGTCAGCTCCGCCTATCACTGGGGCGACGACTTCTTCGACCGCCAATTCATCTACGACGAATACACCGCCACGCAGCCCAACGGCCAGCCCGTCAACTTCCACGCCGGCTTCCACGACTACGCCGTCGAGTGGGAGCCCGGCATCCTGCGCTTCTCGGTGGACGGCAACGTCTACCAGACCATCACCGGCTCCCAGGCCGAGATCTTCGACACCCCCAAGAGCATCATCCTCAACCTCGCGGTCGGCGGCGACTTCGGCGGCGACCCCAACGCCTCGACCGTCTGGCCCCAGGAAATGCGCGTCGATTACGTCCGCGTCTGGCAACGCCCCGAAGGCTACGAGCCGCCCGTCGCCCCGCCGGGACTCGTCAATCCTTCCTTTGACGACAACAACGGCTCGCTCATCGGGTGGACCGTCTTCGGCAACCGCATCGGCAACGTCCAGGACAACGCGCAATACGCCCTGGCCGGCAGCCACGCGCTGAAAATCTACGGCCAGTTCAACGACGAATTCGGCAGCAACGTCTCGGGCGTCGCCCAGGGCATCGTCGTCACCGAAGGCGCCACCGTCACCGCCGCCGCCAGCGCCTTCACACCCAGCAACGACACCATCGCCAACTCGGATAACGAGCTGGTCATGAAGATCGAGTTCTATTCCACCTTCGACGCCGAGCGAAACAGCGGCGACTTCCTGGGCGAATCGATCCTCACCCTGCTCGACGGCAACTCGGCCGAAAACCTCTGGCAAGCCGCGTCGCTCTCGGCCGTCGCGCCGCAGGGTGCCGTGGAGGCCCGACTGGTCTTCGCCTTCACGCAGGTCGGCTTCCGGAACGGCGCGGTCTGGATCGACAACGCCTCGCTCACCGCCGCCCTCACGCAGCTCGCCGGCGACTACAACGACAGCGGCAGCGTCGAACAGGGCGACCTGGACCTGGTCCTCAACAACTGGGGACGCAGCGCCGGGCCCACCGCCCCCGCCGGTTGGATCAACACCACCGGTCTGGCCGGATTCGTGGATCAGAACGAACTCGACGCCGTGCTGAACAACTGGGGCAGCGCCTCGGCCCCGAATTTCTCGGCCAACCCGAACGCCGTGCCCGAACCCGGCCTACTCGGGTTGCTCGGCGTCGCTTTGGCGGGCATGCTCCACCGGCGGCGATAACCGGCCGATCGTCCGGACACGCCGCAGGAGGAACCGACCATTCGCACTTGCCCGACCCCGTCCACGCTCGCGGTGACCACCGCCCTGCTCGCCACGCCCGCGCTCACCGCCTGGGCGTCGGCCGTGGACGACGACTTCACCACCGCCCTGCTCGCCCCGCAATGGTCGCGACTCGAAGACGCCCCGGCTCAGCTCACCCTTGCCCAGCAGAACGGCCGCGTCGAAGTCCTCGCCAACAACCCGTCCAGCAACCTCATCGATGCGCTCTACCTCAGCAACGGGCCGCAAGGCTTCCGCCTGGGCACCACGCAGGATTTCGAAATCACCCTCGACTACGCGCTCACGCCCGGCAGCGTCGATGCGTCCAATGCGGTGCTCGGCGATCTGCTGGGTCTGGTGTTCGGCGTCGGCCGTGACCTCGACGGCACCGACTCCGCCGCCATCGGCTACGGCATCGGCCGACAACAGCTCGGCCCGTTCATCACCAACGGCACCGCCCTCGCTGCCGGCGTGCGCATCGACGACGCCCAGACCGAAAACGTGCTCTCGGTCTTCAGCCCCAACGCCGGCACCTTCCGCATCGCCTACGACGCCGCCGGCGACGACCTGACGCTCGGCGTCACGCAGGCGGGCATCAGCGCCTTGGTCCTGCAGGACACCGTGCGCGGCCTCTGGAATGCCGAGTCTCTGTTCGTGTCGCTGGGCGCACGCGGCGGCGGGTTCTCGCTCTCCTCGGGCGATGCCTGGCTCGACGGCTTCCGCGTGCTTTCCGGCGACGTGCAGCCCATCGTCGCGGCGCTGGCGGGCGACTACACCGGCAACGGCAGCGTCGAACAGGGCGACCTGGACCTGG
>CAZIXN010000167.1:0-6257 GCA_964543215.1 uncultured Phycisphaera sp.
ACGCCACGCTCGACGACCTGCCGCCGCACGCCCGGCCCGAAGTGCACGGCACGATCCTGCTCGTCCCGCACACCGACGACCTCACGCACCACCGACTCATGGCCGTGTGGACCCAACTGATGGACCGCGGCTGGCCCGTGCAACTCGGTGTCCTGCGGCAGTAACCACCAACCCACCTGAAGCCCACGGCCACCGACCGCGGGCCAGCTCTGCGAAAGGCTCAACCATGCCCCGCGTCCCACACGTCCAACCCGCGCGCCCCTCCCGCCTTCGCAAGCCAGCCATGCTCGTGGCGCTCGGCGTCTCCGCCGCCGCCCACGCCGCGCTGCTGCTGCCCTTGACCCAGCCCGTTGATCCGCCGTGGCGAACACACCCGCCCGTGCAGGTCCGCCTGATCACCCCCCCGCCGCCGCCTGCCCCCGAAACCCCGGAAACTCCCGAAACCCCGGAAGCCCCGGAAGCCCCGGAAAAACACGCCGAATCCGAACCATCGCCCGCTCCCCTCCCGCCCCAACCGCAAACGCCGCCCGCGCCGCCACCCGTGTCCCAGCCCGAACCCGCCCCCACGACGCCCGAACCGCACGTCGCCCACGACACGCGCGCCGACGACGACACCGACGGCTCCTTCGCCGGCAACGCCGACGCCGCGCCCGGGCCGCGCATCCGCCTGTACTGGCCGGACCCGCAACACGCCGCCGCCGTCCTGGCGCGCCACGACCTCCGCCTGATCGTCGCCGCCGCCGGGGGCGACGGCCACGTCCAACCCGTCGCTCACCTGGACCTCCGCACCCACCGCCAGCCCCAGCGCGCCGCCGGTCTGCCCGACCTGGCCGACCACGACCCCACCGCCCGCAACGTCACCGCTGCGCCCGGCTTTGCCAACCTCGTCCGCGCCGCGCAACTCGCGCCGCGCGAACAACTCCTGCTGCTCCTGCCACGCACCCTCAGCCATCGCCTCTCGTTGGTCGTCCAGCGCGCCCTCCGTCAGCATCATCTCGCGCCAGACAGCCCCTGCGACGTCACCGTCCAACTCCAACCCTCGGGCCAGTTCACCGTCCTGCGCGTCACACCGCGCCCGACGCGTTGACCCAAACCATCGCGCTGGAATTTCCGCGCGGCCGAAGATGGATGCAAAACAACCGCCCGACCAAAAACATTCTGGCCGGGTGGTGGGATGGGCAGGGGAACGGTTGAAACCGGATCGACTCAGGCGCGGCGACGGAGCATCGCCAGGCCGCCCAGACCCAGCAGCGCCGCGGTCGCGGGCTCGGGCACGGGGATGACGGTGAGGTCGCGGATGAGGTCCTGATTGCTGATGGCCCCGACGAAGGCGGCGGCGCCGGAGGTCAGGTCCACGGTGTACAGGCCCGAGTTCGGGCCCGACTGCAGCGAGGCGTCGGCGATGCCGCTGAACCCGGAAATGTCCAGGCCCAGTTCGTGGGTCAGCGGGGAGACGCCCAGGCTGCCGACGGTGGCCAGCGTGCCGGCGTTGTTGGCGACGGTGACGAGAGCCCCGAGCGTGGCGTCGATGCCGTACTGCTGGGTCGAGGTCGGGACGCCCGGGCGGTTGGTGTAGGCGATGCCGGCGATGTTGGGGTCGGCACCGAAATGGACGTCGCCGGTGTCGTGGAACACGTCGGTCTTTTCGACCGGCAGGAGGTACTGGCCGGTGTTGCCGCTGATGACGCGGTGGTCGTTGGTGTCGTTGATCAGGCGGGCGAATTCGCCACCGCTGAGTGCCGGGTTGAAGTCAAAGGCGTAGCTCGTGCCCGGCAGGCGGGGCGGCTCGCAATTGCCCACGAAGGTGGCTTGGAAGGTGTTGGCGTCGAAGGTGTAGACGTTGCCGATATCGCTGACGAGGTGGACGCCCTGCGTGGCGGCGCGGTAGTCGATGGCCATCAGATTTTCGTTGGGGTCCAGGCCTCGGACGGTCCCGCCGTCGAGCGACACGCCCACGGCATTGCTATCGATAATCGTGATGCTGTTCTGCGTGGTCAGGCCGTAGATCGATTCGGCGCAAGCCGAAAGGCCGGTCCCGGCGGCGGCGAATGCCAAGGCCGTGGCCGTGGCCGTGGCCAGCAATCGTTGGGTCTTCACCATCAACCTCCTTGCGGTTTCGGGAAAAGGAACCCTGTCTTCGACGAGAGATACGGGTACGCTCCCTCGCCGGATGCGCGCCTCTGTAAAAACCGCCCGAAACCTGCTTCATGCGAGGCGGAACGATGCCCCGGGGCGTTGGGAGGCGAGAAACCGTCGGGGTCGGGCCAGCGGCGTGGCGTAGACCCGCCGCGGCGACGTCCAATGGAGGCCGTCACAATTGCCGTTGCCCCCGTGCGCTCCGGTTTGACCGACCCGCCCAGCGATCACGACCTGCTCCGCGGGATGGCCCGGCGGGACCTTGCGTCCCTGGCGACGCACTTCCTGGTTCAGCAGCAATTCGCGCAGGATCGGCAGGACCTCGCGCTGCTGCGGGATGAAGCGGTTCGGCAGGAGCAGCAACTGCGGCAGGTCTCGAACCAGCTCGACGCGGCGGCGCTCACCATCCAGCGGTATCGGCAGGAACTCGAAAGCGTGCCGCGTCTCCAGACGCTGGTCGCGCAGCAAACCGAGCAACTGGAAGCCCAGCGGGCGCTCGTGGAAACCCAGCGGCCGCAGGCCGAGCGGCTCGCCAACCCCAACGCGCCGTCGGGCCCGGTGGTGCTGGCCGGTCAGGCGGATCAGGCCGGTTCGTGAAGGAAGGCCTCGCGCCTCGGGCGGGTCGGCGTTACGCCCCGCCTCGCCGGCGAACCCGCAAAGCGTTGGCGATCAGAAGAACGATCGTGCCCGCAGGTTCCGGAAGATCGATGGTGTTGAAGTTCGGAATGTTCGTGCTGCCCCAGTGGTTGAGCACGCGATCGAGTTCTTCCTGATCGACGCCGGCGGTCGTGAAGCCGGTGACGTTGTTCCACGCGCCCCGCGGCCCGCCCCAGTTGTTGAGCACCAGGTCCAGGTCGCCCTGTTCCACCGAGCCGCTGGCGTTGTAGTCGCCCGGGCCGCGGAGCAGCGCCAGCGCCGCGTCGGCGATGAGGCGGTGTCCGGTCGTCGTCGGATGCACATCGTCCCAGAACAGAAATCCCGCGACGTCGGTGTTGGTCGCAGTGATGGCCTGGGCGGTGGTGTTCGTGATGCCGTACGCGGTCGGCTCGGCGAGCAGGTCGAAAAACAGGCTTTCGATATCCAGCGGGTACACCGCCACGTCGCGCCCGGCGGCGAAGCTCGTCAGGCTCTGGTCGAGCGCGAGATTGTGCTGGGCGGTGATCGCGTTGCGTTGTGGCCTGCTGGTGGCATTGTTCACAAAGCGCGGCGTCTCGCCCAGCGGCGGCAGATTGGGCACGAGAAAGTTCCGGGCACCCGCGTCGAACAGCCGCTGCATCGAGCCGATCAGGTCGTTGGTTGCGCCGGCGGTGTCGGTGCCGCCGTCGAGGTAGTTGTTGCCGCCGGCCCAGAGGACCACCAGCGTGTCCGCCGATGGCATTCGCGCTTCACGCTCGAGGTACTCGTCGATCTGCCAACCCAGGTTGCGAACGATGCCGAAGTTGCTTGAGCCGTTGGCGGTGGTCGCGCCGCCGTAGGCGTAGTTCGTGCCCTCGGCGCGGTCGCTGCGGGTCGAGGCGTCCAGGCCCAGCGCATCGCCCACGAATTCCACCCACACATCGCCGTTGGAGAATCGGCCGCGGTCGTAGCGGTTGTCGGGCGTGGGGAACAAGCCGAACGTGACGTCGAGGCTGCGCTGCCGCACGTTGCCCACGTCCGAGAGGCTGTCGCCGAAAACGACGATGTCGGACCACGCCGCCGACGCGGGCGCTGCGGCCGTCAACCCGCCAACCAGCAGCAGGCCGCTGAGCCAGAGGCGAACGTGGGCAAGCATCAAGGTTTGGCCACGCCTTCGCGGTTGCGGGTCGCCGGGGCGCGACCCGGACGCGGCCTTGCGGCGGCCGCGCACAACGCCAGCCACACCCCGGCCACGACCGGCTCGGGCACCGCGACGCCGCGGAAGTTCGGGGAACTGGCGCTGCCCCAGCCGTTGAGTACGCGGTCGAGGTCGGCCTGATCCACGAAGCGGTCGCCGTTGAAGTCGCCGGTGGCCCAGCCTCGGTTGGGTGCGCCCCAGTTGTTGAGGACGGCGTCCAGGTCGCCCTGTTCGATCGTGCCGTTGAGGTTGGCGTCGCCGTACAAACTGCCGAGGAGGTCGGTGACGAGGACATCCACGTCGGTCAGCGTGACGGTTTGGTTGCCGTCGAGGCTGTAGATCGACGCGTCGCCGCCGAGGTTGCGGAAGAGCCGGTCGATGTCGTCCTGGTCCACGGCATCGGTGAGATCGAAGTCGCCGAGCAATTCGGGTGTGTCGGCGATGCGCGAGCCGGCGACGATGTCCAGGTGCAGGTGGTTGAGGTGGACGCCGGAAGAATCGAAGACGGCCCGGCCGGGATGCGTGGCGTTGATGGCGTCGAGGATGTCGCCGTTGGAGGTGAGGATGCGGTTGACGCGGGCGTTGCCGGCCAGCGCGGGGTTGAGATTGAGGAAGGCCCGGGCGTGCTGGACGACCTTGAGTTCTTCGCCGTCGAGGATGCCGTTGCCGAAGTTCCAGGTGGAGACATCGACGTGCAGGTCGATGTCGCTGCCCACGCGGTGGGTCGAGTGGCAGCAGGCCGAGCCGTAGCCGTCGAAGGTGCTGATGGCGTTGACGAGTTGGGTCCGGCCGGTGATGGCTTTGGCGTTGGCGCTGGCGTGCTCGATGAGGTCGATGGACCAGGACGAGCCGAAGCGCTCGGTCTGGGGTGTGAGTCCCGAGCGGATGTTGGTGCCGGGGTCGCGGGCCGGGAGGATGTCGAAGTCGCCGAGCATGGACCCGACCGAGAACGTGCCGGGCACCTGCGGGTTGGGGTCGATGAGTTCTTCCCAGAACGGGGCGTTGGCGGCATTGAGCCAGCCGGCGGTGTTGGGGCCGATGATGCCGTCGACGTTGGCCTGGGTGGTGTTGTTGCCGGCGACGAAGGTGCCTTGGAAGGTGCGGAGAGCCTGGTCCGTTGCGGTGTCGAACGAGCCGGTGACGGCGGGCAGGCCGCCGCCGTTGCGGTGGTAGCCGAAATACGCGAGGCGGTGCTGTTGCTGGGCGACGAACAGGGGGTTGTTGATTCGGCCGAGGCCTTCGAGCGATTGGCCGACCGCGCCCCGTCCCACGCCGGAAAAGCCCGGGCGGACGACGACGTCGAAGGATTTCGTTTGCCCGTCGATGTCGACCGTGCCGCGCAGGGTGCCCTGGAAGCCGGGCGTGGCGAGGTCCTGGTCGCCGCCGCGCCCCGGACCCATGTCAGGCTTGGCGAAGACGTGGAGTCGGCCGGCGGTGGCGAAGGATTGGCCTCCGAGGGTGTCGCTGGTGAGGGCGGCGTGCGGGCCAAAGACCGTGACGTTCGAGAAGCTCGCGGACGCCCCCACGCCCGGTTGGGCGGCAAAGTCCAACAGCACGCCGTCGCCCGAGCGGCCGAAGAAGGTGAAGTCCGCCTGCGCGGAGGCCTTTGATCCCGCGCTCAGAAGTGCGAAAGCCAGCGGCGTGGCGAGCAGGCGAATGGGATTACGCAAGGCGGAACTCTCGGAGGCGGTACGGCGGAGGTTCGGCGAGCGCGTCGGGCGAACACTTCATAATTTACCGGGGTTCTGCCGGAAAGCGAGAGATTTACGCTTCAAGCGCGTGAGAATCGTTCCGGTCGCTCGGCCGCGGTTAAGGTGGTGCGATGCCTGATTCGGCCGACACTTCGCCGGGCGCGTCCGAGTCTTCCGGCGGCGGCCGGCGTTGTCCGGAGTGTCACGGGTACGTGGGGCGGGAGGATCGGCGGTGTCCGCATTGCGGGTCGCGGAAGTTGCCGGCGTTTGCGGGGGATGTGGAGATCCGCGGCGGGCATGTGGTGGCGGCGGCGGGGTTGCATGTTGCGCTGATCGCGGCGACGTACGCGCTGTTGGGCTGGTCGGGCTGGTGCGCGGCGGCGCTGGTGGGGTTGTTTCTGCTGTTTCCCAAGTTGGTGGAAGCGGTGGCCCGGGCGATGGGGTGAACAGATAAAAAAGGAGAAGCCCGCGTTCCTTGAACGCGGGCTTCGGGGATCGTTTGGTTTTTCCGTGACGCTCAGGCGGTGCGGCGACGACGCAGACCGGCGATGGCGAGTCCGCCCAGCAGCGCGGCGGCCGCGGGTTCCGGGACGGTGGAGCCGGCGAAGCTGGGGGCG
>CAZIXN010000168.1:0-6240 GCA_964543215.1 uncultured Phycisphaera sp.
GAGTGGCCGTGCTGTTTTTCCTGCGGCGCGAAATCCGATTCGACGCCGTGTACGCCGGCGTGGAGCAGCAGCGCTTGGGCGAGCGTCGTTTTGCCCGCGCCGGCGTGGCCGAGCAACGCGAGGTTGCGCAGCGACGCGGTGCCCGTGGGGCCGGCGGCGGGCGTGGGTACAGCGGCGGCGTGAGAAGCGGTGGTCATGACGCACCAACCTTTCGAGGCTCGGTTGCCCGAGCCATGGCTGCCGCGAGAGACGGCCCGGCGGCGTCGCGTTTGGATCGTGCAGAAACGCACGGCGTCGCCCGGTCGCGGCAAAGATGAAACCCTGCAACGGGCCGCGAACTCAAGCCTAAGGCTTGGCGGCGGTTGTCGCAAGAGAAAATGGTCGCGCCGGGTCCGATTTGCAGGCCACGCGTCCACTTCCCGATCGCGCTCACCGCGCCCAGACGTTGTATTTGAGCACGCACCACAGCGCCCGCACGCCGTCACGCATCCCGATCTTCTTGCCCTGCTCGTACGTCCGTCCGGCGTAGCTCACGCCGACCTCATAGATGCGCACGCCCGGCAGCCGCGCGACTTTGGCCGTCACCTCCGGCTCGAAGCCGAAGCGCTCTTCACGCAGCCGGATGCCCTGGAGGATCTCCCGGCGAAACAACTTGTAGCAACACTCCATGTCGGTCTGGTTGAGGTTCGTGAACATGTTGGACACGAGCGTGAGCCACTGGTTCGCCACGCTGTGCCAGAAGTACAGCACACGCCGCGACTGCCCGCCGATGAAGCGCGAGCCGAACACGACATCCGCCTCGCCCTCGAGCATCGGTCGAAGCAGCTTGGGGATGTCGCGTGGGTTGTACTCCAGGTCGGCGTCCTGCACGATCACGTAGCTGCCCTTCGCCTCCGCCAGCCCCGTGCGGACGGCCGCGCCCTTGCCGCGGTTGTGCGGATGCGTCAGCACGCGGATCGTGAAGCCCGCGAATTCTTCCGCAAGCGTCAGTAGAACCTCCCCGGTGCCGTCGGTGCTGGCGTCGTCCACGACGATGACCTCCAACGGCAGGCCGTACTCCACGCTGACCACCCGGCCAACCAACGTGCGAACCGTCGCTGCCTCATTGAACACCGGGATGACCACGGAGAGCATCCGGAGATCGTACGGTTTCTGACGCTCCGGACCGGTCGCTCACGCGACCAGTCCGAGCGGCTATCGTTTTCGCATGCCCGATCTGACTGCGGTACCGTCGCCCGATGCTCGGTCGCCCCGCAGTGAGTTGCAGCGGCGGGACCACGCGGCGGTGTGGCATCCGTGTTCGCAGATGCACGATTACGAGGCGTTTCCCCCGCTTGAAGTGCGACGGGCCGCCGGCTGCGCTATCGAACTGACGGATGGCCACGTCGTCCTGGACGCGATCAGCTCGTGGTGGTGCAAGTCGCTCGGACACGCGCATCCCCGGCTCACCGCGGCGCTGCGCGAACAGAGCGAAAACTTCGAGCATGTCATCACGGCCAACACGACCAGCGAGTTGCTGGTGTCGCTCTGCGAGCGCCTGCTTGCCGCCGCGAACACGGGGCGTTTCGCCCGCACGCAGACGCCGACCCAACAATCGCCCGCCGCAAGCACGCGACCGTCCGATCCTCCAACCGCGATCCCCGAACCCTGGTTCACCAAATGCTTCTTCGCCGACAACGGCAGCACGGGCGTCGAGGTGGCGCTCAAGATGGTGTTGCAGGCTCAGGTCCAGAGCGGTCGGCCGAAACGCACGAAGCTCGCCGCGCTGGCCAACGGCTATCACGGCGAGACGGCCGGCGCGATGAGCGTGTCGGACCTGGATCTGTACGTTTCGCCGTACGGCTCGCTGATGACGGGTGTGCGCAAACTCGGTCCGGTGCCGTTTCGCAGCGGACCGGATGATCCGCGGTGGATGGATGCCTCGGCGGAATGGCCGGCGATCGAGCGTTCTTTGGAACAGGCCGAGGACACGCTGGCGGCGATCATCTACGAGCCCGTGCTGCAGGCGGCGGGCGGGATGCGTCCGTATTCACCGGATCTTCTGCGGCGTCTGCGGGCCTGGGCGGATGCGCACGAGGTGTATCTCATCGCCGATGAAATCGCGGCGGGGCTGGGACGGTGCGGCGCGGTGCTGGCGTCGCATCTGGTGGAAAGCGTCGAGCCGGCCCTTCCCGATTTGGCGGTGGTGAGCAAGGGGCTGACCGCGGGGTACGTGCCGATGTCGGTGGTGTTGACGACGCAGGCGATGTATGAGCGGTTTTACGGGCCGTACCTGGGCGGGCAGGCGTTCATGCACTCGAACACCTACGCGGGCAATGCGCTGGCGCTGGCGGTGGCGCACGCGGCGTTGGATGAGTACGTGGAGATCGACGTGCTGGAGCGGGTGCGATCGGTGGGGCCGGGTTTGCGGGCGCGGCTTGCGGCGCTCGCGGATGAGCGCCAGGACTTGCAACATCTCCGGGGCGTCGGCATGTGTGCGGCGATCGATCTCACGGACGCGCACGGCCAACCGCTCCCCAAGGAAAAACGCACGGGATACGCCGTGTATCGCGCGGCGGTGCGATCTTCGGCGGGCGTGCTGCGCGACGGCAGACGCTGCGGGGCGCTGCTGCGGCCGCTGGGCGACACGCTGTACCTGTTCCCACCACTCAACGTCGAGGACGACGAACTGGACGCGATGGTGGCGGTGATGCGGGCGGCGGTGCGCTTGATGGATGAGTGACGAAAAGTGAGTGATGATTTCAGCACCACGTCGCGGACGGCGGAGGTTGCTCTTTTCTCTGCTCAATCATCAATCATCTCTCATCGATCATCAATCCGTTTCACTGCCGGCCTTCGATTGCGCTCAGCAGGATCGCGGCGGCGATGCCCAGGCGTCGGTCGAACCGCGTGCCGGGGGTGAAGTTGATTTCGATTTTCTCGACAATCGGGTTGAACTGCTGCCGGAACGTGGCCACGGTTTCATTGCCGACGGTGCATTCGAACTTCTGCGGGAACAGCCAGCTGATATCACCGAGCACGCGGCGACCGATGGCCGCGAGGGTCGAGTCTTCCTTGATCGTGCCGATCTGCTCGCCGTGTTCATCGAGCAGCAGCCATTCATCACGAACCAGGGACTTGAGCGCTTTGCGTCGCAACGCGCCCAGCGTTTGGCCGGTGAGGGAATCGGTGACGGCGTAGGTGCCGGCGAGGTCGAAGATGGAGGTGGTGCCGATGCGGAGGATTTCGGTGTTCTGGGATTCGTCGGCGTAGAGGCGCATGTCTTCGCGGATGCGGAAGCGTTTCTGTTTGGCGTAGAGCACGACGTTTCCGTCGTCGTCGTAGAGGTGAAACGCCCCGCCGAACAACCGGAAGAATTTCTTGCGGATGAGGTAGCGGTCGGACGCGAAGCGGCGCGCGAGATCAGCCAGATGAGCTTGGTCGGTGGGGTCGTGCGACATGGTGCCACGCTAGCACGCTGCCCGGCCGATCGTCACGAACCGCCACCCGCCGCGCGATCGCGGTCGGCGCTGCGGACGCCGCGCGACGGGTCGGAGAAGGAGCCGGGATCGGCGCGATCGATGACAAAACCCGCCCGCAGGTTGTCCGGGCCGCTGCGGTAGCGCAGGTGATCCGAGGGCGCTTCGGAGAGCGACGGCTGCGGCGCGGACCACGGCAGCGGGCCGGCGGCGACTTCGTTGGTCGGCGGGTCGTGGTTGTTCGGTGGCACGAAGGGCGCCGCGGTCAGCGCGACTTCGACGCCCCAGCGCGAGAACCACGGCAACAAGTCGGGCGTTCGGCGTTCGGCCAGTCCCGCGGCTTCGATGAAAGGCAGGCGGATCGGGACGAGCCGGGCCGGGTTGAACGCGGCGTCGACGTCAGGACGGTCGTCCAGGGCGAGCGACGCCTGTGCCTGCTTGCCCATCGGCCACAGCGCGGCCCCCCCGCCGGTGAACACATGGGCGGCGGCCAGGACAAGCGCCCCCCCGCCGAGCATCCCGGCCAGCGCCGGACCCGTTGGCCCTTTGATCGGCCGACCGCGTTGGACGACGGCCCGGGCGTTGAGCGCGACGCCCGCCGCCAGCGCCGCCCAGGCGGGCCCGAACGCGCCGATCCCCCGGCCGGTGGCGAACCATGCGACCGCGGCGAGCGCCAGCGCGATGCCGGCCCCGCCGCACTGCTTCCAGCGCCCTTCCGCCCCACCGCGGCCCAGCCAGGCCATGAGCAACACGCCGCCCAGCACCGTGGGCAGGACGAACACCGCCAGGCCCCCCAGCGCCGCCTCGATCGGTGCGGCGCGCGGCAGCCAACCCTCCAGCGACGCGTCTCGCGCCGACACGGCCCATTCCACGGGCAGCGCCGCCGCGGTCGTCAGCGGGAACGCCGCCGTGCCGGTCATGACCACGTTGCGTGCGAGCCAAAGCGCCAGCACACACGCCGACATCGCCAGCGCCGCCGTCACCGCCCCGGACCGCGCCTGCAGGCCGGGGAGCTTTTCGTGATCGAAGCCGATGCTGCGTGTGGGTCGCCGGCCTTCGACCCACGCGCGTTCGCTCTTGAGCAGTCGCCACAGCACAAACGCGCCGAGCACGCCCGCCGACGGCAGCATCATCGGGTCCCACACCGCCGCGCCCGCGCAGCACAGCAGTGCAGCGATCAGCGTGTCGATCCGTCGCCCGCGGTGCGGCTCGTCGGGCCCGCTGCTCCGCAGCGCTGCGCCGCCGGCCAACCACAGCAACACCCCCGCGCCCACGCCCGGCAGCGGATCGGTCACCGCCGCGCTCATGCCCAGCACGAGCAGCGGAGCCAGCCACGCCGCGTCATACACCGTCCCGATCGTGGTCTTGCGCGTGACGCCCTGCGTGTCGATGTAGGCCCTGGGCTTTTCGTGGGCGGGCTCCCACAATTTCTTCCAGGCCAGCAGCGCCGGCAACGCCAGCCACCACAGGAGCCAACCGTTGCTCGCGTGGCCGACGCGTCCGATCCAAGGCCCTTCGCTCAGCAGGCCCGACACGAGCAGACCGCCCGCGTTCCAGCCGTAGACCGGATGCACGTTCCCGACGCCCGGCACCGCCGGGTACGCGTCGATCCAACCCACCAGCGGATACCACGCCAAACCGGTCACGGGAAGCTCCGCGCCCGCCGCCGCGCGGTTGCTCAGCCACACGCCCACCAACAGCCACACGATCAGCACCGGCCAGCCCGCCTGGATCACCGCCCAAACCGCTGACCTCAGCTCCGGCAACGCCCAGGCCCCCGCGAGGCTCGCGATGACCAGCACGACACCGACCGCCAGCAGGTTCACCGGCAGAATCAGGTGCCACGCCGACAACACCGCCACCAGCCCGACCAGCCCCAGGCCGAAGCTCAGACCCGCGCGATACGTCGTGTCCAGCGGGCCAACGAAGGTCTGCGGGGACGGGTGGGCCGCGCGAAAACGTTCGGGCAGCTCGAATGCGTTCTCGGGCGTCTTCGAGCCCGAGGGCGGGGCGGAGGGTTCAACCGCGGCACCTTCGCCGCGCTCCAGGCCGAGCAGTCGCCACACCGCGGCACCCACGCAAAGCGTCGCCAGACCGGCCACGAGCCAGGTTCCCAGCAGCATCAGCATGGCCAGCAGCAGCGACATCCGCGGTGCGTTTCCCTCCGGGCTTGCGATCGGCCAACACCCCGTTGGCCCGACCCGTCCCGTGTCCCCCCTTATCGTCACGATCCTAACGTGGGATCAGGGAAAATCCTCAGCCAACCGCCCCGGCAGAACCGTCGCCGCCGGGTTCTCCGATCCGCCATCGGCGGCACAACAAAAACAAGCCCACGGAATGGATCCGTGGGCTTGCGGTGTTCGACAAACAAGCGTCGAAACGCTTACTTGATTTCGATTTCGGCACCGGCTTCCTTGAGCTTGGCGGCCAGGGCGTCGGCTTCGTCCTTGGACACGCCTTCCTTGACGGCCTTGGGTGCGGCTTCGACGAGTTCCTTGGCTTCCTTGAGGCCCAGGCCGGTCGCTTCGCGGACCGACTTGATGACCTGGATCTTGTTGCCGCCGGCGGCCTTGAGGATGACGTCGAACTCGGTCTTTTCTTCGACGGCTTCGGCGGCGGCGGGAGCCGCGGCCATCATCATGCCACCGCCGGCGGCCGGCTCGATGTGGTATTCCTCCTTGAGGTAGTCCGCCAGATCGACGGCATCCTTGAGGGTGAGGCCAACGAGCTTGTCGCCGAGTTCTTTAATCGCTGCTTCTGCCATGGTTCAATACTCCGAGTC
>CAZIXN010000169.1:0-6226 GCA_964543215.1 uncultured Phycisphaera sp.
GGGCTGGATCGCGGCGGGCTCGGGCTGGGGCTGGGGCTCGGGCTGGGGTTCAGGCTGGGGTTCAGGCTGGGGTTCAGGCTTGGGCGCCGGCAGCGTGTGGGCGAAGCCGGCGGCGTCGTCGATGCGGCGGACCAGCGCGAAGTCGTCTTTGTAGTTCACCGGGCTCATCGCGTCGGCACCGACGAAGGCCTGTGCGGCGTCGCCGGTGGGTTGGAACGCCAGGAGCGCGGCGGCGATTTTCTCGGCCAGCTCGGGGGCCAGGTCGTGGGCGTGGCCGAGCGCGGCGACGGGGAAGGCCTCGGATTCGTAGACGATGCGGAAGTCGGCCGAGGCGATCTGTCCTTCGTCGAGCGCATCCTGCAGGAGGTCCGACGCGGTGGCGACGATGTCGTAGCTGCCGTTGGCCAGGCCGGCGATGCTCTGGTTGTGGCCGAAGGTGAAGGTCCAGCGGTAGTCGGTGGGCGGGACGAGGTTGGCCTGCTCGCGGAGGAGCACGAGCGGGGCTTTGTAGCCCGAGTTCGAGCCCGGCCGGGTGAAGGCGAGGGTTCGTCCGGCCAGGTCGGCGAGTTGCCGGATGTCGCTTTCGGCGGGGACGGCGAGGACCATGCGGTAGACGGCGGGCTGGCCGGCGGCGGCGGGTGCGGCAACGGGGACGAGTCCGGCGACGTTGACGGCCCGGGGCACGTTGCCGGTATTGAAGCCCGCGACGTGCAACTCGCCGGAAGCCAGGGCACGCAGGGCTTCGTCCTCGTCGGCGTAGGCCGTGACGGTGATGGTCTTGCCGGTCGCCTGCTTCAACGCCTCGGCGAGCGGCGCGAGCTGTTCCTCGGTGATGCCTGCGGCGGCGCTGAGGTAGGCGACGTTGAGCGTGCCCGGGTCGCGGGTGTCGCTGGGCGTGTCGGCGACGAGGTCGCCGTTGTCGTCGGTGAAGCGGGCGTCGAGCTTGTTGACCACGCCGGAGTTGAGGCCCAGCAGGCGCTGCTCGCGCTGCATCTGCGGGCCCATCCCGTTGCCCGAGCGGTTGGAGGCGGCGACGTAGACGGCGACGGCGGCGGCGACGAGCGCGACGCAGACGAGTACCGTGACGATGGCCGAGCCGGCGGGGCGGTTGCGGCGGACGAGGCAAGGTGAGGTCATGCGTCAACTCCCGTGGGGTGAAAGCCTCATCATCCACGAGCGCGGCGGCGACGACAAGGGTTGTTCCGCAGGGATTTGCGAAGTTTCGGTGAGGAACTTCCCGCAATGCCGCAAAGCTTGTTCGCTTCAGGCGTCGGCGTACTGGTCCATGGGGGTGCAGGTGCAGACCAGGTGGCGGTCGCCGTAGGGGTTGTCGATGCGTCCGACGCTGGGCCAGAACTTCGCGCCCGGCAGCCGCTGGGCGGGGGTGGGGAAGGCGGCCTGCTGTCGGGAGTAGGGGTGGTTCCAGTGGTCGGCGGTGACGGCGGTCGCGGTGTGGGGGGCGTGCCGCAGCGGGTGGTCGTCGCGGGGCCAGTCGCCGGCTTCGATGCGGGCGATCTCGCCGCGGATGGCGATGAGCGCGTCGCAGAAGCGGTCGAGCTCGGCCTTGGACTCGGACTCGGTGGGCTCGATCATGAGCGTGCCGGCGACGGGCCAGGACATGGTCGGGGCGTGGAAGCCGTAGTCCATGAGGCGCTTGGCGAAGTCGTCGACGGTGACTTCGGCGGTGCGGTCGAAGGGTCGGACATCGACGATGAATTCGTGGGCGACGGTGCCGGCGGGGCCGGTGTAGAGGATGTCGAAGTGCGGGCGGAGTCGCGCGGCCATGTAGTTGGCGTTGAGGATCGCGCGGCGGGTCGCTTCGGTGAGGCCGGCCGCGCCCATCATGGCGATGTACATCCACGAGATGGGCAGGATGGACGGGCTGCCGTAGGGCGCGGCGGAGACCGAGTATGTCTGATGTTCGATGTTTGATGTTTGATGTGGTGGTTCGGACATCAGACTTCTGCCATCAGACATCTGACATGGCGCAATGGGCAGGAACGGCGCGAGCGACTCGACGACGCCGATGGGTCCCATGCCCGGGCCGCCGCCGCCGTGGGGGATGCAGAAGGTTTTGTGGAGGTTGAGGTGGCAGACGTCGGCCCCGATCCCCCCGGAAGAACAACGCCCCGGCGACGTGAGGCCGACCTGGGCGTTCATGTTCGCGCCGTCCATGTAGACCATGCCGCCGCGCTGGTGGATGAGGTCGCAGGCTTTGCGGACGGTGTCCTCGAAGACGCCGTGGGTGCTGGGGTAGGTGATCATCAGCGCCGCGAGCGTGTCACGGTGTTGATCGGCTTTGGCGGCAAGGTCGTCGAGATCGATGTCGCCGTTGTCGCGGCACTTGACGGGCACGACGGTCATGCCGGCGATCACGGCCGAGGCGGGGTTGGTGCCGTGGGCGCTGGTGGGGATGAGGCAGGCGGTGCGTTGCGTGTCGCCGCGGCTTCGGTGGTAAGCGCGGATGCACATAAGACCGGCGTACTCGCCTTGCGACCCGGCGTTGGGTTGGAGCGACACGGCGTGGAAGCCGGTGATCGTCGCGAGCCAGCTTTCGAGGTCGCGGAACAGTTGCGCGTAGCCCGCGGCGTCTTCCTGCGGGGCGTAGGGATGCAGGTTGCCGAACTTCTCCCAGGTGACGGGGATCATCTCGGCGGCGGCGTTGAGTTTCATCGTGCACGAGCCGAGCGGGATCATGCCGTTGTCCAGGCCGTAGTCGCGGTTCACGAGCCGCTGCAGATACCGAAGCATCTCGTGCTCGGTGTGGTAGCGGTTGAAGACGGGTTGCTGGAGGAACGGCGTGGTGCGGGTGAGCTTCGCGGGGAAAGGGCGGGGGTGGCCATCTCCGGGCTTGAGGGAGAAGACATCCAGCAGCGTGTTCAGGTCGTCGGTGGTGGTGGTTTCGTCGAAGGCGATGGATACGGCGTCATCGCCCAGGGGCCGCAGGTTGATCCCGGCGGCGGCGGCGCGGGCGATGAGCGCGGGGGCTTGGATGCCGTGGACGGACACGGTGCCGAACGAAGGCGCGGGCTCGACGTTCAAGCCGGCCTGGGTGAAGGCGGCGGCGAGCGTGTCGGCGTGGTGCTGGATGCGTTGAGCGATGCGCCGGAGTCCGTCGGGGCCGTGGTAGACGGCGTAGAAGCCGGCCATGTTCGCGAGCAGGGCCTGGGCGGTGCAGATGTTGGAGGTGGCCTTGTCGCGTTTGATGTGCTGCTCGCGGGTCTGGATGGCCATGCGCAGCGCGGGGTTGCCGTGGGCGTCTTTGGAGACGCCGATGAGTCGGCCGGGCATCTTGCGGGCGTATTGGTTCCTGGTGGCGAAGAACGCGGCGTGCGGCCCGCCGTAGCCCATGGGCACGCCGAAGCGCTGCGCGGAGCCGATGGCGATGTCCGCACCCCATTGCCCGGGCGGGGTGAGCAGCGTGCAAGCCAAAAGGTCGGTGGCGGCGACGACCAGGGTGCCGTGCTCGTGGGCCTTGGCGGTGAGCGATTCGTAGTCTTCCAGGATGCCGTAGGTGTCGGGGTATTGCAGGAGGATGCCGCAGACATCCTGGCGTTCGAGGTGCGTCGCCGCGTCGCACCTGGGAGCGAGCACGACCACCTCGATGTCCAATCCCTGGGCGCGGGTCTGTACCACGGCGATGGTCTGGGGATGGCAGTTGTCGCCGATCAGGAACCTGGGGCGTTGGCCGCGCGCGATGCCGTGGCACATGGCCATGGCTTCGGCGGCGGCGGTCGCTTCGTCGAGCAGGGATGCGCCCGCGAGCGGCAGGCCGACCAGGTCGCTGACCATGGTCTGGAAGTTGAGCAGGGCTTCGAGTCGGCCCTGGGCGATCTCGGCCTGGTAGGGCGTGTAGGGGGTGTACCAGCGCGGGTCTTCGAGCACGTTGCGCAGGAGCACCGGCGGGGTGATCGTGCCGTGGTAGCCCATGCCGATCATCGAACGCTGGACGATGTTCTTGTCGGCGATGGCGCGGAGCTTGGCGCGTGCGCCGGATTCGCCCAGCGGCGTGTCGTCGTCGAGGCCTTGCAGTTGCAGCGGCGTGTCGAGTCGGATATCGGCGGGGATGGTCTGCTCGATGAGCGCGTCGAGCGAGCCAACGCCCACGACGTCGAGCATCGCGCGGAGGTCGTCGTCGGTCTGGCCGTGGTGCCGGCGGGGGAAGGTGTCCAGGGGCGGGAGCGGGGTCGCGGTCGCGGCGCGGGGCGCATCAGTGGGGGTGGGCATGGGCGGATTGTAGATACGGCGGGGAGCGACGGGTCGGTGGACCGACCCGTCCGTATCCGGAAGTCGCGCGCAACCGCGATCCCTACACTCAGGCCATGCCCAGTCGAAACGTGCAGCTGGCGGGGGTGTTTGAGGACATGGCGTTGCTGACCGAGCTGCTCGGCGGCAACCGTTTCAAGGTCATCGCGTTCCAGAAGGCGGCCCGGGTGGTCGGCGAATTGACGCGGGATGTCGGCGACTATTCACGCTCGGAGTTGATTGCGCTCGACGACATCGGCACGGGCGCGGCGGACCGCATCCTCGAATTTGTCGAGGCCGGCAAGGTGGCGGAGTTCGAGCAGATGGCGTCGCGGGTGCCGCCGGGCGTGCTGGACGTGATGAACATCCCGGGCATCGGGCCCAAGTCGGCGGCGCTGTTCTGGAAGCAGCTGGGCGTCGCGTCGATCGACGATCTAAAGGTCAGGCTGGCCTCGGGCGAGGTCGCCAACCTCAAGGGTTTCGGGCCCAAGAAGGTGCAGAACATCGAAAAGGCGCTGGCGTTCGCGGCGACGGCGGGGCAGCGGGTGCGGATCGGCACGGCCCACGCGCTGGCGACGACGCTGGTGGAGACGATCGCGCGGTTGCCCGGTGTGCAACGCGTCGAGTTTGCGGGGTCGCTGCGGCGGGGGAAGGACTCGATCGGGGATGTGGACATCCTTGCGGCGGCGGGCGGCGAAGATGCGAAACAGGTCGCGGCGATCTTCGATGCGTTTGCGAATCACGAGGCGGTGGCCGAGGTGTACTTGCGGGGCGACACGAAGTGCTCGGTGCGGACGACCGGGCAGTTCAAGGGCATGCAGGCGGATTTGCGGGTGGTGCATCCCGAGAGCTTCGGCGCAGCGCTGATGTATTTCACAGGCAGCAAGGAGCACAACGTGAAGATGCGCGAGCGGGCGCAGGCGCGGGGGATGTCGCTCAACGAGTATGGGTTGTGGAAGGGCGATGCCCTCAAGCCCGGCAAAGAGGGACCCGGCGATGGCGATCGCCGGGCTTTGGGGGAGGCGGTGGCGTCGCGGAGCGAGGAAGACGTGTTTGGGGCGCTGGGGCTTGCGTGGGTTCCGCCGGAGCTGCGGGAGGATCGCGGCGAGTTGCGGCTGGCGGAACAAGGCGGTTTGCCGGCGTTGCTGGAGCTGTCGGACATCCGGGCGGAACTGCACACGCACACGACCGCGAGCGACGGCGTGTGGAGCATCGAAGAGAACGCGCTGGGGGCGGCGGCCCGGGGTTTTCACACGGTGGCGATCACGGACCATTCGCGCGGTCAGGTGCAGGCGAACGGGTTGACGGCCGAGCGTTTGGAGAAACACATCGTCGCGGTGCGGGCGGTGGCGGAGAAGCTCAAGGGGACGATCACGGTGCTGGCGGGCAGCGAGGTGGACATCCTCACCGACGGCGGGCTGGACTATCCGGATGAGTTGCTGGCCGAGCTGGACATCGTGGTGGCGTCGCCGCACGCGTCGCTGACGCAGGAGCCGGCCAAGGCGACCGCCCGACTGCTCAAGGCCATCGAGCACCCGTACGTCACGATCCTGGGGCACCCGACGGGTCGGATCGTGCTCAAGCGTGAGGGTCTTTCGCCGGATATCGAAGTGCTGAGCAAGGCGGCGGCGCAGCGTGGGATCGCTTTGGAAATCAACGCGAATCCGTATCGGTTGGATCTGCGGGACACGCACGTGCGGGTGGCGCTCGAGCACGGCTGCAAGCTGGCGATCAACACCGATGCGCACGGAGAGGGCGATCTGGCGGCGCTGCGTTTCGGGGTGATGACGGCTCGGCGCGGCGGGGCGACGAAGGGCGACGTGGTCAACACACTGGACGCGGCGGGGCTGCGGGCGTGGATTGCTTCGACGCGGGGGTGACGAAAAAGCCCACGGATGGAATCCGTGGGCTTCGGGGATGACTTGGTTTGATGAGGGTCAGGGGAGTTTGGATCGCAGCATCCGGCTGCTGGGTGGGACGT
>CAZIXN010000170.1:0-6214 GCA_964543215.1 uncultured Phycisphaera sp.
CGCCGGGAGGCGGGGAAACTCACCCCCGCCCCCGGAAGTGGCCCCGGAAGTGGCCCCGCCCCCGGAAGTAGCGCTGGGAGTACGGCCGGGAGTCGCCTGGGAGATTCTTCCGGGGGCGTGGGTGAGGTGGTGGGTTGGGTGGCGCATGTCGGGCCGGGGCAGCGGGTGAGTGTGGAGGCGCCGTGCTGGCCGAGGCGTCGTGGTGAGTTGGTGTTGGTGGGGGTGGAGGTTTGGACGGCGTTTCCTTTTGGGGTGTTTCGTCGGGTGGTTCGTCGGGCGTTGCCGGGCCGGGTGTTGGTGTTGCCGGGGCTGCGTCGGATTGATCGTCGCTGGTTGCCGACGTCGCCGTGGGGCGCGGGGTATGGGACCAAGCGTCGCGGCGGGGCGAGCGATGCGGGGGAGTTTTTCGGTTTGCGTGATTACCGGGAGGGGGATCCGCCGCGGGTGATTGATTGGAAGCGGAGCGCGCGGGTGGCGACGGACATGCGGGGCGAGGATGCGCGGCAGCGGGTGCGGCTGATTGCGCGGGAGTTGACGCAGCCGACGCCGCCGCGGGTGATGGTGTTGCTGGATTTGTCGGGGCAGGGCAGCGCGACGCCGTGGGGCAGCGCCGAGGAGGAGGATGCGATCACGCTGGCGGCGTCGTTGTTGGATGCGGCGCACCGTCAGGGATTCTGGGCGGGGTTGGCGGTGTTGGGGCCGGCGTGCGGGGTGTTTCCGCCGCACGTGGGTTTGCCGCATCGCGCGCGGATGTTGGAGTCGTTGGCGCAGTTGGATCTGGGGCGGCGGGGTGGTGTGCCGAACGCGGGGATGATCGTGCCGTCGGTGGTGGTGAAGCCGGGGCTGCCGACGGTGATCGGTGAGGGCGACCGCGGGGTTGCGAGCGCGAACGTGCGGACGCGGGGTTCGCGGGTGTTGTACGGCGGGGAGCTGGCGACGCTGGGCGCGGCGATGGATTCGGAGACGGTGGATCTGTCGGCGGAGGAAGCGGAAGCGTGGGCGGACGGTTCGAAGGCGGGGGCGGCATGAATCTGGATGCGCGGTTTCGGATGCTGGTGTTTGCTCAGGTGCTGCTGGGCATCGCGGCGTTCTGCATGGCCGAGGGCAATGTGACGCTGCTGCTGATCGCCGGGAGTCTGGGCGCGGCGTCGTGGACGATTGCCGAGGGGCCCAAGGGTCGGCCGTTGCCGCGTTGGTTCGTGAATGCGGGGTCGTTGGCGGCGGTGGGGTTCATGGCGTTCGAGGTGCTGACGCTGCGCGGGGGCATGATCATCGCGATGGGTCACTTCACGATGGTGCTGCAGCTGCTGATGCTGTACGCGCGCAAGACCAATCGCGAGTATTCGATGCTGCTGGTGCTGTCGCTGATCCAGATGATCGGGGCGTCGGTGTTGTCGGTGTCGATTGTGTACGGCGTGTTGTTGACGGCGTATTGCGGATTGTCGCTGGTGACGGTGCTGCTGTTCCAGCTCAAGAGCACGGGGGACGCGGTGCACCGGGCGCATCTGCGTGCGTCGGGCGAGGCGCGGTCGCAGGGCACGGCGACGCGGCCCAGGCGTCCGGCGGTGGTGGCGGGGCCGGGGCTGCGGTGGCACTTGCGGGGCGCTTGGGTGGTGGTGGGCGGTTGCTCGGCGGTGCTGGCGGCGGTGACGTTTGTGGCGCTGCCGCGGAGCGGGGACATGCCGATGCTGGGCGTGGACGCGTCGCAGCGCAGCGGGCACAAGCGGGTGGGTTTTTCGACCACGGTGACGCTGTCGGGCGGCACGCTCACCGACGGCAGCACGGACGCGGTGATGAACGTGGCGCTCGAGCAGTTCGGCGAGAGTGCCGGGGGGGAACACCGGCCGCTGCTGATGCGGGGCGTGGCGTTGGATCAGTACGACGCGGAGACGCATCAGTGGCGGCGCAGCCAGGTCGCCTCGCAGGCGGACACGCCGCTGCGTCTGGACAGCCTCAACAGCGCGCGGCTGGCGAAGTTCGATACGCCGCAGGCGACGATCCGCGCGACGGTGACGCTGCGTGACACGGCGGCGCGCGTGCTGTTCGTGCCGGGCGAGCCGCAGATGTCGGCCGCCGCGATCGGGCAGATCCAGTCGGAACACCTCGGCCAGATCGTGTTCAGCCCGCTGGACCGGCAGCTCAGCGCGGGCGATCCGCGGGCGTCGGCGATGATCTACACGGTCGAGGTGGCGGGCCTGCCGGTCAGCGCGTTGGAGGCGCAGTACCAGCGGCTCGAGCGTCCGCGGCGCAGCGAGGATCGCGACCGAGCGAACGGATCGGGAGACGACGCGGCGTCGTCGCGCCGCTGGCTCGGGCGGCAGCGCTGGTTCGCGGACGGCGACGCGGCGTCGGCGTACGACGATCCCGCCGAGCCGGACCGCCAGCGCTTGGGCGGCGTGGACGCGGATCCCTCCTTCCGCCGCGACGACACCCCGTACGGGTATCGCGGCACGTTGATCGACGACGACTTGGCGCGGAATGCCGAGGGCATGAGCACCGGTCCGCCGCGGCTGGACGACCCTTGGTCGCGGCGCGTTTACGCGCGCCAATGGCCGATCGAGACGCAGCGCGTCCGTGCGCTGGCGCTGGAGGTCCTCGAGCCACTGGACCTGCAGCGAGACCCCGAGGTGCTGCACGATGTGAACGACGGCCGGATCGCGCGGGCGCTGGCGGATCATCTGCAGACGCAGTACGTCTACGACCGCAGCAATCCCCGGCCGCGTGCGGGGCAGGACCCGGTGATCGCGTTTCTGTTCGAGCATCGGCAGGGACACTGCGAGCTTTTCGCCGCGGCGCACGCGGCGCTGTGTCGCTCGCTGAACATCCCCGCACGCGTGGTGACCGGGTATCGCGCCTCGGAGTACAACGCCCTGGGCGGGTACTACGTCGTCCGGCAGAACCACGCCCACGCGTGGACGGAGGTGGACACCGGCCCGCGGTCGGGTTGGCGGACCTTCGACGCGACGCCCGGCGACCTCGTGCAGCGGCAACACGCCGGCAACGCGCCGGGGTGGATCGCGGCGGGGCGACAGCTTTACGAATACCTCGAGTTTTCGTGGGTGCGTTCGGTGGTGGCGTTCGATGCGCGGACGCGGGAGAATCTGCTGCGCAGCGTGAACCAGAGCTTCCGGACGGCCGTGGATACCGAGGAGGGATGGATCGTGCGCTCGTGGGACGCGGTGCTCGGGGCGCTGGGCGGATGGATGGGCGGGTGGCCGCCGAGCCTGCGGTTGCAGTGGGTCGGCTGGGTGCTGGTGGTGGGCGGGTGCGGCCTGCTGGTGGTGGTGGCGGTGCCGGTGGGCGTGACGTGGTGGCGGCGACGGTTGCGCCGCCGACGCCTGCGGCTGGACCGCCTGCCGCCCCACGAGTCGCGCCGCCTGTCGCGGCGGCTGGCGTTCTTCCTGGAACTCATCGAACTGCTCGAACGTCACGGTTACCGTCGGCCCGCGTGGCAGTCACCCGCCAGCTTCGCGACCGAACTCGCCGAGGCGCACCCGATGAAGTTCGGCCCGCTCGTCGCCCTCACCGAGACGTTTTACGACGTCCGCTTTGGCCGGCAGGAACTCGACGCCCAACGCCAGGCCGCCGTCGCTGCACACCTCCGACAACTCGAAGCCAACCTCGCCGGACGCTGAGCATCCTCACGACCTAAGCTCACCCTATGGGAAGACTCACCTGTGCCGTGCTGGCCGCCGTGCTCCTGCCCGCCTTTGCGCTGGCCGAACTCGTCGAGCTGCGACTCGAATACGAACTGGACAACACCACCTTCCGCGGCACGCTCGTCTACGACGACACGCAGGTCTCCAGCGACCGGCCCGCGCCCGGCGTCATGGTCGTGCCCGAGTGGTGGGGCCTCAACGACTACGCCCACGACCGCGCCCGCCAACTCGCAAGGCTCGGCTACGTCGCGTTGGCCGCCGACCTCTACGGCCTCAACGAAGACGGGAAAGTCCGCGTCACCACCGACGGGCAGCAAGCTCAAACCTGGGCCTCGGCGCTCTACGGCGACGTGCCGCAGTGGCGGGCCCGACTCAACGCGGCGCTGTCGGTGCTCTCGGCCCAGCCGACCGTCGACGCCTCCCGCCTCGCGGCCATCGGCTTCTGCTTCGGCGGCGCCAGCGTCCAGCAACTCGCCTACAGCGGGGCCGACCTCGACGCGGTCGTGAGCTTCCACGGCACCCCGGTCGTGCCCACCGACGAAGAAAAAGCCGCCACCCGCGCCGCCATCCTCATCGCCCACGGCGCCGCCGACCCGTTCGACCCGCTCGATTCGTTCATCGAACTCGTCGAAGCCCTCGAGCAAAGCGACATCGACTACCAGGCGAACCTCTACGGCCACGCGGTGCACAGCTTCACCAACCCCGCGGCCGACGGCTCGTTCAGCCCCGGCGCCAAGCACAGCCCCACGGCCGAGCCCCGCGCCTGGGCCGACATGCGCCGCTGGCTGCGCGAACACTTCGCCGACGCCCAGCCGTGAATCGCGTGAGGAAACCGTGGACCGCGTGCCGCGTTGAAGTTAGCATCGCCCTTGCCCGGCCCGCGACCTTCTGACCCACGGGGAACCCACGATGCCCGCACGCTTCCGAACCGTTACGACGCCGCTCACGCCGCTCGCGCTGCTGGCGTTCTGCGTCGCCGCCGCGCCGCTTGGCCACGCGCTCCAGCCGGGCGACCCCGTCCGCTTCGCCGCCAAGACCCTCGACGACCGCGTCATCAAAGCCCAGGACTATCAAGGCAAGCTGCTCGTGGTGCACTTCTGGTCCACGTGGCACCGCCCGTCGGTCCGGCAACTCGAAACGCTCCGCGCGATCCTCGATCACACCGCGCCGCTGGGCGTGGCGATGGTGGGCATCTGCCTCGACGATCCCAACGAAGGCACGGTGATGGCTCAGACGATGCTCGCCGGCGCGACCGCCAGCCTCACCGCCGGCACGACCTGGGACCACGTGCTCGCGCACGCCCAGATGCCCGCGCTCGACACCCGCTTCTTCGACGAGGCGTACGCCATCCCGTCGGTGTGGGTCGTTTCTCCCGATGGCGAAGCGTTGTGGCAAGGGCACCCCAGCGAGCTCCCCGAAGCGCTGCTGGGTTTCCTCCAAACGCATCCGCCCACGGCACTGCCCGACGCGACGCTCGCCGAGGCCCAACCCACGGACGACTCCGACGCCCAAGCGTCTGAAGCGGACCCAGCCGCCGCGCGGGAAGCGCTGCTCGCCGAGCAGGCCCGCCGTGCCGCGACCGCCGGCCAGGAGCTCGACGCCACCGCCGCGCTCGCCGCGTTGGCGACGCAGACCGCCGCCGTGCAGGCCGCCCGGGCCGCGCTGCTCGAAGCCGACACCGCGTGGACGGCCGATCCGCCCGACTACGCCGGCGCGCTGGCCGCGCTGGCCACGATCGACCCCGCGAGCCACCCCGATCCGCTGGTGGCCGCGCACGGCCAGCGCTGGTCGCGCGTGATCCAGTCGCTGAGCGCCCACGCCCAGGCCGGCCTGCTCGCCGCGCGTGACGCGCTGCCCGAGGCCGGCTTCGCGCTCGACGCGTACCTCGCCGCCGCCGCCGCGGTCGATCCGATGGCCGGTCAACCCATGGCCGAGGCGTCGCGCATCGAGCCGCGCGTCAGCCGTGGCCTCCGCGACGCCCAGCGCGAGCGTCACGCCGAGGCGTACAAGACGTTCAGCTCCGTGCTCAACATCGCGCTGGGCATGCCCGAGGCCGACGAAGCGCTGATCCACGCCCTGCGCTACGAAGCCGATGAAGCGCTCATGGCCGAGATCGCCGCCGCCGACGCCGAAAGCAGAGCCCAGGCCATGCTGTTCCTCGCCCAGGGCCACGCCGCGGGCTTCCGCGAAGAACAGGCCGCCGAAGTTCTCCGCGAGCTCATCGCACAGTACCCCGACACGCCCACCGCCAAACAGGCCCAGGACATGCTCGACGGACTCGACCTGCGCGAGTGAAACGACACGTCACACACCCAGTCACCCAAAGCCCACGGAATGAATCCGTGGGCTTCTTTACGCGCGCACCGCTCCCGCCACGGATCATTTCGCATTTCGGGTCGGCTTTTTGCCCGCAAGCCGCCGCGGATACTCGAGACTCAAAGATCCCGGCCCGACGCCCGGCACAACCGGAAATACCTCGCTTCATCCATGAAGCACCCGATCGCCCGCCTCAACGGTCCTTTGCAAGTGAACGTTTGTTTCACCGCGCCGGCCCG
>CAZIXN010000171.1:0-3812 GCA_964543215.1 uncultured Phycisphaera sp.
CGCCGCTACTGAACCTCGTCAAATAAAGCGGCGGCCGGTGGCCGTTGCCGAATGCGCGGTGGATGGTCGATTCAACGCATCGCTTGGCGCACCCTGGCCGTCTCGCGATTCCGCAGCGGCCACCGGCCGCCGCTTTATGAGGAGCGTTCAGAGCACGCCCTTGGTGCTGGGGATGTCGTCGTGGGTGATGGCGACGGCCTGGCGCAGCGCCCGGCCGAAGGCCTTGAACAGGGCCTCGGCGATGTGGTGGTTGTTGTGGCCCCAGGGCACTTCCATGTGCAGGTTCATCTTCGCGTTCGTGGCGACGGCGTTGAAAAATTCCTGAACGAGCTGCACGTCGAAGGCACCGATCTTTTCGCCGGTGATTGTGGGTACCTGCGCGCCGTAGCCGGTCCAGGGGACGTGGAAGACCAGGGCCGGTCGGCCGGAGAGGTCGAGTGCGACGCGGGCGAGGGCGTCGTCCATGGGCACGTCGGCCGAGCCGTAGCGCTCGATGCCGCGCTTGTCGCCCAGGGCTTTGGTGAGCGCTTCGCCCAGCGCGATGCCGACGTCTTCGACGCTGTGGTGGTCGTCGATGTGCGTGTCGCCGTCGCAGGTGACGCGGAGCGACAGTCGGCCGTGCTTGGCGACGTGGGTGAGCATGTGGTCGAAGAACCCGACGCCGGTGCGTATGTGCTCGGAACTTCCAGGGGCGGGGGTGTCGAGGTCGATCGATAGATCGATGTCGGTTTCGTTGGTTTTGCGGGCGATGGTGGCGGCGCGGGTCATGGTGGGTCAGGCTTTCGTGAGAAGAGCGTCGAGGCCGGCCAGGAGCGCGGCGTTCTGCTCGGGCGTGCCGACGGTGATGCGGAGGCGGTCTTTGAGGTTGGGGGCGTTGAAATAGCGGACGAGGATGTCGCGCTGCTTGAGGCCGGCGTAGAGCGCTTCGGCGGAAGGCGACGCTTCCGGCTTGCTCGGGGTGGGTGGGGTGGCGAGCAGGAAGTTGGTGTGCGAGTCGAGCACGACGAAGCCGCGCGTGCGGAGCTGCTCGGTGAGGATGCCGCGCTGCTCGATGACGGCGTGCCAGGATGTTCGCGCGTGTTGGCGATGGGTGAGCGCGGCGGCGGCGGCGACCTGGGCGAGGATGTCAAGGTTGTAGGAATCGCGGGCCTTGTCGAGCGTGGCGATGATGGCGGGATTGGCGATGCCGTAGCCGAAGCGCAGGCCCGCGAGCGAGTAGCCCTTGCTCAGCGAGCGCAGGAGGATCACGTCGTCACGGCGTTGCACGAGTTCGACCGCATCGTGCGGCGCGAAATCGACGTAGGCCTCGTCGATCACGAGCAGCCCACGGAAGTGTTGGGCGAGGGTTTCGAGATAATCGAGCGATTCGCATCGGCCCGAGGGCGCGTGCGGGTTGACGAAGAAGGCGAGGTTGCAGCCGGCGTCGTTCCACTGCGTCGCGAGTTGCTCGGCGGGCGGCGGGGCGAAGTCGCTGGGTTGGCGCGACACGGGCGTGACGGTCGTGCCGTGGATCGCGGCGAGCACGGGGTACAGCGAGTAGGTCGGGTCGGTCGTGCCGATGCCGCCCCCGGAAGCCGCGAAAGCTCCGGAAGTTTGCGTTTCGCAGTAGCAGGTGATGAGCAGGCGGAGCAGTTCGTCGCCGCCGTTGGTGGGCAGGAGCTGGGCGGGCGTGAGGCCGTGCGTGTCGGCGGCGATCTTTCGGAAGCGGTCCGACGTGGGCGGCGGATAGAGGCGCAGCGCTTCGGCGGGCAGGGCGCGGATGGCGTCGAGCACGGCGCCAGACGGCGGGTAGGGGTTCTCGTTGGTGTTGAGCTTGATCGTGGGGCGCGTCGGATGCGCGGTGTCGGCCCACGTCGGCTGTTCGCCGGGCGTGTAGGCGTGGAGGTCGGCGAGGTTGGCGCGGGGCGACGGCGTGGTCATAGGGAGCGACGCAGTGTCGCGGGGGGAGGCGACGGGGTCAACGCGGCGGCGCACGGCTTGGAGACTTACGATGGGCCGATGCGACAGAGGGTCCTCCTGATCGGCCTGCTGCTGGGGGCCGTCGCGGTTGGGGCGGACCCGATCCCGCGGTTCGAGGCGTGGCTGGAAGCCTCGGGCATCGACCGGCGGACGGCCATCCACGCCCTGGAGATGACCGGGGACGCGCGGGCTGTTCCGCTGCTGGAAGCGTGGTCCGACGCCGCGGGTCGGGAGACGTGGGCGACGCGCGTGTCGGCGCGGATGAGCGCGGCGAGGCTCGCGAAGGACGGCACGATGCCGATCGATCGCATCGTCTCGGTCCCGGCCGGCCCGGAGCGCGAACAACTTTTGTCCGAGGCATTGTCGCGGCGCATGCTCGACCAGCGTGCGGTGGCGCAGGCTCGGCTTTGGCCGGGGTGGACCGATGCCGAGCGCATGGCGCTGGCGTGGTACACCTTTCGCGACACCGGCGGGGTCGACGATGTGCCGTGGCTGGTCGAGCAGCTCGACGCCGCCGAGCCGATGCGCTCGGCCACCGCGGCGGTGCTGCTCAACGAGATCGACGACGAGCGTGGCCACGCCTGGTTGATCCGCCTGAGCGGCTCGAGCACCCCCGGCCCGCGCGACCGGGAAAAGCTGCAGGCGGTGTTCACGCTGGCGCAGTCGCAACCCTCAAAGCGGTTGGTGAGTCTGTCCCTGATGTTTCGTCCGGTGCACGACGATCGTCCCAACGCGGCCGACTGGCTGGGCATCGCGCTGCGGGCGGGGTACCCGAATGCGGCGCTGGATTGGCGTTCGATGTTCGCGGCGGGCGATGCGCGGGAGCGTGCGGAGTTGGTGGCCATCGCGGTGCTGGCGGCGGGCGTGGTGCCGGAGGAGGTCGTGGTGACGCTGCGCGAAGCGACCGAGCCGTGGGCGTCGGCCACGGGGCATTGGCTGCGGCTCGTCCAGAGCGAAGAGCCGATGTCCGAGGCGAGGTGGTCTGCGTGGTTTGCGACGGCCCCGCCGGCTGTCGTGGAAGCGGTCAGTCGATGGCTTGGAACCGAACGGGCGATGCGCGATCCCGCGGATCGCTTTGCACAAGCATCGGTGCGCCAGTGTCTACAGGCCGGCGGCGACGCGACGTCGTGGCCGGCGGGTCTGGTTTCGTTGGGCGACTGGCTGCGTCACGATCCGACGCGGCGCGACACGATGCTGGCCGGCTGGATCGCCGAGCGTGACGCGGCGTCGGTCGGCGACCTGGTTCTGGTTGCGACGGGCTGGCCTGCGGGCGTGGGCAGCGCGACCAAGCGAGCGCTGCTGGCCATCGAGCCGATCGATCTCCCCGACGCCGTCGCGCCGTCGCTCGCGGCTGCATGTGCGTTGCTCTTAGCCGAGCTCCCGGGCGGTGCGATGACCCCGACGCAGCGGCAACGGCTTCAACGGCTACGCGATTCACCGGAAAGCCCGATCGCGCTAGGCCTGCCCGGCGAGCGGTTCGAGGCGCTGCGGGTGCGGGCCGCGTGGCGGCTGGTGTGGGATGAGGCGGGCCGGTGATCGCTTTGGTGCAAAGCCCGGCGATTTCCCGATAATCGTGGCATGAGCGACCTGCCCCTGAGTCTGCCGGACCTGACCGCCGCCGAGATCGACGCCGTGGTGGACGTGCTGCGCAGCGGTCGGCTGAGCATCGGGCCGATGCAGGAGCGTTTCGAGGACCTGGTGGCGCTGCGGAGCGATCGGTCGCGCGGCGTGGCGGTGTCGTCGGGCACGGCGGGTCTGCATCTGGTGCTTCTGGCGCTGGGCGTTGGGCCGGGCGACGAGGTGATCACGACGCCGTTTTCGTTCATCGCGTCCAGCAACGCGATCCTGATGGT
>CAZIXN010000171.1:3912-6161 GCA_964543215.1 uncultured Phycisphaera sp.
CACACGCTCAAGGTGATGATCCAGCGTGAGCAGTTGTTGCGGCCGGACTCGGCGGCGTGACGCGCGTTCCGGTCAGGCACCGAGATAGCGGGCAACGATGGTGCGGGCGCGGCGGGGGTCGTCGGTGCCTTGCACGAGGGCTCGACCGTCCTGAAAGACGGTGAGCGTGAGGCCGTCGTCTTCGCCGATGAGCTTCGCGCGAGCCATGAACGGCGCGGCGCGCACCTCACCCACGATGCCCGCCCAGCGCTTGACCATCGCGGCAAAGTCAATCGTCGTCGGCGAGGCGGGCGTGACCTGCACGGCGTCTCTGCCGCAGAGCTTCACGGTGCCGCCGCGCGTCGCGCGTTCGAGGAATTCGAAGCGGCGCTGCTTGGAACAGATGCCCGACGACGCGGCGAACGCGGCGCTGACGTCCAGTTGCGTGATGCGGTTGTCCCAGAGGTCGATGCTGAGCAGTCGGCGGTTCACGGCGGCCCAGCATCCAAGCAGGATTTTCAGGGCTTCGGTGGCCTGCCACGCGGCGACGGTGGCGATGATGGGCCCGAGCACGCCGGCGGTGTCGCAGGTCGCCGACGAGCCGGCCGGGGGCAGGGCCTCGAAGAGGTCGCGCAGGTCCGGCGTGGCCAGGCCGAGTTTCTCCCAGGGCGTGCCCCGTTGCGCTTGCTCAATCTCCGGCGGGGCGGAGTGTGGGAGTACGACCATCGCCGTACCGGCGGTGCCGACCGCGCCGCCGTAGACGTACGGGATGGCGTGCTTCACGGCGACATCGTTGAGCAGGTAGCGCGTCTCGAAGTTGTCGAGGCCATCGACGATGACGTCCACCTTCCGGGAAACGTCGGCGCAGCCGGCGAGCGATTCGACGTTGCCGGCGTCGAGGTCGGCGACGTGGGCTTCGACGTTCACGGTCGGGTTGATTTCGCGGAGGCGTCGCTGGGCGGCGATGGCTTTGGGCAGGGCTTCGTCGGCGTCGAGGTCGTCGAAGAGATTCTGCCGCTGTAGGTTGGACCGCTCGACGATGTCGCGGTCGACGATGACCAGTCGGCCATCGCCGCAGCCGACCCCGGCGCGGCAGAGCGATTCGGCCAGTGCCGAGCCGAGCGCGCCGCAGCCGGCGATCAGGACGGAAGCGTCGGCGAGTTGGCGTTGGCCGTCTTGCCCGACCTGGGGCAGGCGGATCTGGCGGGCGTAGCGCGCGAATGGTTCCGGGCCCAAGGCGGTCACGGCTTGGTGATGGTTTCGATGGTGTGGACCTCGACGCCCTGATCGCGGAGGAACTGCCAGGCCTGTTCGAGGTCGTCGGCGTCGCCGGAGAAATTGACGACCATGACGCCGCGGCTCATGGTTTCGTCGAGGCGGATGTCGAACTGCACGCCGGGGAACTGCCGGGACATCTTCCAGAGGCAGGGATGTTCGGCGCTGTCACCGGCGAAGACCAGTCGGCATCTGTGGGTGGCGTCGTGCATGAAGGTCATGTTAGGACAAAACGCAAAGAAGCCCGCGTTCGGAGAACGCGGGCTTTGCGGGGATGGAGGTTTTGGCTGGATTACCAGGCGAAGTGGGAGAACGCCTTGTTGGCGTCGGCCATGCGGTGGATCTGGTCGCGGGTGTTCATGGCCTGGCCTTCCTTGTTGTAGGCGTCCCAGATCTCGCGGGCCAGCTTCATGTGCATGGGCTTGCCCTTCTGCTTGCGGCAGGCGGTGATCAGCCAGCGGAAGGCCAGCGACTGCTGCCGCTTGCGCGTCACCTGCATGGGCACCTGGTAGTTCGTGCCGCCGACGCGCCGCGAGCGGACTTCGACGTTGGGCTTCACGTTCTCGATGGCCTTGCGGAAGATCTCGATGGCCTGCGGCTCGCCTTCGACCTTGTCCTTTTCGAGTCGTTCCTGGATCAGGTCCAGGGCGCCGTAGACGCAGCGCTGGGAGGCGGTCTTCTTGCCGTCCTGCATCACGCAGTTGATGAAGCGGGCCAGAACCTTGTCGCCGAAGCGGGGGTCGGGCTTGAGCTGTTCTTCCGATTTGGTGAATCCGCGACCCATGGTGGGCACTCCTTGAGGTTGGCTGTCGGGGTCGGTGGTCCGAAACACTCGGATCACTTCACCTCGTTCACCGCACGGTGCGTGCGATTACTTGCCGTTGAAACTTTTTAGAACGAGGTTGCTGAACCTCTTGAACGCGTGGTCGATTTGCAGGCGTCGTCGATTACTTGGAGCCTTTGGGCTTCTTGACGCCGTACTTCGAACGACCGCG